>NZ_JBBCKX010000009.1:0-165766 GCF_037153115.1 Pantoea sp. USMM079
GTGGTGTGATGAGAAAGCTGGTGCATATCTGCTTCGGTGTGCTGATGAAACAGCAGAGATATGACGAGAATTACGCAGTAGCGGCTTGACGTGCAAGACGGTAGCTGCGGGCTATCCTGGCAGACTCATTCTGTTCGGCGCTGCGGATTGCCCTCCCCAAAGCGCCCCCAGCCTGCTTATTAGCTTAGGTGCATATCATTGAGAAGGACCATACGCCCATTAGCTTAGGTGCATAACATTGAGAGGGGCTATACACCTGGAGCGGTTAAAATCACCCCTGCCAACCCCCGCCTAGCGCGGCGATCAGCTCAACGCTGCTCACCCACTGGGTGTTCTGCAGTGACAGCAAGCTCTGCTGCTCACTCAGACTGCTGTTTTCGGTGGTCGCCACATCAAGGTAATCAATCATTCCGGCATCATACTGATTGCGCGTCACGCGTGCTGACTCCTGCGCAGCGCTGGTCGCCAGCTGCTGTGAAGCTATCTCGCCCTTCAGCGTATTCAGCTGCACCAGATAATCTTCCACTTCCCCCATCGCCGTCAGCACCGACTGGCGATAATCCGCCACGCTGGCGTCATAGGCGGCGCGGGCCTGCTCCACTTTGGCTGAGGTGGCACCGAAGTCCAGCAGCGTGCCGCTCAGCTCCGGCCCTAATGACCAGACGCGGTTTGGCAGTGAGAACAGACTGTTGATGGCCGATGAACTCACGCCGCCCGTGGCACTTAACGTCAGATCGGGATAGTAACCGGCAATCGCTACGCCCACCGCCGCATTGGCCGCTGCCACGTTACGTTCGGCATAAGCAATATCCGGACGACGCTGCAACAACGCAGAAGGCAGGCTGTTAGGGATGGCTGGCAGCGTGGCATCCAGCTTCGCCACTGGCAGCGAGAAATCAGCCGGTGCACGGCCCAGCAACAGCGCAATGGCGTGTTCCGACTGCGCGCGCTGCCACTGATAATCCTGTGCTGAGGCGCGCGCGCTCTCCAGTTGCATCTGCGCCTGTGCCAGCGTGGCGCGAGATTCGCTGCCCGCCGAGTACTTATTCTGAATCACCGTTAGATAGCGCTGATAGGCATCGATACTGCGCTGATACAGAGCAATTTTTTCGTCGAGGATGCGCAGCTGGAAGTAATCCTGCGCCAGCTCCGATTGGGCACTTAGGGTGATATTCGCCAGTTCGGCCTTACTCGCCTGCGCGCTGGCTTTGTTCTCTTCCAGCGTACGGCGCAGTTTGCCCCACAAATCCAGCTCCCAGCTGGCGCTGAGATCGGCGGCATGCGCGTTGCTGACGCTGCGCTGCCCGGTGGTGCTGGCGCGACTACCGCTGCGCGTGCTGCTGACGTCGTAGCTTACCGACGGGAATAGTGCCGCGCGCGACTGCGAGGTCAGCGCCTGCGCTTCACGGTACTGCGCGGCATAGCTCGCCACGTTCTGGTTGGAGATGCTCACCTGACGCAACAGGCTATCCAGCGTGGCATCGTGATACACCGACCACCAGTCGCCTTTGCTCTGCTCATCCTGCGGCGTGGCCTGCTGCCAGCCTTTGGCTTCTTTAAAATGCGTCGGAATCGCCATGGTGGGGCGCTGATAATCCGGCCCCACCGCACAACCCGCCAGCAACAGTGCCACTACCATCGGGGTAAATTTCAGAACATTTTTCATCGATCAGGATTCCACATGACGCATGCGCTGCCACTGACGTTTGGTGGCGCGGCTTAAACTATCGAGCCAGAGATAAACAACCGGCGTGGTAAACAGGGTTAACAACTGGCTGAGTGCCAGACCGCCGGCAATTGCGATGCCAAGCGGACTGCGTAAATCCGCATCGCCGCCGCTGCCCAATGCCAGCGGCAAAGCACCAAAGAAGGCGGCCAGCGTGGTCATCATGATCGGACGGAAACGCATCAGACAGGCCTGCGTGATCGCCTGCTTCGGCGACATGCCCTGCGTGCGCTCAGCATGGATTGCAAAGTCGATCATCATGATGGCGTTCTTCTTCACGATGCCGATTAGCAGAATGATGCCGATCAGGGCAATCACCGTCAGTTGGGTATTGGTGAGCAGCAGCAGCAGCAGCGCGCCAACCCCCGCCGATGGCAGTGTCGAAAGAATGGTGATGGGATGGATGTAGCTCTCATACAGCACGCCCAGCACGATATACACCGCCGCCAGTGCGGCAATAATCAGCCACGGCATGGTGGCGGTCAGCTGTGCAAAGGCGGCTGCGGTACCGGCAAATCCGGCCTGAATGGTGGACGGCAGGCCGAGCTGCGCCATCGCCTGTTTAATCAGCGCCTGCGCCTGCTCCAGTGACACACCATCATTCAGGTTAAAGGCAACGGTGCTGGTGGCCGACTGACCCTGATGCGCCACCGACAGCGGCGCATTACCGCCTTTGAAGCTGGCGAAAGCAGAGAGCGGCACGCGATCGCCGCTGTCGTTAATCACATACAGCTCTTTCAAAATCTCCGGATCGCGCGTGTAGCTGTCCTGCAACGACATCACCACATGATACTGATTCAGCGTGTGATAGAGCGTGGCGACCTGGCGCTGGCTGAAGGCGTTGTTCAGCATGGTATCCAGCATCTGCACATTCACGCCAAGGCGTTGCGCGCGGTCGCGATCGATATTGATCACCACTTCCTGGCCGCCGGTTTGCGAATCGGAGTCCACGCTGTTGAGCTGTGGGATCGCCGCCAGCGCGGCCTGCACTTTCGGCGTCCACTCGCGCAGCACATCCAGATCGTCCGCCTGCAAGCTGTATTGATAGGTGGCGTTGGCACTGCGCCCACCAATATGCAGATCCTGCGCCGCCATCAGGAACATCTGCGCCCCGGCGATATGGCTGGTCTTCAGGCTCAGTCGATTGGCGACTTCGGTGGCCGTGGCATCGCGATCGCTAAAGTCTTTAAGACGCACAAAGAAGTTGGCGCTATTGCGCGAGCCAAACATGCCGCTGCCCATCGACGACATCACGCTGTCCACAGCGGGATCGGACTGGATGATCTTGGTGAACTCCAGCATCTTCGGCTTCATCGCCTGGAACGAGATGTTTTGATCGGCGCGCAGTGCGCCCATCAGCAGGCCGGTATCCTGATTGGGGAAGAAGCCCTTCTGCACCACGGTGAACAGAAACAGGTTGAGCAACACCGTCAGCACCAGGCTGAACATGGTGATCTTCTGGTGCGCCATCACCCACGCCAGACCACGCGAGTAGGCTGCCAGCAAAGCATTGAGCTGGTTTTCGATAAACTGATATAGCGGATGCGGGCGCTTGCTGACTTTCGGTTTTGGCTTCAGCAGCCGCGCGCATAGCATCGGCGTCAGGCTCAGCGAGACAAACATCGAGATCAACAGCGAGACGGTGAGCGTCACCGCAAACTCGCGGAACAGACGACCGACAATACTGCCCATCAGCAGGATCGGGATAAACACCGCCACCAGCGACATAGTCATCGACAGCACAGTGAAACTCACTTCCTGCGCGCCTTTTAGCGCCGCCCGCAGCGGACTCAAACCTTCTTCGATATGGCGGGTAATGTTCTCCAGCACCACGATGGCATCATCGACGACAAATCCAGTGGCGATGATCAGTGCCATCAGCGACAGGTTATCGAGGCTGTAGCCCAGCAGATACATCACCGCACAGGTGCCAATCAACGACACCGGGAGTGCCAGCGCCGGGATCACCACCGCCTGCACGTTACGCAGGAACACAAACACCACCGCGATCACCAACAGCATGGCGATCAGCAGCGTCTCTTCGGTGTCGTACAAAGATTCACGCACCGTCGGGGAACGATCCACCACCACTTTCAACTGGGTATCCGCAGGCAGATCTTTTTCCAGCGCTGGCAACTGCGCTTTGATGGCATCAATGGTGTCGAGCATATTGGCACCGGCCTGGCGCTTAATGCCCACCATGACTGACGGCTGCGAATTGAGGAAACCGGCCTGATACTGATCTTCCACCGAATCGTAGACGGTGGCGACATCGTGCAGGCGCACCGCTTTGCCGTCTTTATAGCTGACGATCAGATCCTGATACTGCGCCGCTTTATCTAACTGACCGTTGCTGTCCACCACCCATGATTGCTGGCTACCCTGCAGAATGCCCTTGGGTTTGTTGGTGGTGCTGTTGGCGATGGCTTCACGCACCGTGTCCAGCGAGATGCCGTATTGCGCCAGCTTGAGCGGTTGCAGATCGATACGCACGGCGGGCAAGGCGCTGCCCATTAGTGACACTTCGCCCACGCCCTTGACCTGCCCCATCGCCTGCTCAATTTTGCTCTCGGCCAGGTCGTAGAGCTCACCCGGCGTGCGCGTGGCGGAGGTCAACGCCAGCATCACAATCGGTGCATCGGACGGGTTAGCTTTGCGATAGGTCGGCAGTGATTCCATCGCGCTCGGCAGCAGACTGCGCGCGGCGTTGATCGCCGCCTGCACATCGCGCGCCGCGCCGTTGATGTCGCGGTCGAGATCAAACTGCAAAATCACGCTGGTGGAGCCCTGCGAACTGGTCGAAGTCATTTCGGTGACGCCCGCGATCTGCCCGAGCGAGCGCTCCAGCGGCGTCGCCACCGTGGCCGCCATGGTCTCCGGGCTGGCACCGGCTAAGCTGGCGCTGACCATAATGGTCGGGAAATCCACCTGCGGCAGAGGAGCCACCGGCAACAGCCGATAACCCAGCAAACCGAGCAGCATGATCGACAACGTTAATAGCAACGTGGTGACCGGACGGAAGATAAACAGTCTGGTGAGGTTCATTACTCGCTCCGCGCCTGCTGCTGTTTACGCTGCATATAGCGCTTGCCGCGCTGCGCAATGCCATCGAACCACAGATAAATCACCGGCGTGGAGAACAGCGTCAGCACCTGGCTGACAATCAACCCCCCGACAATTACCAGACCAAGCGGTTGACGCAGTTCGGCGCCGGATCCTGAGGCCAGCATCAGCGGCAGTGCACCGAGCAATGCCGCCATGGTGGTCATCAGGATCGGACGGAAGCGCAGCAAGCAGGCCTGATGAATCGCATCACGCGCACTCATGCCCTGCTTGTTTTCGGCCTCCAGCGCGAAGTCGATCATCATAATCGCGTTCTTCTTCACGATGCCGATCAGCAATATCACCCCGATCAGCGCAATCAAGCTGAACTCACTGCCCGCCAGTAATAACGTCAACAGCGCACCCACCGCCGCTGATGGCAGCGTCGAGAGAATCGTCACCGGATGAATAAAGCTCTCGTACAGGATGCCCAACACCACATACATGGTGATCAGTGCGGCCAGAATCAGCCACAGCGTGTTACCGGTCGCGCTCTGGAATGCCGAGGTTTCCCCCTGATAGCGCAGCGTAATGCTGGATGGCAGATCCAGCTGCTGCGTCACTTCGGCAATCGCCTTCTGCCCATCCTCCAGCGAATAACCGCTGTTGAGATTGAACGACACCATCACCGCCGGGAACTGATTCAGACGCATATGCATCAGTGAACCGGTGCGCTGGTGAATGGTGGCAATTGAGGTCAGTTTCACCATGCCCGTGGTGGTGGTGTCGCTGTCGGAACTGGTGGTTGAGCTGCTGCTGGATGTGCTGCCCGAACTGCTGCTGGTTGATGTGCTGGAACTGCTGCTCACCGGCAGATAAACATCATCAAACGACGCTGGTGACTGCTGATACTGCGGTGCCACTTCCAGCACCACACGATACTGATTGGCCTGGGTAAAGATGGTGGAAACCAGACGCTGACCGAAGCTGTTGTAAAGCGCCGTATCCACATCCGAGGCGGTAATGCCGTAGCGCGCGGCTTTGTCGCGGTTCAGTTCGACATAGGCGACACGGCCCTGATCCTGCAGGTTACTCACCACGCCGTTAAATTCCGGGCGCTGCTGCAAGGCCGCCACCATCTTCGGCGTCCAGCTCACCAGGTTTTCACTGTCTGCGTCATCCAGCGTGAACTGATACTGGCTCGGCGTGACCTGATCGTTGACCGTCAAATCCTGCGCCGGTTGCAGATAGAGCTGAATGCCCGCCACCTGCTCCGCCGCCTGCTGCAGCTGTTTGATCACCACATCGGCTTTGTCATCGCGCTCATCAAACGACTTCAGGTTGATTTGGATACGGCCACTGTTGAGGCTGGTGTTGCTGCCGTCAATCCCGATGGTGGAAGAGAGGCTATCCACCGACGGGTTCTGCAGAATCACTTTCGCCAGCGCCTGCTGACGCTTCGACATCTCGCTAAACGACACATCCTGCGACGCCACGGTGACACCCTGAATCAGTCCGGTATCCTGTGTCGGGAAGAAGCCTTTCGGGATGGCGATATACAGCAGCGCTGTCAGCGCAAAGGTCGCCAGCGCCACCAGTAACGTCAACTTCTGATGGTTCAGCACCACGGTCAGAAGACGGTCATAGCCACGCACCAGCTTATCGAAAATTTGCCCGCCCTTGCGCGAGAAGCGCGACTGCTTCTCTTCCGGGATATGCTGCAACAGGTAAGCGCACAGCATTGGCGTTAGCGTCAGTGACACCACCATCGACACCAGAATCGACACCGCCAGCGTAATGGCGAACTCGCGGAACAAGCGCCCTACCACATCGCCCATAAACAGCAGCGGAATCAGTACTGCAATCAGCGAGAAGGTCAGCGAGATGATGGTGAAGCCGATCTGCTGCGAGCCTTTCAGCGCCGCCTGCATCGGCGTTTCGCCCTCTTCCAGCCGACGCGAAATGTTCTCCACTACCACAATCGCATCATCGATGACGAAGCCGGTGGCGATGGTCAGCGCCATCAGCGACAGGTTATTCAGGCTGAAATCGGCCAGATACATCACGCCGAAAGTGCCAATCAGTGACAGCGGCACCGCCACGCTTGGAATCAGCGTCGCCGCCACATTGCGCAGGAACAGGAAGGTGACCATCACCACCAGCGCCACCGACAGCATCAGCTCAAACTGCACGTCGCTGATGGATGCACGGATGGTTTGGGTGCGATCCGACAAGATGCTCATCTTCACGCCATCGGGCAACGCGGCCTGCAGGGTTGGCAGCTGCGCTTTGATGCTGTCCACCACCTGAATCACGTTGGCACCAGGCTGGCGCTGCACGCTGATCACAATCGCCGGGCTGTTATTGGCCCACGCCGACTGGAAGCTGTTTTCCGGACCCTGTTCAATGTGCGCGATGTCTTTCAGGCGCAGTGCGGCACCGTTCTGATAGGTGATGATCAGATTGCCGTACTCATCGGCGGTGCGCAGCTGATCGTTGGCATCGATGGTCACCGAATGGTATTTGCCATCGAAGCCGCCTTTTGAGCCATTGACGTTGCTGTTGCTGATCAACGTATTCACGTCTTCCAGCGACAGCTTGTGTGCCGCCAGCGCTTTCGGGTCCATCTGCACGCGGATAGCTGGCTGATGACCACCTGCCAATGTCACCATGCCGACGCCGTTAATCTGCGACAGCTTCAGCGCCACGCGGGTGTTCACCAGATCCTGCACCTGCGTCAGCGGCAGGTTATCCGAGCTGGCCGCCAGCGTAATCACCGCCGTATCCGCCGGGTTGACCTTTTTATAGGTCGGCGGATTGGGCAGATCGCTCGGCAGCAGGTTGTTGGCGGCATTGATCGCCGCCTGCACTTCCTGCTCGGCGACATCCAGCGACAGATCGAGGCTGAATTTTAGCGTGATGATCGAGGAGCCACCGGAGCTGGTGGAGGTCATCTGGCTTAAACCGGCCATCTGCCCCAGCTGGCGTTCCAGCGGTGAGGTCACAGACGATGCCATCACATCCGGGCTGGCCCCGGGATACAGGGTGGTGACCTGAATGGTCGGATAATCCACCTGCGGCAGCGCCGAGGTGGAGAGGAATTTATAGGCAAAGATCCCGGAAATCAGCACGCCGACCATCAGCAAGATGGTGGCGACGGGACGCTGGATAAACAGACGTGACGGATTCATTTTTTGGCCGCTGTGGCAGTTTTGCTGTCATCGGCCAGAGAGACTTTACTGCCGTTGGTCAGGCGATCGATGCCTTCGGTAACAAGACGCTCGCCCGGCTCGACACCTTTTAGGATCGACTGCTGATCTTCACCAAACGCCGGGCCGGTGGTCACGGCTTTGCGCGTCACGGTGTTGTCTTGATTGATCACAAACACAAAGCTGCCGTCGCTGCTCAGTTGCAGCGCCTGCGCCGGGATCACCGTGGCGTTATTCAGAATGTTGGTTTGCAGGCGCAGGTTGACAAACTGATTGGCAAACAGCGACTCATCTTCATTCGGGAAAGTGGCTTTCAGCTCGATGGTGCCGGTGCTGGTATCGATCTGGTTGCTAATGAACTGCACGCTGCCTTGAGCCAGTTGGGTGCTGTTGTCCTGATCAAAAGCCACCGCCGGTAAACTCTGCCCGTTATGCAGCGCTTTGGTGAGCTGCGCGATATTGCTCTGCGGCACGCTGAAGGTCACGGCTGCGGGCTGCATCTGCGTCACCACCACAATGCCCGTAGTATCAGTGGTTTGCACCATATTGCCGGGATCGACCAAACGCAGGCCAACACGGCCGCTGACTGGCGAGGTGATGCGCGCGTATTCAATATCCAGCTTTGCACTGGCGATCTGCGCCTGATCGGCTGCCACTGCGCCTTTGTACTGCCCAACGGTGGCCGTTTGCGTGTCGAGATCCTGGCGTGACAACGAGTCCTGGGCCGCCAGTTTTTTGTAGCGGGCCAGCGTCAACTCGGCGCTTTTCAGCAATGCCTGGTTCTGATTGAGATCGCCCTGATACTGCGCCAGTGTCGCCTGATAGCTGCGTGGATCGATCTGCGCCAGCAGCTGTCCGGCCTCGACTTTTTGCCCTTCGGTAAAGAACACTTTTTCCAGTTGACCCGCTACGCGGCTGGTCACGGTAACGCTGGCATTGGGGATCACCGTGCCCAGCGCATTGAGATACACCGGCACGTTGGCCGTCGTGGCCACGCCACTGTGCACCAGCGTGGCACTGCCGCCCATCATCGCCATGCCCGGAGGTCCACCTGCGCCCCCGCGATGACCGCCTTTTCCGCCTCCTGGTGGCATGCCGCCCGGCGCACCGCCATGGCCGCCGACAACGCGCCAAATCACGCCAGCCACGATTAACACAACAAGTAAAATGAGTAGCCATTTCAGCCAGTGGAAACGCGATTTGCCAGGGGAATTAATTGTCATCGGACTCTTCAGATAAACAGGAAAAAGGAAAATCCCCTGCACTAACAGGGGATTATTTCAAAGGAAATCATCACTGCTTGTATTATCAGCTGAAGTGCCATGGAATTTCCATGGAGAAACCGTAAGGGTAACGTTAAGGCACTCAGGCCTTCCAACCGCCTCCTAAGGCTTTATACAAGGTGATTTTCTCGCTCAACTGGCCCAGATGTGCACTGATTAACGACTGCTGCGAACTGTAAAGCGATCGCTGGGCCACTAATACATTGAGATAATTGTCTACACCTTGCTTAAAGCGCATTTCGGAATAGTCGTAATCGCGTTGATTAGCACCGACCTCCTGTTGCAGCGCTGTCAGCTGATCCTGCCAGGTATCCTGACCGGCCAGCGCATCATTCACCTCTTTGAACGCGGTTTGAATCGCTTTCTCATAGTCAGCAATTTCAATGCGTTTCTCGATGTGCGCGATGTTGAGATTAGCCTCGTTTTTGCCGCCGTCAAAGATCGGCAGATTTATTGAGGGTACGAATGACCAGGCGCCGGTGCCGCCGCCCAGCAAACTGCCGAGCGAACTGCTGGTCGATCCGCCAGAAGCGGTCAGCGTGATGCTCGGGAAGAACGCGGCACGCGCTGCGCCAATATTGGCATTCGCCGCTTTCAGGGTATGTTCTGCGGCCATGATATCCGGACGACGCGTCAACAGATCAGATGGCAAGCCCGCTGGCGTGGCCGGGAACTGCCAGTTGACGTCCAGCGTCGCGTGGGACAACAAGGTAGCGGGCAGATCGGTGCCCACCAGCAAGCGCAGCGCATCCACATCCTGCCGTACCTGACGCGTATAGCTCGCCACATCCGCCTGCGCAGCCCGCACCGTGCTCTCTGCCTGCGCCAGATCCTGATCGCTACTGGCCCCGCCGTTGTAGCTGAGTTGCGTCAGACGATACGACTCTTGCTGACTTTTGGCGGTATTTTGCGCCAGATGCAGCAGATCGTTATCCGAACTCAAGGTTAGCCAGGCGGTGGCCACCTCCGAAATCAGCGAGATGCGCGTGGCGCGTTCGGTCGCGGCGGTGGACAGATAGGTTTCCTGCGCTTCATCACGCAAGCTCTGTAAACGACCAAAGAAGTCCAGCTCCCACGAGGTGACGCCCAGACCGGCGTTCAACTCGTGATAGGTCACCGCACCGCTGGTCTTGGTGTTATAGAGGTTGGCCGGTTCATGCGCCGAGGTCTGGCTGGCGGTAGCATTGATTGACGGCATTAACGCCGCACGCTGCACCGTGACGCTCTGCTGTGCCTCTTCGACATTTAGCGCCGCGACGCGCAGGTCACGGTTGTTGTCGAGTGACAGCTGAATCAGATTGCGCATCGTGGCGTCAGTGAAGAAGTTCTGCCACGGCAGATCCGCCACGTTGCCCACCGGCGTGGGCTGATCGTACTTCGCGTCTACCGGCATTGCGGGGCGCTGATAGTGGGGTGCCAGCGTACAGCCCGCCAGCGCCATGGCCAGCGGCAGCAGCGCCATACGGAAAGTTTTAGTGTTCATGCGTTGTCACCTCTGCGGATGCTTTTTTCTTGCGGGCGAAGAACTGCGAAACCACCACGTAGAACATCGGAACAAAGAAGATGGCGAGGAAGGTGGCGGTGATCATCCCGCCTGCTACCGCCGTACCAATCGAGTGCTGGCTACCTGCGCCTGCACCGTTAGAGATAGTCAGCGGCAGCACGCCGAGAATAAACGCCATCGACGTCATGATAATCGGTCGGATACGCAGTCTCGCGGCTTCCACCGCTGCCTCGACCAGCGTTTTGCCTTCCCGTTCATGTAGCTCTTTGGCGAACTCGACGATCAGGATGGCGTTTTTCGCCGCCAGCCCGACCGTGGTGAGTAAGCCCACCTGGAAGAACACATCGTTCTGCAAGCCACGCAGCAGCACCGCACTGATGGTGCCGAGAATGCCGAGCGGCACCACCATGATCACTGAGAACGGAATCGACCAGCTCTCGTACAGCGCGGCCAGACACAGGAACACCACCAGAATCGAGATCAGATACAGCTGGGTAGTCTGGTTGCCGGACGCCTGCTCTTCATACGAAATGCCGTACCACTGCACGCGGAAGCCTTTGGGCAACTGCTTCGCCAGCTGTTCCACCGCTTTCATCGCTTCACCGGTGCTCTGCCCTGCCGCAGGCGATCCGAGGATCTCTTCAGAGGTCAGGCCGTTAAAGCGTTCGAAGTGTGGCGAGCCGTAAACCCATTTGCCGCTGGCGAAGGCGGAGAAGGGCACCATGGTGCCGCTGCTGTTGCGGAAGTACCATTTATCGAGATCGGATGGCGTGACGCGTGAATCGGCTTTACCCATCAGGTAAACCTCTTTCACACGGCCGTTATACATAAACTGATCGATATAGCTGGAACCCCACGCCACTGACAGCGTGTTGTTGATGTCTGTCATGCTCAGGCCCAGCGCGCTGGCCTTCTCGTCATTGATCTCCAGCTGATACTGCGGCTCATCTTCCAGTCCGTTCATGCGCACCTGCGCCAGATGCGGATCTTTGTTGGCCAGATCGATTAACTGGTGCGTGGCATCCATCATCTGCTGATGGGTGTGCGCGCCCGTATCCTGGAGATAGAGATCGAAGCCAGTGGCGTTACCCAGCTCCATCACCGCAGGCGGCACCATGGCGAAGATTTTGGCGTTTTTGTAGTTGGCAAAATGCGCCATCACCCGGTTCGCCAGATCCTGCACGCTTTGCCCGCTGTGTGTACGATCGCTCCAGTCCTTCAGGCGCACGAAGGCCATGGCGTTACTCTGGCCGCGACCCGCAAAGTTAAAGCCCGCCACGCCAAAGGTGGTGGTGACCACTGAGGCTTCATTCTTCTGCAGGTAGTCATTGAGATCGTTGATCACCTGCTGCGTACGCTGTGAAGAGGCGTTCACCGGCAGCGTCATCTGCACCATCATCAAGCCCTGATCTTCTGCAGGCAGGAACGTAGTGGGCACACGCGTAAACAAAAAGCCCGTCACGCCGACGATCACCAGGTAGATCACCAGGAACAGGCCGCGACGGGAAATAACGTTGTTAACGCCGCGCGTATAGTGCATCGCGCCGCTGTCGAACTTACGGTTAAACCAGCCAGCAAAACCGGTGGTCTTGTGCTCCGCCGCCGAAGGTTTGAGCAGGGTGGCACAGAGTGCAGGGGTAAAGATCAGCGCCATGATCACCGACAGCGCCATCGCCGACACAATGGTGATCGAGAACTGGCGGTAAATCACCCCGGTCGAGCCGGAGAAGAACGCCATTGGCAGCAGCACCGCTGACAGCACCAGCGCAATACCAAACAGTGCGCCCTGTATCTGCTGCATCGACTTGATGGTGGCGGTTTTCGGATCGAGATGTTCTTCGTGCATCACACGCTCGACGTTCTCCACCACCACGATGGCATCATCCACCAACAGCCCTATCGCCAGCACCATACCGAACATGGTCAGGGTGTTGATGCTGTAACCGAAGGCCGACAGGATGCCGAAGGTACCGAGCAACACCACCGGCACCACCAGGGTAGTAATCAGGGTGGCGCGCAGGTTTTGCAGGAACAGCAGCATGACGAAGAACACCAGCACCACCGCTTCGATTAGCGTTTTCACCACTTCTTCAATCGAGGCGCTGACCACTGGCGAAGTGTCATACGGATACTGAATTTCAACATTATCCGGCAGTGAGTCTTTCAGATCGGCTATGGTCTGGCGCACCGCTTTGGCGGTATCCAGTTCGTTCGCCCCGGTGGCCAGACGCAGCGCGATACCTGCCGCGGGCTTGCCGTTCATGGTGGCGTCAATGCCGTAGCTCTGCGGACCGAGCGCCACGCTGGCAACGTCTTTCAAACGCACCTGTGAACCATCGCTGTTCACTTTCAACAGCACATTTTCAAACTGCTGCACCGTGGTGAAGCGAGTTTTCCCCAGTACCGTGGCCTGCGTTTTGGCGCCCTGAATGGTCGGTAACCCGCCGAGTGAACCGGACGACACCTGCACGTTCTGGTTATCAATGGCGGTGGTGACATCACTCGGCATCAGGTTGTACTTGTACAGTTTGGCGGGATCGAGCCAGATGCGCATGGCATATTCCGAACCCAGTACCATAAAGTCACCGACGCCTGGCGTACGCGAGATCGGATCTTCCAGCTTCGACACCAGCATATCCGCGAGATCGCCGTTGCTCAGCTTGCCGTCTTTAGAGATCAGCCCGATGACCATCATGAAGTTCTTTTGGTACTTACGGATACGGATCCCTTGCTGGGTCACGTCGGTTGGCAACTGCGATTCCGCCAGCGAGACGCGGTCCTGTACCTGCACCTGGGCGATATCCGGATTGATGCCCTGGTTAAAGGTGGCGATGATCTGCGCACTGCCGTCCGAGGCACTGCTGGATTCCAGATAGCGCAAGCCATCCAACCCGTTCAACTGCTGCTCAATCACCTGCACCACGGTGTTCTGGGTGGTTTCGGCGCTGGCCCCCGGATAAGTCACCGAGATCGACACCGCAGGTGGGGAGATATTGGGATACTGATTGACCGGCAAACTGATGGCCGCAATCCCGCCCACCAGCATCACGATAATCGCGATAACCCAGGCAAAGATGGGACGTTCAATAAAAAACTTCGACATGCCGCCCCCTCATTGCGCTGCTGCGTCGGTCATCGACAGACTGACAGCGTTGGCGGATGGCGTGTCATGGGTGCTGGCGGCGGTGGTGGTGACTTTCGCCCCGGCACGCACACTTTGCAGATTGTTCACCACCACGTTTTCACCTTCGCTCAGGCCGGAGGTCACCAGCCATTCACCTTTGATCATCTCGCCGGTGTGAATGCTGCGCTGCTCAATGGTGTTATCGCTTTTCACCACGTAAACATACGGCTGGCCTTTGGTGTCATGCATGATCGACTCCTGCGGCACCAGAATCCCCTGCTGCTGAATGCCCTGCGGGAAGCTGGCGTGCACATACATGCCTGGCAGCAGTTCATTATGCGGGTTCGGGAACACCGCACGCAGCACCACGGTGCCGGTGGCGGTGTCGACGTTCACTTCCGAGAACGCCAGTTTGCCCTGCTGGCCATACTGGCTGTTGTCTTCCAGAGAGAGTCCGACCGCCGCCGTGTTGTCATCCACTTTGGCGATCTTGCCGTCGGCTAAGGCACGGCGCAGACGCAGCAGGTCGGTGGATGACTCACTGACATCAACATAGATCGGATCAAGTTGGGTGATGGTGGCGAGATAGTCGGTCTGCCCGTTGGTCACCAGCGCACCGGCGGTATACAGCGAACGGCTGATATGTCCGGAGATCGGCGCCTTCACCAGTGTGTAATCAAGATTGACCTTAGCGGTTTCCACATCGGCCTGTGCTTCACGCTCTGCCGCAACGGCATCGTCGTAAGTCTGCTGGCTGATGGCGTGTGCGGACGCCAGCGGCTGATAGCGTTTTGCCACCATGGCATCGTTTTGCCAGGTCGCCATCGCTTTGTCGTAAGCGGCTTTATAGGTCGCCGGATCGATCTGATAGAGCGGCTGGCCCGCTTTCACTTCGCCGCCTTCGGTAAACAGGATTTTCTGGATCACGCCGCTGACTTGTGGGCGCACCTGTGCGGTGCGGACCGCCTTGGTGCGGCCAGGCAGTTTTGTCACCAACGTAACGGGCTCAGATTTTAGGGCGATGACACCCACCTGGGGTGTCGCGGATGCAGCGGGCTTTGCTCCGCCCTGGTCACAGGCTGCCAGTAAAAACACCACGCTGGCAGAAAGAAGTTTCAGGCGCATAATTTTTCTCTGGATAGAAGGAGGGATAGTCACTGATGTGATGACATGCAAAAAATCATTGTAGGGAGGGAGTGATAAGGCGGTTGTTAAGGTTGCGTAAAATATATTTTCCAAAGGAAAATGGTAAACCTTTCGTGCCATAAATGGCTGTGAAAATTAGCTTTTTGCGGGTTTTTTACCGCCATGCAGAGCAACAGATTTACCCTTTCGGCTCGATCCCGCGACGGCGCAGTTCGCGACGCGCCAAATCTTTCAACCAGCACGATAGCGTGATGTTTTCATCTTCGGTGACTTCGCGCAGTTGGTCATGCAACTCCGGATGAATGCGTAACTGAAACGCCGTGGAGCGGCCCTCGCCTTTTGGCGTTCGGTCTTTGGTTTTTGGCATCGGGTCACACCTCAACGAATGGCAATAAAAAACGCCCCAAAGCCGCGCTACCAACACGGCAAGGGGCTGGCGAACCGAAATGGAATGCGGCATCGCGGTGCGTTACATACAGGTTACACGGCAAGATATTTTTATGTTGGCGGGGAAGTGTTAAGACTCAGACAAGAGGTGTGAGCGAGTTCGCTGAGTGCTGAATTTCAGGCAAAAAAAACCCACGCATCCGCGTGGGTCGGTGCAACCGAACAGGGTGAATACCTGAAGACAGGTATTGCTGCCGCAGCAGCCGATCTTCACACCAATCAATACCTCTGGGACTTTTATCGTCGCCGAAAGTGGTGTGAGAAAACAGCCGCAAATCGCAACGGAGTTCGGCGAAATGCAACGAGGTGTGAAAAGCACCTCACGGCAGTTACATCCTGATTTTACTAAGATTTATCCGAAGTCGGTTTGCTGTAAATGGCGTCAGGCGCAATGTTCATATGCTTCAACACCGGCCCCATAATGCTGCCGAAAATCGGCGCCGCTACCGAACCACCAAAGTGATCGCCCGCTGTCGGATGGTTGACCATCACCACCAGCGCCACCTCAGGATGGCTGGCAGGAGCAATACCGGCGGTGTAGTTGACGTAACCGCCATCGTACTTCCCGCTGGTGCCCATTTTCTCTGCGGTACCGGTTTTGGTCGCCAGGCGGTAACCCGGCACAGCGGCTTTGACGCCGGTACCGCCAGGCAATACGTCACTCTCCAGCATGTGCACCACGGTTTGCACGATTTGCGGATCGGCCACCTGCTTGCCCAACACCGGCGGTGTCACTTTGGTAATCGACAGTGGACGATATACGCCGTAAGAACCAAGCGTGGCGTATTCACGGGCGATTTGCAGCGGTGTGACGCGCAGGCCGTAGCCAAAGGCAAAGGTGGCGCGTTCAATATCTGCCCAGCGTTCACGGTGCAGCGGGAAGTAGCCCACGCTCTCGCCGGTTAACCCGAGTCCGGTCGGCTTACCCAGGCCAAACGCCTGATAGGTGTTCACCAGCGCTTCAGCAGGCATCGCCAGCGCAATGTGCGATACGCCGATATCACTCGATTTCTGCAAAATGCCCGTCATGGTCAGGCGCGGCCAGTGGCCGACGTCACGAATCAAGTGGCCGTTAACGCTGTAGGGTGTGGTATCGATCACCGAGTCAGCACGCACCAGATGACGCTCCAGCCCTTCCATCACCACCAGCGGTTTCACCGTTGACCCGGGTTCGTAGCTGTCATTGATCGCCGTGTTGCGCATCTGTGCAGGCGTGGCGTTATCGAAGTTGTTGGGGTTGAACGAAGGATAGGAAGCCATCGCCAGGATCTCGCCCGTATCAATCTTGATCAGCACTGCCGCACCGGAATCCGCTTTATTCAGCAACACGCCATCGCGCAGTTTGCTGTAGAGGGTGAACTGGTCAAACTTATCAATACTCAGCTGTACCGTTGGCGGCTGCTTCGGCGGCTCGTAATCCAGCATCGCCACGATATTGCCCTCTTTGTCCTGACGATAAACCTCTTTGCCCGGCTCGCCTTGCAGCACGTGGTCGAAACCTTTCTCCAGACCGTTCAGGCCATTGCTGTCAGCACCGACAATGCCAATCAACGGCGCAGCGGCTTCACTCATTGGATAGAAGCGGCTGTCGTTGTATACCGAGCTGATGCCCTTCAGGTGCAGTTCGGCGATGTCTTTGGCGATGCCCAGTTCGATTTTACGGCCAAGATAGAGGAAGCGTTTTTTCGGGTTCGCGGTGATCTGCTCACGCAACTCTTCCGGACGTAAGTTCAGCGCCGAGGCAAGATAGGTCCATTTGGCGTTGGTAAAGTCGGGATTGGCTTCCAGCACGCGCATCGGGTCGGCGATGATATCGCGCGCCGGTACGCTCAGTGCCAGTGCCTGGCCATCACGATCCAGTAAGGTGCCACGGTTGGTGGGCAAGGTGACGGTGCGCAGTGAACGCTGATCGGCCTCGTGCTCCAGCATCGGATGCTTAATCAGTTGCAGGTCACCGACGAAGATCAGCAGCAACACCATGCAGCTGAAGACACCCAGACAAATCAGGCGAAAACGAAACGGGTTAAATGGGGCTTTGATCTGGTCTTTTCCCAGAAGTTTTTTTATACGGGGCATAGCATTCCGCTGCAATAAACAGTTTTTTCAAGCTTGTTATCCGCAGTTATAAAGAAAGGTAAAGCGAGTTGACAGGAAAACTGTGTTTCAGTTCGTTAGCGGGAACGACAGGCAAAAAAACCTGCGCATCTGCGCAGGTCGGTGTAATCAAGAAAACTTTTTGATGTTCACCCATCAATACCTCTGGGACCCTGACTGTAGCAAGGTGGCATGACGGTTCTCCATCTCTCAAACGCAACAGTTACCCGCAAAATGTAACCAGCGGTGAGATTGTTAGCACCCCATTCACATCAGGTGTTTTTTGATTTCCACCAGGCAACTCATGGCGTTAGGGCCTTGCGTCAGTGACGAGGTGCCGATATCCAGCGTCAGCACATTGGGGTTACCGGCACGATCCCACGGCTGCCAGGTGCGGCCGAATCCGGGATCAAACCAGGCGCCAGTGGAGATAATCACCACCCCTGGCGTTAAGCCATCAGTCAGACGCACACCGGCCAGCATAAGGCCACGCGCATTACTGACTTCGATTTCGTCGCCATCCACAATCCCACGCGCACTGGCGTCCTGCGGATGCATATATAAGGTTTCACGCCCGGCCGTTTTATTCGCTTGCACCGTGGCAGTCGCGTCCATCTGGCTGTGCAGCCGATCCGAGGGCTGAATCGAGATCATATGCAGCGGGAAATCCCCGCTCAGCGGTGCGCCCAACCACTCCTGCGGCTCACGCCACTCGGGATGTCCGGCAAAATCTTCCAGTTGATAATCGGCGATGGTCTGACAGAACAGCTCGATTTTACCACTGGCGGTCTGGATCGGATGGGCCTGCGGGTTAGCACGGAAATCATCCATAAACACATACGGCTTGCCACCTTCCGGGATCTCAACGAAACCACGCTCCCAGAATTCACCAAACTCCGGGAAGTGGATATCTTTGCGCGCGTGCGCCACCGCACACTGCTGATACAGGTGTTCAATCCACTGCATCTCGTTGCGCCCTTCGGTAAACAGATCGCGGTAGCCAAGTCGATCGGCGATATCCGCAAAGATATCGAAGTCATGACGCGCCTGATGCTGCGGTTTCACCGCCTGATGCATCGCAAACACAAAACGATCGCGTGAAGATCCGCCGATGTCGTTGCGCTCCAGCGTGGTGGTGGCGGGTAACACGATATCCGCCATCTGCGCCGCCGGGGTCCAGACGATATCCTGCACGATCACGGTATCCGGGCGCTGCCAGCCTTCCACCAGGCGGTTAAGCTGCTGATGGTGGTGGAACGGATTACCGCCCGCCCAGTGCACCAGATGGATATCGGGATAGTGCAGGGTTTCGCCCTGGAAATGGTAAGGCTGGCCGGGATTGAGCAGCATATCGCTGATGCGCGCGACCGGAATCGAGAAGTTGCCGGGATTCGGCCCGGTGCTCATCATCGGCGCGGGCCCTTCCTGACGCGGATTACCGACGCTGTTCATCGAACCGTGACCAAAGGAGAAGCCGCCGCCCGGCAAGCCTGGCTGCCCCAGCATCGAGGAGAGTGCAATCATCATCCAGTACGGCTGCTCACCGCGATGGGCGCGCTGTACCGAGTAAGAACAGGTGATAAAGCTGCGTTTGCCGATCAGCTGCTGTGCCAGTAACGCGATACGCGCCGCCGGAATGCCGGTGATGGCACTCGCCCACGCCGGCGTTTTGGCGATGCCGTCGCTTTCGCCCAGCAGATATTCTCGCAGTTGCGGCCAGCCGGTGCAGTGACTGGCGAGGAAGCTTTCGTCCAGCGCATTGCGATGCGTAATCTCATAACCGAGCGCCAGCATCAGCGCCACATCGGTGTTGGGGCGAATCGGAATCCACTCGGCATTCACAAACGCCGGGCAGTCATCGCGCATTGGGCTGATGTTGATGATTGGCGTGCCTTTGGCGCTCAACTGCTCCAGCGCCGGTTTCAGGCTGTGCTGTCCGGCACCGCCCGACGCCACCTGGGCATTTTTCAGCGCCAGACCACCGAAGGCGATAAAGATGTCGGCATGTTCCACCACGCTCGGCCAGTCGGTGACGCGGCCGGTGAGCGGCATGTAGGTACCAATCACATAGGGCAGGAAGAACTGCGCGGCGCCCCAGCTATAGTTGCCCTGCTGGTCCACCCCGCCGCCGCCCTGGAAGTAGAAACGACGGATCAGGGTGCGCGCATGGTTAACGCGTCCCGCCGATGACCAGCCGTAGGAGCCGTTGAAAATACCCGATGCGCCGTAGCAATCGCGCACGCGGCGATTCTCTTCTGCCACCAGATCCAGTGCGGTATCCCAATCCACGGCGACAAAATCTTCACGTCCACGCAGCGTGCGATCGCTATTCTCACGTGACTTTAGCCATGAACGACGCACCATTGGCTGGCGGATACGCTTATCCGAGTAGACCAGTTCCGGGATGGTGTTGAGCATCGGCGACGGATCGGCGTCAGCAAAAAAGGGTTCACAGCCAATCAGGCGGTCGTTTTCCGTGACGGCAGTAAATGCGCCCCAGTGCGCCAGGTGTGGCACGCGTGTTTTCATGGTTATTGGGTCCGGCAGGCAGGTCTGAATCGTGCTGGCAGCATACCATGAGGCGATAGCAGGGCTAAAGCCCGTCTGTGAGCGCCTGATTTTCCGCACTTTTGCGACAGCGCTGGCATTCTCGCGGGTTGCTACAGGTACTGTTTTCCGTAACACTGATGGGATGTGTAAACGTTTTCCCGGATGCAAGTAACCGCATGGCTACCATTAAGGATGTTGCCCGCATGGCTGGGGTATCGGTCGCGACCGTTTCCCGCGTCATCAATAATTCGCCCAAAGCCAGCGAGAGTTCACGTCTCGCCGTGACCCAGGCAATGGAGCAGTTGCAGTATCACCCGAACGCCAATGCACGCGCGCTGGCGCAGCAATCCACCGAAACCCTTGGTCTGGTGGTGGGTGACGTTTCCGACCCGTTTTTTGGCGCGATGGTGAAAGCGGTTGATGAAGTCGCAGGTGCAACCGGCAACTTTCTGCTGATTGGTAACGGTTACCATATCGAGCAAAAAGAGCGTCAGGCGATTGAGCAACTGATGCGTCATCGCTGTGATGCGCTGGTGGTGCACGCCAAGAAAATTCCTGATGCCGACCTGGAAGTGCTGATGAAGCAAGTGCCGGGCATGGTGCTGCTCAACCGACTGCTGAAAGGCTTTGAATCGCGCTGCATCGCGCTGGATGACCGTTACGGTGCCTGGCTGGCAACGCGCCATCTGATTCAGCAAGGTCATACGCAAATCGCCTTTATCTGCTCGACCCACCCTATTTCTGACTCCGAAGACCGCCTGCAAGGTTACTACGACGCGTTGAAAGAGCACGGCTTACCGTCCAACGACCGCTTAGTGGCGTGGGGCGAGCCGGACGAAGTCGGGGGTGAACAAGCGATGACGGAATTGCTGGGGCGCGGTAAGCAGTTCACAGCGGTGGCCTGTTACAACGACTCCATGGCGGCTGGCGCACTGGCGGTGTTGAGTGATAACGGCATTCGCGTGCCGGAAGAGATGTCGCTGATTGGTTTTGATGATGTGCTGGTCTCACGCTATGTGCGTCCACGACTGACCACGGTGCGTTATCCGATTGTCACCATGGCGCAGCAGGCGGCGCAGCTGGCGCTGGCGTTAGCCAACGGCACGGAAATGCCAGAAGTGACCAATATGTTTAGCCCGACGCTGGTGAGAAGGCATTCGGTGAGCGGACCGGGTTGATCTCCAGGTGCGCATCAATGCGCACCTGGTTACAAATCCTGCGAATAGACCTTCACCCGCACATCCGGGAACTCCAGCGCATCACACTGATACTGCCAGCCAAAGCGCTCGTAGTAGCCGCCAAACGTTGACCACAGCCACAGCTTTTCATGCCCGCGCTCGCGGGCATAATTCAACACATGCTGCTGCAGCACTTCACTCAGGCCATTGCCGCGCGCATGTTCATCCACATAGAGCGCGGCAATCCACGGATAGAGATCCTGACGGCTGATCAAATCACAGCGCCAGAATCCCACCGTGCCCAACGGCACATCGCCATCCAGCGCCACAAAGGTCACCGGATACTCGGCACCGTTCAGGCTGCTGCGCACAATGCTGTCGTAAAACTCGCGCGACGTCCCCTCGCCAAACGCCTGCCACAGCCAGTCGGTGATATGGCTGGCGTGATGTGGGACTTCACTGAGTGGAACAATGTTGATCACATCAGCTCCAGCGCCAGCAGCTCCTGAATAGTCTGCGCGCGACGAATTTCACGCGGAGCGCCATTCTCAAACAGCACTTCCGGAATCAGCGGACGGCTGTTGTAGTTGGAAGACATCGAAGCGCCGTACGCGCCGGTATCGTGGAACACCAGATAATCGCCAACCTTTGTCACAGGCAGTGCACGCGTCTCGACTTTACCGCCTTCCAGCTGGGTGAACACATCGCCAGACTCGCACAGCGGCCCCGCCACCACGCTCTCCACCGTTGCATCACTCAATGCACGACCATCAGCTGGCAGCACAGAAATGTGGTGATAGCTGCCGTACATCGATGGACGCATCAGATCGCTGAAACCGGCATCCACCAGCACAAAGTGACGGCTGCCCATCTCCTTAACCGCGCGCACCTGCGACACCAGCACGCCAGACTCCGCCACCAGGAAACGACCCGGTTCGATCTCCAGTTTCACCGCATGACCAAGATGCGCCGCAATGCGGTCACGTGCGCCACTCCACAAACCGAAATAGTGCTGGGTATTAATGGCTTCTTCGCCGAAACGGTAAGGAATCGACAAGCCACCGCCGGCTGAAATCGCTTCCAGATCCTGACCAAATTCGATGACCTGATCGACCATCGCGTCACACACCTGCTGCAGGTGGCCGTAATCGACACCGGAACCGATGTGCATATGCAGACCCACCAGTTTCAGACCGTGCTGCTGAATCGCTGCCAGCGCCAGCGGCAGATCGCTATGCCAGATGCCATGCTTGCTGTTCTCGCCACCGGTGTTGGTTTTCTGGCTGTGGCCGTGACCAAAACCCGGGTTGATGCGCAGCCACACTTTATGGCCCGCAGATACGGCACCCAGTTGATGCAGCATATCCACTGAACCGGCGTTGACCGGCACTTTTAACTCCGCGATACGCGCCAGGATTGGCTGATCGAAGACGTCAGCGGTAAAGACGATATCTTCGCCGCCCGGCTGGAAACCGGCGGCCAGCGCGCGCTCAATTTCACCCAGGGAAACGGAATCGACCTTCACGCCTGCGGCACGCATCAGGCGCAGAATGTGAATATTGGAGCAGGCTTTCTGGGCGAAACGCACCACGTCAAACGCGCTCAGCTGGGCAATGCGCTGCTGAATGATGGCGGCATCGTAGGCCCAAAATGGACCAGCATAGCGCTGTGCCAGCGGCAGTAAATTGGCGGCGGTCAGGGCCGTTTCGGTGTTGTTCAGTGGACGTGGCATCTCAATTCTCCTGTGTCTTTGCCACAATTTAGCCACAGCAAGACGATTCAGAAAAATATCTGTTTTAGCGTCAGCTATACAAATATGATATGGGCAAACGGAGGAGTGATGGCAAAAATTAACTGGCGGCATATCGAAATTTTCCACGCGGTGATGACCAGCGGCAACCTGACGCAAGCCGCCGCGTTGCTGCACACCTCACAGCCAACCGTCAGCCGTGAGCTGGCGCGGCTGGAGCAGCAGCTGGGTCTGGAACTGTTTGAGCGAGTGCGTGGACGTTTGCAGCCCACGGTGCAGGGTTTACGGTTGTATGAAGAGGTGCAGCGATCCTGGTACGGCTTAGATCGCATCATGGATGCAGCGGAAGGCTTACGCCAGTTTCGTCAGGGCGAGCTGTCGATTGCCTGTTTGCCGGTGTTCTCGCAGTCACTGCTGCCACCACTGCTGCAACCCTTTCTGCAGCGCTATCCGCAGGTCAGCCTGAACATCATTCCGCAGGAGTCGCCGCTGCTGGAAGAGTGGCTGTCGGCACAGCGCTACGATCTGGGTCTGACCGAAACCCAGCATGCCCCGGCAGGCACCGAGCGCGTACCGCTGCTGACCTGCGATGAAGTGTGCGTGCTGCCGCCCAACCATCCGCTGTGCCAGCGTGAGGTGCTGACGCCGCAGGATTTTCAAGGGGAGAATTACGTCAGCTTGTCGCGCAGTGATAGCTATCGTCAGCTGCTGGACTCACTGTTCCATGAGCAACAGGTGGAGCGCCGTTTAGTGCTGGAAACGCACAGTGCGGCATCGGTATGCGCGATGGTACGCGCGGGGGTGGGGATTTCGATTGTGAATCCGCTGACGGCGCTCGATTACGCCGACAGCGGTGTGGTGATGCGCAGATTCAGTATCGCGGTGCCGTTCACCGTCAGTCTGGTGCGGCCACAGCATCGCCCGGCGTCAGCGCTGGTTGATCATTTCTGCGACCACCTGCAACAGCAGGTGGCCACCTTTACCCAACGTATTGCCGAGCGTCTGGTTTAAGCGCGTACCGTTTCCCCCTGCCCGCCTGATTTACGGAAGGTGATCAGGCAGATGACCAGACCGACCACCGCCAGTGCAGCGGCGGCGACCGGCACTGACGTCAGCCCGTAGCCTTTATCGATCACCGCGCCGCCTACCCAGGCACCGAGCGCATTACCGACGTTGAACGCAGAGATGTTCAGCGTGGAGACCAGATTAGGTGCGTCTTTACCATGGCGCACCACGTTAATCTGCAAGCCAGGTACGGTAGCAAAGGTCGCCATCGCCCACAGGAACAGGGTGATTTCTGCCAGCCACAGCGCGTGGCTGGTCCAGCTGAACAGCAGCGAGAAGACGGCGATCAGCACAAAGCTGAGGATCAGGCTAAACGAGACTTTCCAGTCGGCCAGCTTGCCGCCGAGGATATTACCGACGGTTAAGCCTGCGCCAATCAGGAACAGCGTCCAGCTCACCCCGCGATCGGTAATGCCGGTCACCTGCAACAGCAGCGGCGCGATATAGCTGAACAGCGCAAACATCGCAGCAGCAAAGAACACTGTCATCAGCAGCGACAGCCACAGTTTGCCATTTGCCAGCGCGCTGACTTCACTCGCCAGATGTACCGGTTTCTCTTCTTTGTTGGTTGGCAGACTGACAATCAAAGCGATAAAAGCGAGGATGCCGATGATCGCCACGCCCCAGAAGGTGGCACGCCAGCCAAACATCTGACCAAACCAGGTGCCGAGCGGCACACCCAGCACGTTGGCGAGGGTTAATCCGGTAAACATCAGCGCCACCGCCGATGCCTGACGGCTCGGTGCCACCAGACTCGCCGCTACTACCGCACCAATCCCGAAGAAGGCCCCGTGACAGAGTGCGGTGACCACGCGCGCCAGCATCAGCAGGTTGTAGGTGTACGCCAGCGCACACAGCACATTGCCGATGATAAAAATGATCATCAGCAAAACCAGAGTACGTTTACGCGGCAGTTTAGCCGTCAGCAACGCCATGATCGGTGCACCGATGGCCACACCCAGCGCATATCCGCTGATCAGCCATCCTGCTGAAGGAATCGTCACCTGCAGATCGCCCGCCACTTCTGGCAGCAATCCCATAATCACGAACTCCGTGGTGCCGATGGCGAACGCACTCAGCGCCAGCGCCAGTAATGCAACAGGCATAACACACTCTCCTAAAATGTTTTGCAGGCAGGCCGCACAACGAACGCCGTGCGGTTACAACGGACGCTTATAGATATTTGAACTGCGTCACATTCTGATTAAAGCACAGGCTTGGCAGCTCAACCAGCCTCTGCGCTGCAAGGCATCTTTGCTTGCAAAGCAATAATCCCTGCGCGGGAAAGTGACTGCAGCTGACCACTGAGACAGATGGCACTTTTCACGCTACGCTTGATCCAGTTGTGATCGCTGTCACAGCAATTCAGCTTTCGGCGAGAAATCAATCAGTAAAGGATGGGCGCGCATTGCCGATACCTCAACCAGTTACGCGGTGATGCGGTGTCAAACAATGCAGGGGGAACACCTATGCGATGGCTGATCGCACTGACAGTGGGTTGCCTGAGCGGCTGCTCCGTGGGGCACTATGAGTACAGCAAAGAAGCCGCAAAACGCGTCGATATGACCGTAACCGGCATTCCTACCGTGCTGGGCATTGGCGCGCTGGGCACCACCATTCCACTGACGCCTGAATACAGCTTAACGGCCGCGCACGTGGCGAAATACTCGATGTATCGGGTGAAAGCCTGGCATCCCGAGTGCGATATCGCCGTGGTGTACCACAAGAACACTGAACCCAATCTTCCCCCACCGTTCCGCAATAGCCATATCGGCGACAACGTCAATCTCTACGGTTACAGCTTTATCTCTGCCATGCCGGTGGCCTCAAGCGGCAAGAATTTGATCAACACCACACTGGCCAACGACTGGAATAAACCGAGTTGTGTGGTGGTCGCGGCGAATGCCGGTGTAGTGAAAGGCATGTCGGGTGGTGCGGTGTACAACGCCAGCGATGATACGCTGGCGGGGGTAATTGTCGGCTACAGCAGCGCGATTGACGACAATAAAAGTGGTAAGACCTTGTATAAGGATGTAGCGCTGTATGTGCCTTATTCGCGTTTTCAGGTGTGGCTGGATCAGGTCGTGAAATCGTAATTACGCTGGCACCCAGGCCCCTTTCAACTGCACCTGCGGGAATCCGGCGGTCAGAATACGCAGTTCAGCGTCACGCGGAGTGTTGTCGCCCTGCCCCTGAATGCTGACGATATCCTGCGGACAGGCGGAGAATGCCACGTAGCAATCCATCTCAGCGCGCAGCACAATGTAGTCGCCGGGCTTAGTCACCACCGGCAGCGTTTTCAACGTGATACCATCCGGCTGCACCTGAATATTCATAAAAATATTCAGAGACGCCAGATTGCCGTGCGGCAGCTCGACACCTAATTCGCGCATGCCTTCAAACAGGTTGTCGTGGCAGTTACGGTGATATTCAGTACAGCCCAGCAGCTCATAACGACGCGCATCGCAGGCCGCCATAAAGGAATCATGCACGCCGGGTGAAGTATCTGCCACCAGGGTCAGAATCGGGTGGCGCTGGCTGGTGATAAAGCTGTCACCGACTTTGGGATTAAGACGCTGGTTCCACACGCGCGTCGCTTCCATACACATATATTCACTGACGTCTTCGGCGTTGTACGCCCAGCAATCCACTACCTGAGTGCCATGCAGATTGATCACCTGCACCGCTTCCCCTTTCTTCAGACGCACCGCTTTGCCGTAGCGCGCGGGAATGGTGATCGCTTCACGATGCTGATATTCAGCTGACATAGTGTTCTCCTGATTAATGCTGCATGCCGCGACGATAGCGCGTCACGCGAGATTCAAGGCCGCGTGCCAACCAGTCGATCAGACTGTTGAGCAGCCAGTAACAAAGCGCCACCGTGAGATAGATCTCCAGCGGCGCGTAGGTATCTGAAATCGCCTGTTTGGCGGCGTACATAAACTCCTGCACCGAGACAATCGACAGCAGCGCCGAGTCTTTAATCAAACCAATCATCAGACCGACCAGCGGCGACAGCATCTGCGGCAGGGTTTGCGGCAACACCACATCGCGCAGCTGTTCGCTGCGGCTCAAACCCAGCACGCGGCAAGCTTCCCACTGACCCTTCGGCAATGCCTCTATTGCCGCACGAATAACCTGTGCGATATAGGGCGCGTAATAGAGCGTCAGGGCCAGCACGCCCACCACCGGCGATGACAGCGTGATGTCGTACTCTGGCAGCACAAAATAGAGCAGATAGATCACCACCAGCAGCGGCAGTCCGAGCGTTAAGCCGCTGTAGAGGTTGAGCAAGCGCAACCAGAACGGCGAAGCGCGCATTAGCAGTAATGCCATCAGCCCACCCCACGCCAGCGAACAGAGTGCGGCGACAATGCACAGTTGCAGCGTGGCGATCATGCCGTCTCCCAGCGAAGGCAGGGAAGTGAGAATGGCTTGCCAATCCATCAGGCGATCCTCCGTTTAGCTTCCAGACGTCGGGCAGCGGCAATCAGCGGCATGGCGATCAGCAGATATCCCGCCGCCACCAGTAGCAGCACCTGCGTGGCTTCATAAGTGCGCGCAATCACAATCTGTCCGGCGTAAGTCAGTTCGGTCAGCGCCACCACCGAGGCCAGCGGCGTGGTTTTCAGCAGGATGGTGAACTCGTTAACCAGCATCGGCAGGCTGGCACGCATCACCTGCGGATTGATCACATACCACCAGGTTAAGAAACGGCTGAGCCCCAACGTGCGTGCAGCTTCGAGCTGACCGCGCGTCACCAGTGAACGATTGACGCGCAAAATCTCTGCCACGTAAGCGCCACTGTTGAGGCCGATGGCAATCACCGCGGCCAGCATCGGCTGACCGCCCAATCCGAGGCGCGGTAAGGTGAAAAACACCACGAACAGCTGCACGATGGCCGGTGTACCACGCATCAGGCTGACATAGAGTCGGCCGATAGCGCACCAGATCCAGGCACGGCGCAGTTGCAGGAAGCAGCCAAGCTGCCCCATCACCACGCTGACCAATGACGCCAGTACCGTGAGTACCAACGTCATCAGCAGGCCGTGTCCGAGTTCCGGCAGCGCGGCCACTACCTGTTGATCCAGCCCCATGCGTTACTCCGCGTTAAAGTCGTGCAGGTTTTCCGCCACCGACAGCAGCAGCGGTGCCGGTTGATCGTTGCCCTCGATGCCGGTGTTGCAGGCCGAGACGATAAACTGCGTGTCCATCACCACGCGACAGGTGATGCTGTCGCCTGCTTTGGTGAGGTTCGGCTCCGGCAGGATGTCACCGGCCCGCGTCAGCTTGACGTGCATAAACAGGTTGATCGGGTCCGGCAGCTTCGGCACCACCATCCCCAATCGCGCCAGCTCGCCGCTCACCGCTTCCAAACAGCCTTCACCCTGATACCCTTTTTCCGTCAGGAAGGCGCGGGTAGAGGCAGGCAACAGCAGGTCGTGACGCTTCACGCTGTCTTTACCCAGCACCATCATCGGGCGGCGACGGTTGTTCACCAGACGCATACCGGAACCCAGCAGATAGCTGTTGCTGAAAACACGAGTGTGATGCACCGACAGCCACACCGCCGGATCGGCGAGGCTAAAACCAAACAGAGAAGCCACCGCGCCGTCGCCCTGCGCCGTGATGCGCAGCAACTGGCCGCGCAGCACCTTAATCGACCCAACGCTGCCCGGTTCCACCGTGACCGACTGAGCCAGCGTGCGCTCAGCGGTCTCTTCATAACTTTCACGCATTAACAGCATGATTCATCTCCTCTGCGTGAAATGCGTCACTCACCACGATATCAATCGGCGTGACCTGTAAACCGTTGCCGGGAATGATGTCCTGCGGGCAGGACGATACCGAACAAATCAAATCGCACAGCGCTTCAAAGGTAATGCTGTCGCCTGCTTTGCTGTTGGGATCGGTCACTTCCATCCGGCCATCGGCGGTGACCGGACCGTTCTGAAACAGGTTGAACGGCTCAGGCAGCGAGAAGTACGTCACGCCAAAGGCTTTCATGCCCTCCAGCAGGTTGTCCACGCAGTTGCGATGGCCTTCAACGCCGAAATCGACGCTAAAGCGGGTACGATCGCAGGCTGGCACGTTGGCATCGTGAATGCCGATGCTGTCCGCCAGAATGCGCAGCATCGGACGGTTTTCACTCGACCACAGTGCATCGCCGGGCTTAAAGAACAGCGAGCGTAGATGCTGGCGGGTATGCACTGGCGACAGCTTTTCGTTTAAATTATCGGCGTTAACGGCGACGAAATCCGCCGCCTGCTGCCCTTCACTGTCGATCACGGTAATAAACTGGCCCTTACGCACGCGGAAGGTTTTGCCATGGCCCGCAGGCACCGTCAGGTTGCACTGGCACATAATTACTCCTGAGGAATGAAATCGCTGGCGGGGACGGTAAAGGTGGTGCCGAGATACTGCTGCTGCAGTTTGGTCAGCTCGCCATCTTTCTGCATTGCCAGAATGTGGTCGCTAATGGCTTTGTTCAGGCTGCCGTCTTCTTTACGTGTCGCCCAGCCCATCCACTGCGATGGACCGACTTCACCCACCTGCGCCACTTTTCCGGCGTATTTTTTCGCGACCGGGGCCAGCACGGAGATGTCGTCATAAACGAAGTCAGCGCGTTTGGTCATCAGGGTGCTGACGGTCTGATCCAGCGAATCCACGTTGATGATGGTGATCGGTTTTTTACCCTCTTTTTTCAGCTGCTCGTTAAAGCCTTTCAGCAACTGCTCTGGCACGCTGGCGGTTTTTACCGCGCCACGCAGGCCAGACAGGCTCTCCGGGCTGAGAGTTTTACCGCCGAAGGTGCTGGCTTCACTTTCACGTACCAGCACGCCGTTAACGGTTTTGCTGTAAGGCACGGTGAACAGCACTTTCTTCGCGCGCTCGGCGGTGACGTTAAGAGAAGAACCTTCGGCGTTGAACGAGCCAGAGATCAGGCCCGGCAAAATGCCGCTGAAGGCGGTTTTCTGAAACTCCAGTTTCACACCGAGATCTTTGGCGAAGGATTGCATGATCGCCACGCTATAGCCGGTGATCTCGCCTTTGTCGTCGGTGTATTCGTATGGAGGAAAGGTTGGATCGATACCAACGGTAATTTTGCCGCTGCTTTTGATGTCACTCAGGGTATCGGCTTGCGCCTGCGCCATGGTGCCAACGGAGAGAAGTGCGGCGATCAGCAGTGCTGTTTTTTTCATTGTGGTGTTTCCCTGGTGTTGGTGAAATGTCTTTTTCTACTGAGCATATTTTGTGCCAGTTTTTTCACCACCCAGCTAACACCTTTGGGGTAGAGAGGGTATTACTGAATAAAATCAGTGAGAAACAATTGTTTCTTTATTTCAAAAGTTAGTTTCTCAGGTTTCATTGACGAGAAAATGGACTGCGAGGATGAGACGATAGTTGCACTTTTTTGGTGCGAATCCTGGCGCACTGTGCGCCAGAACGGGGCGCTATTCGAGTTCGTCGAGGGACTGGTGCAGCGACTCAACCTGCGCAAGATGGTCATTGCTGGTTTTGCCCATCTGTCGGGCCACCAGTGAGCAGAGCAGATTGCACACGCCGGAGAGCGCGGCGGTGCTATCGAATATCAAACTACTGTCGGTATGGCACCGCACCACCCACTGCGCGTGACGCGCCGATTTGCCGGAGAGCACATCCGCGATATACAGCATCGGTACGTTGCGCTCTGCCAGCGCATTCATTGCCGCTTCCAGCGCAGGCATGCGGCGGCGCAGGCCCACGCAAATCACCACATCCTGTTGATTCAGCGCGGCGAGATGCTCCGCCAGCGAATCGCCGGGACGCGGCAACAGGCGCACGTCAGGATGAATGTGCACCAGATCGCGGTAAATCAACTGTGCAATGGTCTGGCTGTGACGCCACCCCATTACCACCACCCGGCGTGATTGGGCAATAGCGCCCACCGCCTGCTGCAGCTGTTCACTGTCCAGCGTGCGGTAGCTGTTGACCAGATTGGCGATCTCTTTTTCCAGGTGCTGCTGCATGATGCTGGCCAGCGGTGATGCGGTTGGTACGGCCTGCAAATAGAGCGGTGAGCCGCTGCTCTGCATCTCACGCGCCTGCCGACGCGCGGCTTCATAGCTTTCGTAACCGAGATGACGGAAAAAACGCGTGGTGGTGGCTTTGGAAACGCCCGCGCTCTGTGCCAGTTCGGTGGCGGTATTCATCGCCAGCTGGCCAGGTGCCGCCAGCAGCACGTCAGCCAGTCGCTGCTCGTGGCTGGAGAGTTGATCCCAGTGCTGTTGAATCCGGCCCTCTAACGTTGCCGCTTTTGCACTCATGGTGATTCCCTGAAAATAAAAAAACTATCCTGCACAGAGCGTGCCGGGTTGTCATCAGGAATTTTGCCAGGGGAATAGAAATGAAAAAGGCCGCCATAATGGCGACCTCTAAGGCTTATGGCAAAGTACGCGGATTTATGCGCACCGATTTGCCTTACTTGCTGGTTGGACGCAGTGCCGGGAACAGGATCACGTCGCGGATGGTATGGCTGTTGGTGAACAGCATTACCATACGGTCGATACCAATGCCGAGACCTGCTGTTGGCGGCAGGCCGTGCTCCAGTGCAGTGACGTAGTCTTCGTCATAGAACATCGCTTCGTCATCACCTGCATCTTTGGCATTAACCTGCTGCAGGAAACGCTCTGCCTGATCTTCTGCATCGTTCAGCTCGGAGAAGCCGTTACCGATTTCACGGCCGCCGATGAAGAACTCGAAGCGGTCAGTGATTTCCGGGTTCTCGTCGTTACGACGTGCCAGCGGTGACACTTCAGCCGGGTATTCAGTGATGAAGGTTGGCTGAATCAGGTGCGCTTCGGCGGTCTCTTCGAAGATCTCAGTGACGACGCGGCCCAGTCCCCAGCTCTTCTCTACTTTGATATGCAGCGATTTAGCAATCGCAACGGCTTTATCAAAGTCTTCCAGATCGCTCAGGTCAGTTTCCGGACGGTATTTCTTGATCGCTTCACGCATGGTGAGCTTCTCAAACGGCTTGCCGAAATCGAAGCTGTGGTCGCCGTAAGGCACTTCTGTGGTGCCCAACACGTCCTGCGCCAGGGTGCGGAACAGGCTTTCGGTCAGTTCGATCAGATCTTTGTAATCCGCATACGCCATATAGAGTTCCATCATGGTGAACTCTGGGTTATGACGTGGCGAAATACCTTCGTTACGGAAGTTACGGTTGATCTCGAATACGCGATCGAAGCCGCCCACCACCAGACGCTTCAGGTACAGCTCTGGTGCAATACGCAGGTACATGTCGATGTCGAGCGCATTGTGATGGGTGATGAACGGACGGGCTGACGCGCCGCCAGGGATCACCTGCATCATTGGGGTTTCCACTTCCATAAAGTCGCGGTTAACCATGAACTGACGGATGCCGGCCATGATTTTAGAGCGCACTTTGAAAGTATTACGTGATTCATCGTTAGAGATCAGATCGAGATAACGCTGACGGTAACGGGTTTCCTGATCGGCCAGGCCGTGGAATTTATCCGGCAGTGGACGCAGCGCTTTGGTCAGCAGACGCAGTTCCGTGATGTGGATCGACAGCTCGCCGGTTTTGGTCTTGAACAACTTACCGCGTGCCCCAAGGATATCGCCCAGATCCCACTTTTTGAACTGCTCGTTGTAGACGCCTTCTGGCAGATCGTCACGTGATACGTAGATCTGAATCTGGCCGCCAACATCCTGCAGGGTGGCAAAAGAGGCTTTACCCATGATGCGGCGGGTCATCATACGACCGGCCACGCTCACTTCAACGCCGAGCGCTTCCAGCTCTTCGTTCTCTTTTGCGTCATAGCCGGCGTGCAGCACATCAGACGTGGTATCGCGACGGAAATCGTTAGGAAACGCGATGCCCTTTTCACGCAGCGCGCTGAGTTTTTCGCGACGCGCTTTCAGTTCGTTGTTTAACTCAAGGGCGGCATCAGCGCTCTGCGGTTGTTGTTCAGACATGTCGGTTCCTTATAACCCTGCTTTTAAACTTGCTTCAATGAAGCGGTCGATGTCGCCATCCAGCACCGCCTGGGTGTTGCGCGTCTCTACGCCAGTGCGCAGATCTTTGATACGTGAATCGTCGAGTACGTATGAACGAATCTGACTGCCCCAGCCAATGTCGGATTTGTTGTCTTCCGCGGCCTGCTTGTCAGCGTTTTTCTTCTGCATCTCATATTCGTACAGCTTCGCACGCAACTGCTTGAAAGCCTGATCTTTGTTTTTGTGCTGTGAACGGTCGTTCTGGCACTGCACCACAATGTTGGTCGGCAAGTGGGTAATACGCACCGCAGACTCGGTTTTGTTAACGTGCTGGCCGCCCGCGCCAGAGGCACGGTAAACGTCGATACGCAGATCGGCTGGATTGATGTCGATATCGATGTTGTCATCCACTTCCGGGTAGATAAACACCGAACTGAATGAGGTATGACGACGGCCGCCGGAGTCAAATGGACTCTTACGCACCAGGCGATGGACGCCGGTTTCGGTACGCAGCCAGCCAAACGCGTAGTCACCGATGATTTTAATGGTGGCGGATTTAGTACCGGCCACTTCACCGTCTGACTCTTCAATGATTTCGGTTTTATAACCTTTGGCTTCTGCCCAACGCAGGTACATGCGCAGCAGCATACTGGCCCAGTCTTGCGCTTCAGTACCGCCAGAACCGGCCTGAATATCCATGTAGCAATCGGCGCTGTCATACTCGCCAGAGAACATGCGACGGAATTCGAGTTCGCCCAGCTTGGCTTCTAAACCATCCAGCTCGATAACGGCTTCGTTGAAGGTCTCTTCGTCGTCGGCTTCTACCGCCAGATCCAGCAAGCCCTGCACATCTTCCAGGCCCTGACGCATATGATCTAAGGTTTCTACCACCGCTTCCAGCGAAGCGCGTTCTTTACCCAGCGCCTGCGCGCGTTCAGGTTCGTTCCAGACGTCAGGCTGTTCCAGCTCGGCGTTTACTTCTTCGAGGCGTTCTTTCTTGGCATCATAGTCAAAGATACCCCCTAAGAACGTCGCTGCGCTCGGTGAGGTCTTGAATACGATTTTTGACCGGATTAATTTCAAACATGGCTTTTCAGTCTTTTTTGACGATTCGGTGAAAGGGGATAAAAAGTAACGCGCTAGTTTACCCGAAACTGCGCGTACTTTGTAGCATTGCAGGTATGCGAGATAGCGCAACAGTGCGCCCAAAGGGATTCGGTTACCCACCATGGCGAACCAGGGTCACTCGCTGCAGGTTACCGGGTGCGCTTTTACACGCCCCCGAATGAATGATGCAGTTATAGCGGCCAGATATGGTCGATAATCAGCTGAACCGAGCGGTTACCGCGATACTCGTTGATATCCAGCTTATAGGCCAGCTTCACCTGACGCACGCTGGTATCCGGCCACAAGGTCGTATCAACGTTAAACGCGATGCCATCCAACAGTGGGCCGCCGCCCAGAGGCTCAATCATCACCTTGAGGTGGCGCTCGCCTACCAGCTTTTGTTGCAGCAATTTGAACTGGCCGTCGAACACTGGCTCCGGAAAAGCCTGGCCCCAGGGACCGGCTTCACGCAGCATTTCAGCGGTGTGCAGCGTGAACTCCTGCGCATGCAGTTCGCCATCGGACCAAATCACACCCTGCAGTGCCTCACCATCCAACCACTCGTCGATCAGCGCGGCAAAGCGTTCGCGGAACAGATCATACTCCTCGGTTTCCAGCGACAGGCCCGCCGCCATCGCGTGGCCACCGAACTTGATCATCATGCCCGGATAAAGCGTGTCGAGACGCTCCAGTGCATCACGTAAGTGCAGCCCCGCAATCGAGCGGCCCGAGCCTTTAAGCGTGCCGTCGCCCGCTGGCGCGAAGGCGATCACCGGGCGATGAAAACGCTCTTTCAACCGTGATGCCAGAATGCCGACCACGCCCTGATGCCATTCGGGATGATAGAAGGCCAGCCCCAGCGGCAAATCGGTGTGCTGGCGTTCCAGCTCATCACACAGCGCCAGCGCTTCGCTCTTCATGCCCTGCTCAATCTCTTTGCGCGTCTGGTTCAGCGCATCAAGCTCGTTGGCAAGCATGCGCGCCTGCGCAATGTCTTCGGTGAGCAGCAGTGCCACACCGACCGACATATCATCCAGTCGACCGGCTGCATTGAGGCGAGGCCCGACGGCAAAACCGAGATCGCTGGCCGCCAACTGACGCGCATCGCGGTTGGCGATCTCCAGCAGCGCACGAATCCCCGCCCGGCATTTTCCAGCGCGGATGCGGCTTAAACCCTGCCACACCAAAATGCGATTATTGGCATCCAGCGGCACCACATCCGCGACGGTGCCCAGCGCGACCAGATCCAGCCACTCCGCCAGATTGGGTTCCGTTTTGCCATCGATAAACCAGTTTTGCAGACGCAGATGCGCACGCAGCGCCAGCATCAGATAAAACGCCACGCCCACGCCCGCTAACGAACGCGAAGGGAAGGCGCTGTCATTGAGATTGGGGTTAACGATCGCTTCCGCGTCCGGCAACGTTTCGCCAGGCAAGTGGTGATCGGTGACCAGCACCGTAATACCGTGCTGATGGGCAGTCTCCACGCCTGCATGGGAAGAGATGCCGTTATCCACGGTGAGAATCATCTCCGCACCGCGCGCGCGCGCCTGTTCGACCACTTCAGGGCTCAGGCCGTAGCCATCTTCAAATCGGTTAGGCACCAGATAATCGACGTTGCCGCCCATGCTGCGCAGCGCTAAGACCGTCAATGCGGTGCTGGTTGCGCCATCGGCATCGAAATCACCGACCACCACAATACGGCGATCGGTTTTCAGCATCTGATGCAGTAAGGCTACCGCTTGATCGATGCCACCCAGGGTTTGCCACGGCAGTAGGTTTTTGGCACCGCGCTCGAGCTCAGCGGCCTCTTTTACACCGCGTTGCAGGTACAGGCGGCGCAGTAGCGGGGGTAAGTTATCAGGTAAGCTGGCGTCAGCCTGAATTTCACGCCGACGCAGTTCGACAGAATGCATCACTGTGAATTAACCGCCCCGCTTCTGACCATCAAGAACCTGTTTCAGCTCCTGCGGGCCCTGATAGCCAGGGATCATCATGCCGGTATCGGTGAGAATGGCAGGCGTGCCCTGAATGCCGTACAGGATGCCCAGCTGATAATGCTTATCCAGATTGATTTTGCAGGTTTCTGGCGCATCCATCTGCGGTGCATCGCCTTTCATCGCTGCATCAAAGGCTTTGTTGCGATCGGCGCTGCACCAGATGGCGCGCATGGCTTTTTCCACCTGACCGTGCAGACCTTCACGCGGGAAAGCGAGGTAACGCACGGTGATGCCCAGCGCGTTGTAGTCGGCCATCTGCTCATGCAGCTTACGGCAGTAGCCACAGGTGATGTCGGTAAACACGGTAATCACGTGCTGCTCTTTTGGCGCTTTATAAACGATCATTTCCGACGCCAGCGCGGTGATTTTTTTGTCCAGCAGCTGGTTGGTGACGTTCACCGGCTGCGCACCGCTAACATCGTACAGCGGGCCCTGAATCATGTGTTTACCATCTTCAGAGACGTACAGCACACCGCTTTCCGTCAGCACGGTTTTCATGCCTGGCAGCGGTGAAGGCTGAATCTCGGTCTGCTGCAAACCGAGTTTTTTCAGGGCTTGCTGAATGGCGCTGTCATCGGCATGAGCCAGACCGGCAAAGGCGCTGACCAGCAATGCCAGCATCGTTAACTGTTTTTTCATCTCAATTCCTTGTTGCCGCGGTTCAAGCACGCGGATGATGCTGTTGATGTAACTGACGCAGGCGCTCAGTGGCCACATGCGTATAAATTTGGGTGGTGGAGAGGTCGCTGTGTCCCAGCAACATCTGTACGACGCGCAAATCCGCACCGTGGTTCAGTAAATGTGTGGCAAATGCGTGACGAAGCACGTGTGGTGATAGCTTTTCGCTGTCGATACCGGCAAGGGTGGCATAGTGTTTGATACGATGCCAGAAAGTCTGACGCGTCATTTGATGCGCGCGGTTACTGGGGAACATCACATCCAGTGTTTGCCCATTCAACAACCACGGCCGACCGTGCGCCATATAGTGCTCCAGCCAGTAAATCGCTTCTTCACCTAATGGCACAAGTCGCTCTTTATTACCTTTACCAATCACTCGCACCACACCCTGACGCAAACTGATGTCGCTGAGGGTTAAGCCTACCAGCTCCGACACACGTAAACCGGTGGCATACAGCAGTTCCAGCATCGCTTTGTCACGTAGCTCAAGCGGCACATCAATACTCGGTGCCTGCAGCAGACGTTCTACCTGGTTTTCACTGAGGTCTTTTGGCAATCGCTGCGGCAGTTTGGGCGCGGAGAGCAGTGCGCTGGGGTCATCACTACGCAGCTTTTCGCGATAGAGGTATTGAAACAGACGGCGCATCGCGCTGAGCGTACGCGCCGAACTGGTGGCCTTGTAGCCGCCTTCGACGCGTTCGGCGAGAAACTGCTGCAGGTCAAGCGCTTCCAGTGTCAGCAGCGTGCGTTCGTGGTGGTGTAACCAGCCGGTGAGCGTTTGCAAATCCTGGCGGTAGGACGCAAGGGTATTTTGCGCCAGGTTACGCTCAATCCAGAGCGCATCCAGAAATTGTTCAATCAGATCGCTATCCTGCACGGTTCCCCCCAAACACGTGTGAAATCGTGCTCATTATGCCTGAAAGTCACCTGCTTCTGGTACAATTGCGCCAAAGTGAGTTTCAGTCAGAGCATTAATTGCATGAATATCGGTCTGTTTTACGGTTCAAGTACCTGTTACACCGAGATGACGGCGGAGAAGATTCGCGATTTTATCGGTGAAGAGTTAGTCACGCTGCACAACCTCAAAGATGAAGATCCCTCGCTGATGGAGCAGTACGATTTGCTGATCCTCGGCATTCCCACCTGGGATTTCGGTGAGTTACAGGAGGACTGGGAAGCGGTGTGGCAGCAACTGCCCGCGCTGAATTTGCAGGGAAAAATTGTCGCGCTGTACGGCATGGGCGATCAGGCCGAATATTCAGAATGGTTCTTAGATGCGCTCGGCATGCTGCATGAATTACTGCAGCCGATGGGCGTGCAGTTTGTTGGTTACTGGCCGCTGGAAGGCTATGAGTTTGCCAGCAAAAAACCACTCACGGCTGACGGCACCCAGTTTGTCGGCCTGGCACTCGACGACGTGAATCAGTTCGAGCTGAGTGACGATCGTGTCGAACAGTGGTGCGAACAGATTCTGACGGAAACGGCCGCACTGCTTTAACGCGACGCATCTCTGTCACGCAGAAAACAGCAGGCGCGCAGTGAGCGCCATGCATAGGGCGGCAGGTTATCCATCATCAACCACAGTCGCCAGCGCGTGCCCTGCTGGTTTTGCAACGTTAACAATACGCCGATAGGCAACCAATCTGCCTGCCGCGCTAACTGCCAGCGCTTTCTATGCCAATGCCAGTCACCCTGTTCATCCAGCCCTAAGCGACCGGTGCGCTGCCTGAGCCGACGCTCATTGCGCCCGCACTCCAGCAGCATCAGAATCAGCAGCGGGGCTTTGCCCCACGCCCAGCCCTCGGGCCACTCAAGACTCAACAGCCAAACGGTGACCAGCACATACAGCGTCACGTTAAGCGCCCGAGCGCAGCGTGACGGCTGCACATCACATTGGAACCGGTCCGCGTTCACGGTTGCGTTGCTGAATCAGTTGCACCATGCGCTTGAACTCTGGATCAGCGGGTTCGCCGTGGTTCATCAACCAGTTAAACAGGTCGGGATCGTCACTCTTGAGCAGGGCGATAAACACCTGCTTATCGGTGTCAGTGAGCGAGTCATATTCGTATTTGAAGAACGGCATGATGGAGACATCCAGCTCCAGCATGCCGCGACGGCACGCCCACTGAACGCGAGCTTTATCATGAATTTCCATGTGTCTTTTTTCCATGGCTGAAAACAGTGGCGCTCAGTGTACCTGCTTTTTTCTCTGCCTGCAGGCGCAGCGCTGAATGCTGCGTGATATTGCGCACAACAGTTCTACCCATTGCAGGGTTATCACGCGATTTGTGCGCCAGATGAGGTAAACAGGTTGCAAAGCAGCACTGCTCTTTTAACATTGGAAGCAATATTGTTATTAATCAGGACGCACCCATGCCGATTTTCACCCTTCCGCCACGCCAGCCTGCTGCGGCCTCACGCCTGCCATTAACCCTGATCTCCCTCGACGAGTGGGCGCTGGTGTCGGTGCAGGGCAAAGACAGTACGTCATATCTGCAAGGCCAGGTCACTTTAGATGTTGCTGCAATGGACGCCACCCAGCATCGTCCGGCAGCCCATTGTGATGCCAAAGGTAAAATGTGGAGTAACCTGCGTCTGTTTCATCGCGGCGAAGGTTACGCCTACATCGTGCGCCGCAATCTGCGTGAGCAGCAACTTAACGAACTGAAGAAATATGCGGTGTTCGCCAAAGTCACCATCGCTGCCGATGATGATGCAGTGCTGCTGGGTGTGGCCGGTTTTCAGGCACGCACGGCACTGGCTGATGTGTTTGCCACCCTGCCGGATGCAGAAACACCGGTGGTACAACAAGGCGAGAGCACGCTGCTGTGGTTTGAACACCCCGCCGAACGTTTCCTGCTGGTGACCACGCTGGCTCAGGCAGAAACGTTGAAAGAGAAGTTAGCCGGTGCTGCACAGTTCAATGACAGCACGCAGTGGCTGGCGCTGGATATTGAAGCGGGCATTCCGGTGATTGAAACCGCCACCAGCGCGCAGTTGATTCCGCAGGCAACCAACCTGCAGGCGCTGGATGCGATTAGCTTTAAGAAAGGCTGTTACACCGGTCAGGAGATGGTGGCGCGAGCTAAATTCCGCGGGGCCAACAAGCGTGCGCTTTACTGGCTGGCGGGCAGCGCCAGCAAAGTACCGCAGGCTGACGGATCGATGGAGCTGCAAATGGGCGACAAATGGCGTCGTACCGGCACCGTATTGAGCAGTGTGCAGCTGGATGACGGTAGCGTGTGGGTGCAGGTGGTGATGAACAACGATCTGGAGCCGGACAGTGTGCTGCGCGTGGAAGGTGATGAAGGCGGGAAACTGACGATTCAGCCACTGCCGTATTCATTGGTCGATTGATTTGCATTCCAGGTGCGCATGAATGCGCACCTTAAGAAACCCCGCATGTTTCCCCGTAAGGTCGCCATTTATGGCGACTTTGTCGAAAGTCACACCCGGTGGTGGCACTTTTTATATCAACCGCTCAGTAAGCTCAGGCGACATAAAAATAGATCGCGCAGAAGTGCAACACGCTGCCACCCAGCACAAAGCCGTGCCAGATAGCGTGGTTGTATGGAATACGCCGCGAGACATAGAAAATCACCCCTAGCGAGTAGACAATCCCGCCCGCAGCCAGCAACCACACACCTCCGGCTGACAGCCTGGTCGCCAACTGATAAATCACCACCAGCGACAACCAACCCATGCTGAGATAGGTGACCAGCGACAGCGCTTTAAAGCGGTGTGCAATCGTCAGTTTAAAGATGATGCCTGCCATCGCCAGGCTCCAGATCACCACCATTAACCCTTGCGCCAGCGGTGATTTCAGTCCCACCAGCAGGAAAGGCGTATAAGTGCCCGCGATCAGTAAATAGATCGCACAGTGGTCAAATTTCTTCAGCCAATATTTCGCTTTTTGGTGCGGAATGGCGTGATAGAGCGTTGAGGCGAGGAACAGTAAAATCATGCTGCCGCCATACAGACTGTAGCTGGTAATCGCAATGGTGTCGGCTCGCATTTCAACCGCTTGTGTTAGCAGCAACACCAATCCAACAATGCCGAATATGCAGCCAATTCCGTGGCTAATGCTGTTGGCGATCTCTTCGGCTACCGAGTAGCCCTGAGCAAGTATACGATTCTGTGCCATGCGCTAACATCCTGGAAAGAGGGTTAAGAACTGTGTTTTTTATCAACATCAGGGTAACCGGGAAAAATTTCAGAGTACACATGTACGCTAAAATAATTCTATGACAGGCGTGTGACGAATGGCCGATGGCCGCGCCGTTGATCACGCGGCCTCAATGTCGGATAGTCAATCAGAAGATTAGCGGCCACCTGCCGCATCAATAAAGGTGCCGGTGACGTAAGAAGCGGCATCACTTGCCAGCCAGATAATCGCGGCGGCGATCTCTTCAGCCTGCCCCCCGCGCTGCATTGGCAGTGAGCTGGCAACACGATCAACTCTGCCTGGTTCCCCCCCGTCCGCGTGCATCTCGGTATAGATTAAGCCCGGACGCACGCTATTGACGCGAATGCCCTGCGCCGCCACTTCCAGCGATAAGCCTTTGGTCAGCGTATCCATGGCCCCTTTTGACGCTGCGTAATCAACATACTCGCCCGGCGCACCGAGACGCGCTGCCGCTGAGGAGACATTGATGATCGAACCGCCTTGCCCGCCGTGTGTGTTACTCATGCGCTTGACCGCTTCACGACAGCAGATAAAGGTGCCAGTAACGTTGGTGGCGAACACGCGCTGAATACGTTCCGCATCGAGATCTTCTACGCGGCACTGCGTAAATAAAATCCCGGCATTATTGACCAGCACGCGCAGGTTGCCTGGCTGCTGATCAAGCTGTTGGAACATGCGCACGACCTGAGCTTCATCGGCGATATCCGCCTGCACGGCAAAGGCGCTGCCGCCCTGTGCTTCGATCTCAGTCACGACCTGCTGAGCTTCAGTGGCGCGCTTACGATAGTTAACCGCAACACGATAACCCGCCTGCGCCAGCATCAAGGCTGTTGCGCGTCCAATGCCACGGCTACCGCCGGTGACTAATGCCAAATCCATGTTGCCTCCAAATAGAAAAAGGGCCGATTTCTCGGCCCTTAGATTAGGGATCAAAATGTGTTTAGCCAAAATAATTTGAGTTGCACAAGGCAGCAGGCCCCACCCTTCCCTTAAGCCCATATAAGTCCGTGAGCGAGGTGAATGAGTGCCGCCAATACAACGGCGGCCCTGAGCATAACGGCTAAATTATTGGTATTCGCTCATTGGAACACAGGAGCAGAACACGTTGCGGTCACCAAACACATCATCCAGACGCTTCACGGTTGGCCAGTATTTGTTGGCGCTACCTGCCGGGAACACCGCCAGTTCGCGGGTGTATGGATGCGCCCACTCGCCAACGATCTCCATCTGAGTATGAGGTGAATTTACCAGTGGATTATCCTCGGCTGGCCATTCGCCATCAGCGACGCGGTCAATCTCCATGCGGATGGAGAGCATCGCATCGATAAAGCGATCCAGCTCGATTTTGCTTTCGGATTCCGTTGGCTCAACCATCAGTGTTCCGGCCACCGGGAAGGACATGGTTGGCGCGTGGAAGCCGTAATCGATCAGACGTTTGGCAATATCCAGCTCGCTGATACCGGTCTGTTCTTTCAGCGGACGGATATCGAGAATACATTCGTGCGCCACGCGACCATCGCGACCGGCATACAGGATTGGATAAGCCGATTGCAGACGGCTGGCAATGTAGTTGGCATTCAGAATGGCTACCGAACTCGCCTGCTTCAGACCCTCCGCGCCCATCATGCGGATGTACATCCAGCTGATTGGCAGAATCGAGGCACTACCGAATGGTGCGGCAGAGACTGCGCCTTGCTGCGTCAGCACGCCATCAATTTGCACCACGCTGTGACCTGGTACAAACGGAGCCAGGTGCGCTTTCACGCCGATTGGGCCCATGCCTGGACCGCCACCGCCGTGCGGAATGCAGAAGGTTTTATGCAGGTTAAGGTGCGAGACATCTGCGCCGATGTAACCTGGCGTGGTGATGCCCACCTGGGCGTTCATGTTGGCGCCATCCAGGTAAACCTGACCGCCATACTGATGCACGATCTGGCACACTTCACGAATGGTTTCTTCGTACACGCCGTGGGTTGAAGGATAAGTCACCATGATGCAAGACAGCTCATCGCCAACCTGAGCGGCTTTCTCACGCAGATCGCCGAGATCGATGTTGCCTTGTTTATCACAGGCCACCACCACCACTGCCATGCCCGCCATCTGTGCGGAAGCCGGGTTAGTACCGTGCGCAGAACTTGGGATCAGGCAGACATTACGTCCACCTTCGTTGCGGCTCTCGTGATAACGACGAATCGCCAACAGACCAGCATATTCACCCTGCGCACCAGAGTTTGGCTGCATGCAGAGCGCATCATAACCGGTGAGCTGTACCAGCCACTGTGACAGCTGGCCAATCATCTGCAGATAGCCTGAAGCCTGTTCTGCCGGGCAGAATGGATGCAGCTCGGCGAATTCTGGCCAGGTAATCGGGATCATTTCGGCTGCGGCGTTGAGTTTCATGGTGCACGAACCGAGCGGGATCATCGCCTGGTTCAGCGCCAGATCCTTTTTCTCCAGGCTGTGCATGTAACGCATCATCTCGGTTTCGCTGTGATGACGGTTAAACACTGGATGGGTCAGGAACTCACTTTCACGTGACATGCCTGCCGGAATAGCGCTGTTTTCCGCAGCGGCGCTGGCATCCAGAGCATCAATCTCCTGACCGTGCGCATCACCCAGCAGAATGGCAAACAGCGTCTGCACATCTTCGCGTGAGGTGGTTTCATCCAGCGTGATACCCACGCCGTTGAGCACGTCACTGCGCAGGTTGACGCCAAAGCTCAGCGCGCGATTCAGCACTTCGGCTTTATCGGCGACTTCAACCGTTAAGGTATCGAACCAGCTGTTATGACGCAGCTTCAGTCCACCGTTTTTCAGGCCAGCGGCCAGAATACTGGTCAGACGATGAATGCGTGAGGCGATGCGCTTCAGGCCCGCCGGACCATGATAAACCGCATACAGGCCGGCGATGTTCGCCAGCAGCACCTGTGACGTACAGATGTTGGAGTTGGCCTTCTCACGACGGATGTGCTGCTCACGGGTTTGCATCGCCATACGCAGTGCAGTGTTGCCAGCAGCATCACGTGAAACACCGATGATACGACCCGGCATTGAACGTTTGTGCTCATCGCGGCTGGCGAAGAACGCAGCGTGTGGACCGCCGTAACCCATCGGCACACCAAAGCGCTGAGCGGAACCGAAAACGATGTCTGCGCCCTGCTTGCCCGGTGCTTCTAACTGCACCAGCGCCATGAAATCGGCGGCCACGCTCACCACCACTTTGCGGCTTTTCAGCTCGGCAATCAGTGCACGGTAGTCATGCACTTCACCGCTGGTGCCCACCTGCTGCAGCAGCACGCCAAACAGGTCGTCGTGATCCAGCGCTTTGCTGGCGCTGTCGATGATCAGTTCAAAACCAAAGGTTTCTGCACGCGTGCGCACCACATCCAGGGTTTGCGGATGGATGTCTTCGGCGATAAAGAATTTACCGGCATTTTTCAGTTTGCTGACGCGCTTCGCCATCGCCATCGCTTCGGCGGCGGCAGTGGCTTCATCGAGCAGTGAAGCAGAGGCGATATCCAGACCGGTTAAGTCCAGCGTCAGGGTCTGGAAGTTCAGCAGCGCTTCAAGGCGGCCCTGCGATACTTCTGGCTGATACGGGGTGTACGCGGTGTACCAGCCCGGGTTTTCCAGCATGTTTCGCAGGATAACCGGTGGGGTGATCACGGCACTGTAGCCCATGCCGATCCAGGATTTGTAGATTTGGTTCTGACTGGCAATGGCTTTCAGCTCTGCCAGCGCTTGCTGTTCGGTCGCGGCATCACCGACCGCAGGCGGGCCTGGCAATTGGATGTCGGCAGGCACGATGGCGCTGATCAGTGATTCCAGAGAGCTGGCACCAATCGCTTCCAGCATGGTGGCCTGCTGCGCGGGTGTAGGACCGATATGGCGCTCAATGAAGGCACCGTTGTGTTCAAGCTGGCTGAGAGTCTGGGTCATTTGCAGTAAATCCTGAATCGGGCTGGGTTACAAAAATGGCATTAAATCAGGCAGATAAAAAAGAAGGCGCTGCAATGCAGCACCTCCGATGACTACCGGTTACTCGTCGATAGCGCCTTTGTAGGCATCGGCGTCGAGCATCGAATCAAGTTCTGAAACGTCGCTGGCTTTGATACGGAATAACCAGCCTGCGGCGTACGGTTCGCTGTTGACCAGCTCCGGTGCGTCGGCCAGCTCTTCGTTCACGGCAACGATTTCACCGCTCAGTGGTGCATAGATGTCTGAGGCAGCTTTCACGGACTCCGCGACGGCACAGTCATCACCGGCAGCGAAAGTGGCGCCCACATCAGGCAGATCCACAAACACCATATCGCCCAGCAGTTCCTGCGCGTGTTCGGTGATACCCACGGTGAAGGTGCCATCGGCTTCTTTACGCACCCACTCGTGACTATCGCGGTATTTCAATTCATTAGGCACATTGCTCATCGCCATTTCTCCTGAAAAATTACTGAGCGACCGGCTTGCCGGCGCGAACAAAAATCGGTTTGGTGACTTTCACCGGCATTTCACGATTGCGGATCTCTACAATCGCTTGCTCACCAATGCCCGCTGGCACACGTGCCAGCGCGATGCTGTAACCCAGCGTCGGGGAGAAGGAACCACTGGTAATAATACCCTGCTGTGGCTGACCTTGTTCATCGGTGAAACGTACCGGCAAGCCGTTACGCAACACCCCTTTTTCGGTCATGATCAAACCCACCAGCTTCTCGGTGCCTTTTTCACGTTGCGCTTCTAGCGCCTCGCGGCCGATGAAATCGCGATCGGCTGGTTCCCAGCTCACAGTCCAACCCATGTTAGCCGCCAGCGGTGAAACGCCTTCATCCATTTCCTGACCGTAGAGATTCATCCCCGCTTCCAGACGCAGCGTGTCACGCGCACCCAGGCCAGCCGGTTTGACGCCTGCCGCCAGCAGCTTCTGCCAGAAATCTGCTGCTTCACTGTTCGGCATCGCAATTTCATAACCGGCTTCACCGGTGTAACCGGTGGTGGCGATGAACAGGTTTTCGCTTTGCACACCAAAGAACGGTTTCATGCCCGCTACAGCTTCACGCTGCGCCGCAGTGAACAATGTCTGAGCTTTCTGCTGCGCTTGCGGGCCTTGTACGGCAATCAGCGCCAGGTCGTCACGCTCGGTGAGTTCGACGCCAAACGGCTGAGCGTGCTGTTTGATCCACGCCAAATCTTTCTCACGCGTCGCGGAGTTCACCACTAAGCGGAAAAAGTCTTCGGTCATAAAGTAAACAATCAAATCATCAATGACGCCAGCCGAAGCATTCAGCATGCCGGTGTAGAGGGCTTTGCCGGGTTGGGTCAGTTTGGCGACATCGTTGGCCAGCAGATAACGCAGGAATTCACGGGTGCGAGCACCGCGCAGATCGACGATGGTCATGTGGGAAACATCAAACATACCGGCATCGTTGCGCACCACATGATGCTCATCCATTTGCGAGCCGTAATGCAGTGGCATCATCCAGCCATGAAAGTCCACCATGCGCGCACCGCATGCCTGATGCTGTTCGAATAGAGGCGTTTGCTGAGTCATAACCATCCTGTGAAAACAAGTGAGTGTGACGCGCCTGCGTCGCCTGTGCAGGCTGACGCAAACGTTCTCTTTGTGCTGAAGTTACCACCGAACGCGGCGATTAACCATAAGGAAAACGAGGGCGAAACAGTACCACCCTTCAGCACGCACCAAACCCACCACAGCACAACTCACTGCATTTTTGTGATTAACCGCGCATAAAATACAATTAATAACGATAAACACAGCCTGATAATGGAACACACGCCTCAGTACGGGAAATAGGTCCGGCGAACCCGCGACACCTTCATTAGTTAAAGTAATGCGAATTGGCGAGTAAAATTAGAATAAATCAAACGAGGCGCAATTTGAGTGCAGAGGTGCACCAGAGCAGTGCATAGGGTGAAAAAGCTAATTAAAATGCGCTTGTCCAAACACAGCCTGCAACGTCCCAGCGCAGACGTAACTGTCACTTTAGGAGCGGCTTTTGGTATGACGAGACAGTGATTCATGCAAAAAAATGGCGCCTGAATCGGCGCCATTTAAAGAGAATTTAACGAATCCAGCTGGGCATATCATTTAGCCCCATGGCCTGCTTCAGCATCATCGGTTTGACGCCCGGCAATGTGTCAGCCAGTTTCAATCCCACATCACGCAGTAGCTTTTTCGCCGGATGGGTGCCGGCAAACAGCTCACGGAATCCCTGCATGCCCGCCAGCATCATTGCCGCACTGTGCTTGCGGCTGCGCTCATAACGTCGCAGATAAAGGTGCTGCCCGATATCTTTCCCTTCCTGATGCAGACGACGAATTTCACCGATCAGTTCCGCGGCATCCATGAAGCCAAGGTTAACGCCCTGTCCGGCCAGCGGATGAATGGTGTGCGCGGCATCGCCCACCAGTGCCAGGCGGTGCGCGGCAAAGTTACGGGCATAGCGCGCCATCAGTGGGAAGGTTTTGCGCTCGCTTTCAACATGGCACAAGCCGAGGCGCATATCGAAGGCGACCGACAAATGCTGGTTGAATAATGCTTCTGGCATCGACTGCACGCGGGCCGCTTCTTGTGGCGACAGCGACCAGACGATAGAGCACAGGTGCGGGTCCTGCATAGGCAGGAACGCCAGAATGCCGTCGCCATGGAACACCTGACGCGCAATCGCATCGTGCGGCATATCGGTGCGGATATTGGCGACCAGCGCGTGATGATCGTAATCCCAGAAGGTAATCGGGATATCGGCTTTGTCGCGCAGCCAGGAGTTTGCCCCATCCGCGGCAATCAGCAGGCGCGCACTCATCATGCTGCCGTCCTGCAAAGTGACGAACGCTTCGTTGTCGCCAAAGGCCACCTGCTGTAACTGCGCAGGGGCAAATAAGGTGATGTCGCTACACTGGCTGGCGCGCTGCCACAGTGCGCTGTGAATCACTTCGTTTTCAATAATATGGCCGAGATGGGATAAGCCTTGCTGCTCATCATCAAAGCTGATGGAACCAAAGCTGTCTTGATCCCACACTTCCATGCCGTGATAGGCACTGGCGCGCAACGCCAGGATGCTGGACCAGACATCCAGCTTTTGCAGCAGACGTTCGCTGGCAGCATTGATCGCCGAGACGCGAATCGATGCGGCGCTCGCTGGATCAAATTGTGGCTCAGGTGCTTTCTCCAGCACGGCAACGCGCAGGCCGCTGCCCTGTAATCCGCAGGCGACGGCCAGACCTACCATACCGCCACCGGCGATAGCCACATCAAATGTTTGCATTGCTGCCCCTTAATTCATGCTCAACGCTTCACCCAGCCGAGCGTGCGCGCGGCAAGTGGGTTTCGCAGCCATGGCAGATGGTCCATTGCCACCAGCCCAAGATTTCTTCCCGCCACTAAGGGCGCATAACGATTGGCAAACAGCCGCACCAGGCCATCGGTCACGCCGATTGTCGCGGCGCGATCCGGTTGACGGCGTGCAGCGAAGTGCTGCAAAACGCCATAGCTGCCAACATCCTGCTGCTGACGATGCGCGCCTGCCAGCGTTTCCGCCAGCGACATCACATCGCGCAAGCCCAGGTTAAAACCCTGGCCCGCAATAGGATGCAGCGTTTGCGCCGCATTGCCCACCAGCGCCAGACGATGCGCCACCTGACGTTCAGCGGTTTGCAGCGCCAGCGGATACACTTCGCGCTGGCCGGTATGGGTGAAACGCCCTAAGCGCCAGCCAAACGCTTTTTGAAGCTCGTGCAGGAAGGTCGCATCATCCCACTGTTTAACTGTCGCTTCTGCCTCGACGGGATGGCACCATACCAGCGACATGCGATTGCCAGACATCGGTAATAGCGCCAGCGGACCGTGCTCGGTGAAGCGTTCAAAAGCACGCCCCTGATGCGGTTGCTGCGTGGTGACGTTGGCAATCACCGCCAGCTGCTGATAATCGTCCCGCTGCCAGGTCATGCCGCAGGACGCCGCAAGGGGCGAACGTGAGCCATCGGCTGCCACCAGCAACGCGCCCTGTAGCTGCTCGCCGCTGTTGAGTGTCACCGTGACAGACTCTGCTGATCGCACCACCGTCGTGACGTAATCCGGGCAGCGCAGCGTCACACCAGGCGCACTTTTCAGACGCTGGAACAGGCGCTGGCCCACATCAAACAGCTCAACCACCTGCCCCAGCGCTGGGACCTGATAATCATCCGCCTTGAGCTGCACAAAACCGGTGTGGCCACGGTCAGAGACGTGAATATCCGTGATCGGCGTGCCGCAATCTGCGAGCGAGCGCCATACATCGATATCCGCCAGCTGCTGACAGGTGCCCGCCGCTAACGCAATCGCCCGGCCATCAAAGCCCGGATGTTTGCGGCTATCCGGCAGACTGCGCTCAATGAGCGTGACGGGCAGTTGGCCTTGCGTCAGATGCGAAATCGCCAGCGCCAGGGTTGCCCCGGTCATGCCGCCGCCTGCAATCAAAATGCTCATGCGTGGCGTGCCGCTGCCATCAAGGCTTCAATCGCATCAGCATCTTTCACGACGCTGTCGGTCAGGTTTTCGTTGCCGTCAGCGGTGATCACGATGTCATCTTCGATACGGATACCGATACCGCGATACTGCGGTGGGACTTTCGCATCCGGCGCAATGTACAGGCCAGGTTCAATGGTCAGCACCATGCCCGGTTCGAGAATGCGGTCACGGCTTGGTGTACCGTAATGGCCGACGTCATGCACATCCAGCCCCAGCCAGTGACTCAAGCCGTGCATGAAGAACGGGCGGTGCGCCTGCTCTTCGAACAGCGTATCGATATTGCCTTCCAGAATGCCGAGATCGACCAGACCGGTGATCATGATGTGCACCACTTCGTCATTGACGTCGTGGATGCTGATGCCAGGGCGGAACATCGACAGCGCTTTGTACAGCGAGGCCAGCACGATGTCGTAAATCTCGCGCTGAGGTTGCGTGAATTTGCCATTAACCGGGAAGGTGCGGGTGATGTCCCCGGCATAACCGTGGAATTCACAACCCGCATCAATCAGCACCAAATCACCATCGCGCATTTCACTTTCGTTTTCGGTGTAATGCAGGATGCAGCCGTTCTCACCCGATCCCACAATGGTGTTGTAAGAAGGGAAACGTGCGCCGTGGCGATTGAATTCATGGTGAATTTCGCCTTCAAGCTGATACTCAAACATCCCCGGACGGCAGGCTTGCATCGCACGAGTATGCGCCAGCGCACTGATTTTTCCCGCACGGCGCAGGATTTCAATCTCAGCTTCGCTTTTGAACAGGCGCATATCGTGCACCCAGGGACGCCAGTCGGTGACAGTGGCAGGCGCGCTGAGATTCTGACGGAAGCCGCGACGCAGTTTTTCCAACGCGCTGAACACCCGTTGGTCAGCTTCTGCGTACTCACCCTGAGCGTGATACACCACATCAAGCCCGTTGAGCAGCTGATGCAATTGCTCACCGATGTCATCCCACGGTAAAGCGCGGTCAACGCCAAGCTTAGCGGGTGCGGCATCTTGCCCGAGGCGGCGGCCAAACCAGATCTCAGCGGTAAGGTCGCGAACACGATTGAACAGCACGCTGTGGTTATGCTTGTCATCACTTTTGATCAGCACTAGCAGCGCCTGCGGTTCATTGAACCCGGTGAAATACCAGAAGTCGCTGTTTTGGCGGAAGTTGTATTCCGTGTCGTTGCTGCGGGTCACTTCAGGTGCAGCGAAAATCAAAGCGGCGCTGCCAGGTGCCATACGGGCAATCAGCGCCTGACGACGTTGCTGGAAAGTATCCAGTGTAATCATGTTTGCACTCCCTGTTGAAACGGGCACCACACGCCCGCAATAACGCACTTAGTGTAACGTTGGCTTTTGCACTTCCGGCGCAGTTGGCGTGTGCTGACGAGTGAATGTGTCATGGCAAAGCAAAGCCGCCACGCGCACATACTCAATCACTTCTTCCAGCGACTGCTCCAGCTCTTCCTGATCTTCATCTTCGTCGTAACCGAGCTGCGCGATGGTGCGCAAATCATCAATCGCTTCGCCGGTTTCGCCAGTGACTTTATCCAGCTTCGGCTGCGTAACGCCTAAGCCGAGCAGAAAATGATTGACCCAGCCCGCGAGCGCATCCGCGCGATCGAAGACGGTGATGTCATCATCTTCCGGCAGCATCAGCTGGAACATGAAACCCTCGTCTTCCAGCGTATTGCTCAGATTTTCATGCAGCGCCTGCAGCGGCTGTGACAGGCTTTGTGAAAACGCCATGCCTTCGTTGGTGAGGTCATGGACCATGGTTTTCCAGCGGGTGTCTTTGTTGCCACCACACAAAATGCCGGACAGCAATCCGTGCATTTCGGCTGGCGTCATGCCCACGCCCTGCTGAGAAAGGGCTGCGGCTAGCGCGTTGTAACCAGGAGTTTCGTTCTGTAAAGACATAGGCTTTGGTCGTCGTTGGCAGAATAAGTTCGTGTTATGCTACCACCAGGTGCCTCAGGGTTTCCAGAAAAGGGGTTGTAACTTATATCGCGGCTCTATATAGTTGCGCACCTCCCAACCCATTGACAGGTAAGGGAGATGCGAACAGAGTAATCAGTCAGGATGGTGGCATGTCTGCACAACCGGTAGATATTCAGATTTTTGGTCGTTCATTGAGAGTAAATTGTCCTCCCGAACAGCAAGATGCGCTGAATCTGGCTGCTGAGGATCTCAATCAACGGTTGCAAGATTTAAAAGTTCGCACTAGAGTCACCAATACAGAGCAACTGGTGTTCATCGCCGCCTTAAATATCTGCCACGAGCTGGCACAGGAAAAAGGCAAGACGCGCGACTATGCAGCAAACATGGAACAACGTATCCGCATGCTGCAGCAGACCATTGAACAAGCATTAGTTGAGCAAGGTCGCATAACTGATCGCCAGGGCCCTAAATTCGAATAACACTTCATGGTACTCGTGTTAGAGTGACGGTGAAGTCAATTTTCTCTGAGATGTTTGCAAGCGGGCCAGTCCCCTGAGCCGATATTTCATACCAACAGAATGTGACGCTCCGTAACCTGTGAGCATGCTCGGTCCGTCCGAGAAGCCTGATGGTTGCGACGGCATATTCACCTTGAACCAAGGGTTCAAGGGTTACAGCCTGCGGCGGCATCTCGGAGATCTCCTCTTTCGTCCCCTTCGCCAGAGACTCATGTTTCAGCAAGGCGGCAAGCAAATGAATCCCAATCAGCTTAACAAATTGAGTGATTGGGGTGCATGAGCGCAGTTAACCCCCTGTACCTGAAGTATGACGCGAATCTCCCGCTTCGCATGATATAGTTGGCCAAATAGCCGACTCTGCCGGGGGGCATCATGACCGCACCTTCCCTACTTGATCGCCAGGACATTCGTCAGCATGTGCGCCATCTGCGTCGCAACCTTACGCCTGAACAGCAGGAACAAGCTGCCGATCTGCTCGCCGAGCACGCTATCAACTTTGCGCCTATCGCTAATGCCCAACGCATCGCTCTGTTTTTATCTGTCGATGGCGAAATCAACACCCGCCCGCTGATTGCCAAGCTGTGGCAGCAGAAAAAGCAGGTTTATTTGCCGGTACTGCATCCTTTCGCTCCCGGCCATCTGCTGTTTCTGCGCTACACGCCTGAAACTTCTCTGACGCCAAACAAACTACGTATCCCTGAACCGCCGCTGGATATCACGCAGATGGCCACTCTTGATCAGTTAGATGTGATGCTGGTGCCGTTAGTGGCGTTTGACCACCAGGGGCAGCGATTGGGCATGGGGGGCGGTTTTTACGATCGCACGCTGCAGCATTGGCAGCAGCATGGCTTTTTACCGATGGGCATTGCGCACGATTGCCAGCGTGTTGAGGCATTGCCAGTCGCGGCATGGGATGTCCCCTTGCCTGCTATTTTGACGCCGTCAAAGCTGTGGCAGTGGGATAGCGCCGAACGATAAAACAAAGGGCGCCAAACGATGTGGCGCCCTGAGCAATCAGCAAGATGAACGGGCACGCATGGTGCCCTGAATCATCAGTACAGCAGACGGGCGCGAATGGTGCCCGGAATCGCTTTCATCAGCTGCAGCGCTTTTTCCGCCACATCTTCTTCTGCATCGATATCGATAACCACATAACCCATTACCGGCGAGGTCTGCAGATACTGAGCGGCGATGTTGATGCTCTGCTCGGCAAAGATCTGGTTAATCGCGGTCAGCACTCCAGGACGGTTCTCATGGATGTGCAGCAAGCGGCTGACGCTAGCAGCGTGCATCGGCAGAGACACTTCCGGGAAGTTAACCGCAGACAGCGTAGAACCGTTGTCAGAGTATTTCGCCAGCTTGCCCGACACCTCCAGGCCGATGTTTTCCTGCGCTTCCTGAGTCGAGCCCCCGATATGTGGCGTCAGGATCACGTTATCAAACTCGCACAGCGGTGAGTTGAACGGATCGCTATTGGTCGCTGGTTCAACCGGGAAGACGTCGATGGCCGCGCCGGACAGATGCTTATTCGCCAGGGCGTTGCACAGGGCTGGAATATCAATCACGGTGCCGCGTGCGGCGTTGATCAACAGTGCGCCCGGCTTCATCAGCGCCAGCTCTTCAGCGCCAATCATGTTTTGCGTTGAAGCATTTTCTGGTACGTGCAGGCTGACCACGTCGCTCATATTCAGCAAATCGGACAGGTGACGAACCTGTGTCGCATTACCCAGCGGCAGTTTGGTTTCGATATCGTAGAAGAACACGTGCATGCCCAGGCCTTCTGCCAGCACGCCCAGCTGCATCCCGATATGGCCGTAGCCAATGATGCCCAGTTTCTTACCGCGCGCTTCGAACGAGCCGTTAGCCACTTTGTTCCAGATACCACGGTGAGCTTTGGCGTTCGCTTCAGGGATCCCGCGCAGCATCAGCAGCATTTCACCAATCACCAGCTCAGCCACTGAACGAGTGTTAGAGAATGGCGCATTGAAGACCGGCACACCGCGTTTTGCGGCCGCATTCAGGTCAACCTGGTTAGTACCGATACAGAAGCAGCCCACTGCGACCAGCTTCTCAGCCGCCGCAAAGATCTCTTCAGTCAGTTGGGTACGGGAACGGATACCAATGAAGTGCGCATCGCGGATGGAGGACTTCAGCGACTCCGCATCCAGTGCCCCTTTGTGGAATTCGATGTTGGTGTAACCCGCAGCACGCAGATTATCCAGTGCACTCTGGTGAACGCCTTCCACCAGCAGGAACTTAATCTTGTCTTTTTCCAGTGATACCTTTGCCATTTCCCGACCCTATTCAGAATTCAACGAGGACTACCATAAGGTAGCCTTCTGCCAAAATATCAAAAATTTCGAGCGCGGCAATACAAACGATTGCCTGACCGCCAGCACGCGCCCACGTTGAGGCAGCACAAAGCCGTACAAAATCGTGGGATGCGAGTGCGCCGAAGTACGAACCTGCTGTTGATGAATCTTTTGTGACATAAGTCACCAAATTTCACCCCAGCAAGAAAAGATGTTTTGCAGATGGAAATAACCGGCGCAGCACTCGCGCCGGTGAGTGCGCTATCAGATCAATAAGTGATGGTTTTCACACCCTCTGCCGTGCCGATCAACGCCACATCAGCACCACGCGCAGCAAACAAGCCCACGGTGACCACGCCCGGCAGTGCATTGATGGTTTTTTCCAATGCAATCGGGTCGAGAATACGCAGATTATGCACGTCGAGAATAATGTTGCCGTTGTCGGTCACCACGTTCTGACGATACTCCGGCTGGCCCCCCAGCTTCACCAGTTCACGCGCGACAAATGCACGCGCCATCGGAATCACTTCCACCGGCAGCGGGAAGTTACCCAGGATATCCACCTCTTTGGAGGCATCCGCAATGCAGATGAACTTCTTCGCCACCGCTGCGACAATTTTCTCACGCGTCAGCGCTGCGCCGCCGCCTTTGATCATCTGCATCTGTGGATTGATTTCGTCCGCGCCATCAACATACACCGACAGCTCATCCACATTATTCAAATCAAAAACCGGAATCCCCAGGGCTTTGAGTTTTTCCGTCGAGGCTTCCGAACTGGAGACCGCGCCTTCAATCTGATCTTTCATGGTGCCAAGCGCATCAATAAAATGCGCCGCTGTTGAACCGGTGCCAACGCCAACAATGGTGCCGGGTTGCACGTACTGCAGTGCTGCCCAACCAACCGCTTTTTTCAGTTCATCCTGGGTCATGGTATGTTTAAAACCTGTGCGACATCGAAGTGCGCGTAGTATAAAACAAGGCGTCGTGAAAATGCGCGGCTGTTAACGCATCGATTTAAGCCTTTGGAAGCCAGCCCGCAAAAAAGCGCCGCAGCACAATATGACAGTTTTGTGGCATAGTACTTTCCATCCTGAACGAGAGAGAACAACAATGAAACGCCCGGATTATCGAACGCTTCAGGCGCTGGATGCTGTGATTCGCGAGCGCGGTTTTGAGCGTGCGGCCCAAAAACTCTGCATCACGCAGTCTGCGGTGTCACAGCGCATTAAACAGCTGGAAAATTTATTTGGTCAGCCGCTGCTGGTGCGTACCGTGCCGCCGCGTCCGACCGAGCAAGGACAAAAACTGCTGGCACTGTTACATCAAGTCGAGTTGCTGGAAGAAGAGTGGCTGGGTGATGACAACGGCGGCACCACGCCATTGCTGCTGTCACTGGCGGTCAACGCCGACAGTCTGGCGACCTGGCTGCTGCCTGCGCTGAAAGATGTGCTGGCCGATTCACCGGTGCGCCTGAATCTGCAGGTCGAAGATGAAACCCGTACTCAGGAACGCCTGCGTCGTGGTGAAGTGGTTGGTGCTGTCAGTATTCAACCGCAGCCGCTGCCAAGCTGTCTGGTGGATCAATTGGGTGCACTGGATTATCTGTTCTGCGCCTCGCCGGATTTTGCTGCGCGCTACTTCCCGAATGGCGTCACGCGTTCGGCTTTGTTGAAAGCTCCCGCGGTGGCGTTTGACCATCTCGATGATATGCATCAGGCGTTTTTACAGCAGAACTTTGATCTGTCCCCGGGTAGCGTACCGTGCCACATTGTTAACTCGTCGGAAGCCTTCGTGCAGCTGGCGCGTCAGGGTTCGGTGTGCTGTATGATTCCGCACTTACAGATTGAGCGTGAACTGGCACAAGGGGATTTGGTGGATTTGACGCCGGGTCTTTATCAGCGTCGCATGCTTTACTGGCACCGCTTCGCGCCAGAGAGCCGCTTAATGCGCAGCGTGACGGATGCATTGATTGCACACGGTCATCGCGTATTGCGTCAGGATACGGCGACAGCCTAATCCCAATTACCGATGAGCATAGCGGCGCGGTTTATCGCATGAATGAACAGCAGTATTGCTGCCGTTCAGCGCCATAAATCACGCCGCTATGATTCAACACATCAGATTACTGAGCTGTATTCGGCTTAATCTCGAACACCACATCCACCTGATCGTCAAAGTGAATGCTCTGCTGCTCATAGGTCTGCTGCGCGGTGGTATCCGCAGGGGCGGCAGCCGCTTTGTACATGCGCGCCATTGGCATTGGCTGATAGTTCGCCACGTGATAGCGGATGCTGTATACCGGGCCTAATTTCGCATTAAAGCCTTCTGCCAATGCGCCTGCCTGCTGAGTGGCGTTAGCAATCGCCGCTTTGCGTGCCTGATCTTTATAAGCATCGGCATTCGCCACGCCCAGCTCTACCGAACGGATTTCATTCAGGCCGGATTTCAGCGCGCCGTCCAGCAACTCATTCAGTTTATCCAGCTGACGTAAGGTCACCTGCACCTGACGCACCGCACGATAACCTTTCAGTACGGACTTCCCTTCTTTGGTGTAGTCATACTCGGGTTGCGTGCTCAGGTTTGCCGCATCAATATCTTTCTTTTCGATACCGTTCTTTTGCAGGAAATCGAAATATTGCGCCACGCGGTCATCAGCTTGTTTTTTCGCATCTGCCGCATCTTTCGAAGAAACATTCACCACGATGGAGAGTGTCGCGATATCCGGGCGGGCATCGACGCTTGCCTGACCGGAGGTCACAACATGCGGGCCATTCGGGACTTCACCCGCTTGTACCATCGCTGACATTACGCCCGTGCTCATAACGGCGGCCAGCGCCAGTGCTTTCAGTTTCACGAAAGTCCTCCTTGAAGGTTCAATTTACAGGTCGCCACTATGGCTAAACCTAAAACACATTACTATGCGTGATGGTCTGAGTTTGAAATCACCAAAAAGTTCGGATAACGGCGTTTTTAACGTATCCGCGATCGCAAAACTATGCTGACAGATTCGCGGAAAGTTCGCCTTAGTGTTTCTATTAAAGAAACAATTCTAGCCTCCGGGAGAGTTGTATTATGACAGAACAGCCCCTTAGCCACAGCGCCGATGCCGTACGCGCCGGACGTACCCGATTCCTGATGTTGGGTCTGGTGTTTATCAACATCATCATCAACTACATGGATCGTACCAATCTCTCTGTGGCCGCCACGCAAATGGCCGGTGAACTGCGCTTTACGCCAATGGAGATGGGGTTGATCTTCTCAGCATTTGGCTGGATCTATGCGGCGCTGCAGATCCCCGGCGGTTTTCTGATCGATCGTCTCGGCGCGCGACTGGTGTATGGCGTAGGACTGTTTGCCTGGTCATTGATCACCGCTCTGCATGCGCTCGCCAACAGCTTCGGTGCGCTCTTCGGACTACGTCTGGGCGTTGGTGCTTTTGAAGCGCCGGTGATGCCTTCGAATAACCGCGTAATATCCAGCTGGTTCCCGGAACAGGAGCGTGCCAGCGCCATCGGCATTTACTCCTCGGCCCAGTTCGTTGGACTCGCCTGCATGACGCCACTTCTGTTTCACGTGCAGGATGCCTTTGGCTGGCGCGGACTGTTTCTGATCACCGGTGTGGCCGGGATGATCTGGGCGCTGGTGTGGTATCTGCTTTACCGTGAGCCACATGAGCATAAAGGCGTGTCAGAAGCCGAATTAAACTACCTGCGCAGCAACGGTGCCTTACTCGAGAGCCGTCAGCACACGCTGCAGCCGAAGGCCCGCTGGGCCGATCTGGCACAAATGTTTCGCAGCCGAAAACTGGTGGGTATCTATATCGGCCAGTTCACCATCTCCGCCACCTTTTGGTTCTTCCTCACCTGGTTCCCGACCTATCTGGTGGAGTATCGCCATATGGGCTTCATTAAAAGCGGCTATGTGGCTTCCGTGCCCTACTTCGCCGCTTTCTGTGGCGTACTGCTGGCAGGTTTCGCTTCGGATCGCATGATACGCCGAGGCGTGTCGCCCAGCGTGGCGCGTAAATTGCCGGTGATCCTTGGCCTGTTCCTGACGCTGTTTATTCTTGGCGCCAATTACACCGACGACGCCACGCTCATCGTGCTGTTTATGTCGCTAGCGTTCTTTGGCAACGGCCTCGCGACCATCACCTGGGTGTTTGTCACCGCACTGGCACCTCGCCATCTGATTGGCTTAGCGGGCGGCGTATTCAATTTCACCGGCGCGCTTTCTGCTATTGTGGTGCCGATTGCCATTGGCGCGTTGATCGATGGCGACAATTTCGCGCCAGCACTCGGCTTTATTGCCGTGCTGGCCGCGATAGGCATTTGCAGCTATCTGTTCGTGGTCGGGAAAATCGAGCATGTCAGCGCGCGCTGATCAGCACTTTCGCCAGCGACTGCAACTGCGCCACCCGCTGCTGCAGATGCGCATCGTCTGCCTGCCAGATTTTGGCAAACGCCAGCGCTGCGCGGTTGTTATTGATTGGCTGCGCCATGCTGATTTCGCCGTCATCACGGTGCCAGATCAAGTGGTTTGCATCACGCTTGCGCGCCAGCAACGGCGCCATCTGCGCCCACTGTTCGTCGGTAAATCGTGGACGCAACTGCTCATCACTCTCTGTCGCCAGCAGCGACACACCAATCACCGACTGCCACGCCGGCAGCATGCGGAAACCGGCCAGCGCCTGGCTGGCACTGGTGCGCTCACCCGGTTCGGAGTGCCAGATGTAAATCACCTGGTCCTCCCACAACACGCCCAGCGCCACCACGATGTCGCGTGGCGCGTGTGCTTCCAGTTGCGGCAGCGCCTGGGCAAACAGCGAGGAGCCGCGAATCGCCTGCGCCGCCAGAGCATGAATCCCCGGGCCGGGCAAATAGCGGCGATGTTCGTCCTGAATCGTCAGGCCAATCGAGGCCATGGTCATCAGCAGGCGGTTAACGCGTGTGCTGTTCATGTCCATCTGTCGCGCCAGTTCACGGCAGCCCACGGCTTTATCGCTGGAAACCAAATACTGCAAGCAGCGAATCCCATCAATCAGGCTTTGGTTGGGTTGAGAAGACATAGTTCACCCTGTGGCGCTCAAAACACCAATCTTAGCTTCAGCATGACAGGAAGCAAATGATGCAGACTTTCTCTTCGCAAAATGCGCGCCACTTCCCAGAGCAAAAATTACAGGCCGATTTGTTGGTGGCGGGCGGTGGGCTCGCGGGCGTGTGTGCCGCACTGGCCGCCGCGCGTGACGGATTAAAGGTGGTGTTGGTTCAGGATCGCCCGGTTCTGGGTGGCAACGCATCGAGTGAAGTGCGCTTGTGGGCCAACGGGGCGACATCGCATATGGGCAACAACAACCGCTGGGCGCGCGAAGGCGGCATCATGGGCGAGATCATGGAGGAGAACCTGTGGCGCAACAAAGAGGGCAATCCGGTGCTGTTCGATATGGTGCTGCTGGATTTGGTGCAGTCGCAGCCCGGATTAACCCTGTTGCTCAATACCGTGGTCACCGATATCGAGAAATCAGACCGTCATTTGCAATCGGTGCAGGCCTTCAACGCCATTAATCAGACCCGCTATCACGTTAAGGCCAGCCAGTTTATCGATGCCAGCGGCGATGGCGTGCTGGGATATCTGGCGGGCGCAGCGCATCGCGTGGGTGCGGAAACCGTTGAAGAGTTTGGCGAAAAGATGGCGCCAGGCGAACATTTTGGCCACAAACTCGGCCACTCAATCTACTTCTACACCAAACGTACTTCGCAGCCGGTTCGCTTTGTCCCGCCCTCTTTTGCGCTTAAAGAGATTACCGCCATTCCGCGTTACAAACGCCTGACCTCCGATCTTAACGGCTGTGATTTGTGGTGGCTGGAATGGGGCGGACGGCTCGATACGGTGCACGAAAGCGAAACCATCAAATGGGAGCTGTGGAAAATCGTCTGGGGCGTTTGGGATTACATTAAAAACTCCGGCGAGTTCCCGGATGCCGATAACCTGACCATTGAGTGGGTAGGATTAATTCCCGGCAAACGCGAGAGTCGTCGCTTCCTTGGCGACACCCTGCTCTGCCAGCAGGACATCATCGAACAGCGCGATCACTACGACGCCGTCGCCTACGGCGGCTGGTCGATTGACCTGCATCCGGCCGATGGCGTTTACAGCGAACACGATGGCTGCCGCCAGTTTCACAGCAAAGGCACTTACACCATTCCGTTCCGTGCGCTTTACAGCCAGTCGCTGGATAATCTGCTGCTCACCGGTCGCTTAATTTCAGCCACCCACGTGGCCTTTGGCAGCGCGCGCGTGATGTGCACCTGCGGCATACTGGGTGAAGTGGTGGGACGTGCGGCGGCGATCTGTCAGCAGCAGCAACTCACGCCGAAACAGCTGGCACAGCCGGAGCGCGTCACGCAGTTGCAACAACAACTGCTGCGTCAGGGCGCGTTTATCCCACGCCACCCATTGCTGAACCCGGTCAGTGATGCGCAGATCGAGGTCAGTAGCACCCTGCAACTCAGCGCCCTGCCCGCCGATGGCGGTTGGCAGTCGTTGCAATCGCGCTGTGCGTTGCTGCTGCCACTGAAAGCCGGTGAGCGCTTACCGACGATATCCGTGCAGCTTCGCGCCAAACAGACGCAAAAACTGCAGGTTTCGCTGCTCAGCAGTGACAATCCGGCCAACACCTGCGGCGATCAGCATATCGCCAACCAGACAATCACGGTTAACGACCAGGGCAGCTACCGCCTGAGTTTTGATTACCGGGCGGATGTCGATCGCTATTTGTTTATCGCCTTCGAAGAGCAGCCAGAGATTGAAGTGGCACTTACCCGCCAGCGCTTGCCAGGCGTGATGATGGTGTTCAACAGCCTCAATCCGCGCGTCGCCAAACGCACAAGGCAGATCAATGACGGCGATTACGGCGTGGACGAGTTTGATTTCTGGCTGCCGCGCCGTGCGCCACATCAGGTGCTGCTGGCGTTCGCACTGGAGACGCCGCTAAAACTCTGGCATCGCGATTATTTACTCAACGGCAAATTGCGTCCGGAACAGCACACCAACTGTTGGGTGCCAGCACTGGATGATGCTCAGCCGACGGTCACCTGGCGATGGGAACTACAGCAACACGCACGCCAAATCACCCTGCTGTTTGATAACGACTTCGACCATGCGATGGAGACGGTGCAGATGGGTCATGCGCAGGCAGTGACGCCGCACTGCACCACACATTACCGGTTATGGCTGGATGAGATGTTACTGGTGGAAGTGAAGGACAATCATCACTCGCTATGCCACCACGTCGTGCCGCAGGATGTCAGTTTCCGGCAGATACGCTTAGAGCTGATCGCCAGTGCGGGCGCGCTACCCGCACTGTACGGTTTACATCTGCATCAGAACGCGGCAATGCCCTGACGCGCTAACTGGATGGCGATAAACCACATCACGCCGCCCACCAGCAGATTGATGATGCGCTGGGCGCGCACTGTGCGCAGACGCGGTGACAGCCATGCGGCTAACAGCGCCAGACCAAAGAACCAGATAATTGACGCGCTCACTGTGCCCAACGCGAACCACTGGCGCGCGGCGGTAGAAGGCAGCTGACTGCCCAGGCTACCGAGCACCACGAAAGTATCGAGGTAGACATGCGGATTGAGCCAGGTCACCGCCACGATGGTAGCAATAATGCGCCAGCGGCCTTGCTTCATCACCGCATCATCGGCCAGCGTCACATCACCCTGCCATGCGCTGCGCAGTGCGCCCCAGCCGTACCACAACAGAAACGCCACGCCTGCCCAGGTAATCAGCATCAGCATAATGGGGGATTGATTTAGCAGCGCACTGCCGCCGAAGATGCCGCCGCAAATCAGCACGATATCGCTCAGGGTGCACAATCCTGCAGTCATCAAATGGTAGTGGCGTTTAATACCCTGGTTCATCACGAATGCGTTTTGCGGGCCTAATGGCAGAATGAGTGCAGCCCCAAGAGCAAGCCCTTGTAAATAAACAGATAACACGTTGATAGTCCTGAATAACGAGGTAATGCGATGCAGTATAGTGACGCGAGGATATTAGTGGAAATTGAAAGATTTAATCGGGTATTAGAGAAAATAATAAGGTCGCCATAAATGACGACCTTAATATGATGCTGTGCAGTTTACCGTTCAAACACAACGCTACTAAGTGATTACTCGGCTTGTGCAGCCTGCTGCTCGCTTTTTACCTGGTGCAGATGCACATCCATCTGCGGATACGGAATGCCAATACCCTTCGCGTCCAGTGCACGTTTGAAGTTCTTCAGCAGATCCCAGTACACGTTTTGCAGGTCACCGCTTTTGCTCCAGCAGCGCACCACAAAGTTCAGTGAAGAGGCGGCCAGTTCGTTCAGACCGATCTGAATGCCCATGTCTTTCAGCACACGTTCATCGGCTTCGACGACTTCACGTAACAGCTCGATCACCTGATCAACGTCCGCATCATAGGCCACACCGATAATAAATTCGTTACGACGAATCGGCTCACGCGAGAAGTTAACGATGTTGGCGGCGATGATTTTACCGTTCGGGATCACCACGATTTTGCCATCCACGGTTTTCAGCGTGGTAGAGAAAATCTGCACGTTTTGCACAGTACCCATCACGCCCAAATCAACGAACTCACCGGTTTTGAACGGACGGAAGGTCACCAACAGCACACCCGCTGCGAGGTTGGACAGAGAGCCTTGCAGTGCCAGACCCACGGCCAAGCCAGCGGCACCCAGTACGGCGATCACCGAGGCGGTTTGCACGCCCACGCGACCCAGCGCCGCGATCAAGGTGAAAGCGATAATGCCGTAGCGCACCAGGGCAGAGAGGAAGTCTGCAACGGTAGCGTCGATATGACGCGCCTGCAGTACGCGATTGATCGTATTTGAAACGATACGCGCAATGAACATACCAATAATGATGGTGATGATCGCCGCAACGATATTCACCGCATAGCTCAGGATCAGTGCCTGATTACGTACCAGCCAGCCGCCGGCACTGTTAATGCCATCGACGACATTTAAGTCTTCCATTTGTTAGCCCTGTTGTTGAGTTTCCCGCAGGAAAATGCAAAAACGGCCAGATTAGCTCCGGCACTCCCGTGTACAAGGGTAAACAAAAATGGCATGAAGCGCCAAAGATGGGCTGAATTTACTCACTATTCCGAATCGAATGCATAAAAAAAGGCCCTTTCGGGCCTTTTTTGTACTGTACGGAAAAATTACAGCACGTCGACAGCGTTCAGCTCTTTGAAAGCCTGCTCTAAACGCACAACCATTGAGGCCTGTGCAGAGCGCAGCCATACGCGTGGATCGTAGTATTTCTTGTTCGGGCTATCCACGCCATTTGGGTTACCCAACTGGCCTTGCAGATAGTCTTCGTTCTTTTTGTAGTACTGCAGGATGCCGTCCCAGGTCGCCCATTGGGTATCGGTATCGATGTTCATCTTGATTACGCCGTAACCAATAGACTCTTCGATTTCTGCAGCAGAAGAACCTGAACCACCGTGGAACACGAAATCCAGCGCGTTGTGCGGCAGATTGTGTTTCTTGGTCACGTATTCCTGAGAATCACGCAGGATGGTTGGAGTCAGTTTCACGTTGCCTGGCTTGTACACGCCGTGCACGTTACCGAATGAAGCGGCGATGGTGAAACGCGGGCTGATTTTGCTCAGCTCGGTGTACGCGTAATCAACGTCTTCTGGCTGGGTGTACAGGGCAGAAGCGTCCATGTGGCTGTTGTCCACGCCGTCTTCTTCACCACCGGTGCAACCCAGTTCGATTTCCAGGGTCATGTCGATTTTCGCCATGCGCGCCAGGTACTTAGAAGAAATCTCAATGTTCTCTTCCAGTGATTCTTCTGACAGGTCAATCATGTGAGAAGAGAACAGTGGCTTACCGGTTTTCTTGAAGTGCTCTTCACCGGCATCCAGCAGACCGTCGATCCATGGCAGCAGTTTCTTAGCACAGTGGTCGGTGTGCAGAATAACTGGCACGCCGTACTGTTCAGCCATCAGATGCACATGGTGCGCACCGGCGATAGCGCCGAAGATTGCTGCGCCCTGTGGCTTGTCGGTTTTGAAACCTTTACCGGCGATGAAGGCAGCACCACCATTGGAGAACTGAACGATGACCGGCGCTTTAACTTTGGCCGCAGCTTCCAGTACCGCGTTGATGGAGTCCGTGCCGACGCAGTTAACTGCTGGCAGAGCGAATTTGTTTTCTTTCGCTACTTGGAAAACTTTCTGAACGTCATCACCAGTGACAACGCCGGGTTTTACGAAATCAAAAATTTTAGACATGGTTGTGTCCTGTTTCGTTACCGTTCATCCCACAAAGGGACGTCGATTTTTTGCCCAGGATGGGCAAGCCTTCAGACGGCGCCGAAGCGCCGCCCCCAAAAATTACTGCTTAGCGCGCTCTTCCAGCATTGCTACCGCTGGCAGTTTTTTGCCTTCCACGAACTCGAGGAATGCGCCACCGCCGGTAGAGATGTAGGAGATCTTGTCTTCGATACCGAACAGATCAATCGCTGCCAGGGTATCGCCGCCGCCCGCAACAGAGAACGCGTCGCTGTCTGCAATCGCGTTCGCCACGATTTCGGTGCCTTTGCGGAAGTTCGGGAATTCAAATACGCCAACCGGACCGTTCCACAGGATGGTCTTTGCCTCTTTCAGCAGTTTTGCCATCGCCTGTGCGGTTTCGTCACCGAAGTCCATAATCTCTTCGTTATCCGCCACTTCGGAAACTTTTTTCACGGTTGCCGGAGCAGTTTCAGAGAATTCCGTTCCCACGCGAGAGTCGGTTGGAACCGGAATACCGTGCTCGTCACGCAGCTTTTTCGCCGCTTCAACGAAGTCTGGTTCGTACAGTGATTTACCGACGTTGTTGTCGATAGCCACGAAGGTGTTAGCGATACCGCCACCAACGATCACGGTATCAGCGATTTTCACCAGAGACTGCAGCACGTCGAATTTGGTCGACACTTTAGAACCACCAACAACCGCCACCAGCGGACGCTGTGGGTTGCTCATGACTTTACCCAGCGCTTCCAGTTCAGCAGAGAGCAGCGGGCCAGCACAAGCGATTGGTGCGAACTTGCCCACACCGTGGGTCGAAGCCTGCGCGCGGTGCGCAGTACCGAAGGCATCCATCACGAACACGTCGCACAGGGCGGCATATTTCTTTGACAGCGACTCTTCGTCTTTCTTCTCGCCTTTGTTAAAGCGCACGTTTTCCAGAACCACCAGCTCACCCGCGCCGACTTCAACGCCGTCGAGGTAGTCTTTCGCCAGGGTCACGTTAGTGCCGTTCAGTTTGTCTTTCAGGTAGTTAACAACAGGCAGGAGCGAGAACTCTTCGTTGTATTCACCTTCGGTCGGACGACCCAGGTGAGAGGTAACCATCACTTTCGCGCCCTGTTTCAACGCCGCTTCGATGGTAGGCAGAGAAGCACGGATACGTGCATCTGACGTCACTTTCCCTTCTTTCACTGGTACGTTGAGATCGGCTCGGATCAAAACGCGTTTGCCAGCAAGATCCAGATCGGTCATCTTAATTACAGACATGGTGAACCCTCTCGTTGATTCTCATAAGTTTTGCCAGACGCAGTCCGCGTCTTACCTGAAACCGCTTGCGGCCATTGCTAACGTGGTGTCGATCATGCGGTTAGCAAAGCCCCATTCGTTGTCACACCAAACCAAGGTCTTGATCAGGTGATGACCACTGACCCGCGTTTGCGTGCCATCGACTATGGCACTGTGCGGATCATGGTTAAAATCTACTGAGACTAACGGTAATTCCGTATAGTCAACTATACCACGAAACGCCCCTTCTGACGCGTTTTGCAGCAACGCATTGACCTCACACGCCTTCACGGCTTCGCGTACCGAAACGCTCAAATCAATGGCTGTCACGTTGATCGTGGGCACGCGCACAGCGATGGCTTCAAAGCGATCGTTAAATTTCGGAAAAATACGGGTAATGCCCGCAGCAAGACGCGTATCCACCGGAATGATCGATTGGCTGGCGGCACGGGTACGACGCAGATCGCTGTGATAGGCGTCAATCACCTGTTGGTCGTGCATCGCCGAGTGAATCGTGGTCACGGTGCCTGACTCAATTCCGAAGGCGTCATCCAGCAACTTGATCACCGGAATAATGCAGTTGGTGGTGCAGGATGCGTTGGAGACAATGCGGTCAGTTTGTTTAAGAGCCTGTTCGTTTACGCCGAACACGACGGTGGCATCTAAATCGTTACCGCCCGGATGCGAGAACAATACCTTCTTCGCGCCCGCTTGCAGATGCGCTTCGCCATCTGCGCGGCTACCGTATACGCCGGTGCAATCCAGCACGATATCGACGTTCAGTTCCTGCCATGGCAGTGCATCAATGTCAGCAAGATGCAGAATGCGGATGGTATCGTCGCCAACAAATAGCTGGTCACGCTCCTGACGCACATCCCAGGCAAAGCGACCATGGCTGGTATCATACTTCAGCAAATGCGCCATGCCGGTGGCTTCAGCCAGTTCGTTGATCGCCACCACAGTAATTTCAGCGCGGCGGCCGGTTTCATACAAGGCACGCAACACATTGCGTCCAATACGACCAAAACCATTAATTGCTATACGAACGGTCATCTCACTTCCTGCCACAACAGCCAAAAAAACGTGCCAAATACCTTGAGCGTTTCGCTGCGTTTTGTACAGGGAATTATTGCCCGCTTAACGTTGCAAAATGATGCCACTCAATTGCAACTGAAACGGTTCAGCTAGAATAAAGCATGCGCGGAATAACAGGAATGATTGCGATCAATTGCGCTGCTGAATATTGGATCTACGTCACATATTTCGCATGTAAAAATTATTACTGCAGGAATAATTGAAGCGTTTCAGGTTGAAGGCGGGTTCTGAAATGAAAAAAAGGTGCGCATAAAGCGCACCTTCGTTTGCGATCATCTAACCTGTTGGGTCGCCCTTACGGCGACCGCTGATTACAGAATAGATTTCGCGGTGTTCACCACGTTCTCAACGGTGAAGCCGAACTCTTTGAACAGCAGCTCTGCCGGAGCAGACTCACCGAAGGTGGTCATACCGACAATAGCGCCATTCAGGCCGGTGTATTTGAACCAGTAGTCCGCGATACCCGCTTCGATAGCCACACGCGCAGCAACGGCTTTCGGCAGCACAGATTCACGGTAAGCCGCGTCCTGCTTGTCAAAGGCATCGGTTGAAGGCATTGAGACAACGCGTACTTTGCGGCCTTCGCTGGTCAGCTTGTCATAAGCGGCAACCGCCAGTTCCACTTCTGAACCGGTAGCGATCAAGATCAGCTCTGGCGTACCTTCGCTGTCTTTCAGCACATAACCACCGCGTGCCACGTTTGCCAGCTGCTCAGCGGTACGATCCTGCTGCGCCAGGTTCTGACGAGAGAAGATCAGAGCTGATGGGCCGTCTACGCGCTCGATAGCGTATTTCCAGGCAACCGCAGACTCAACCTGGTCACATGGACGCCACAGGCTCATGTTCGGTGTTACGCGCAGGCTGGCCATTTGCTCAACTGGCTGGTGCGTTGGACCATCTTCACCCAGACCGATTGAGTCGTGGGTATAAACCATGATCTGACGAATCTTCATCAGTGCAGCCATACGTGCAGCGTTACGCGCGTATTCTACGAACATCAGGAAGGTTGCGGTATACGGCAGGAAACCACCGTGCAGCGCCAGGCCGTTAGCGATTGCGGTCATACCGAATTCGCGCACACCGTAATGGATGTAGTTACCAGCTGCATCTTCGTTGATTGGCTTAGAACCAGACCACATAGTCAGGTTGCTTGGCGCCAGGTCAGCCGATCCACCCATGTATTCCGGCAGAATCTTACCGAAGGCTTCAATCGCGTTCTGGGAAGCTTTACGGCTGGCGATTTTGGCTGGATTAGCCTGCAGCTGTTCGATGAACTTCTGCGACTCAGTTTCCCAGTTAGCTGGCAGCTCGTTGTTGGTACGACGCGTGAACTCTGCAGCCAGTTCAGGATGAGCAGCAGCATAAGCAGCAAACTTCTTATCCCATGCAGATTCTTTTGCCTGACCGGCTTCTTTCGCATCCCACTGCGCGTAGATGTCTGAAGGAATTTCAAACGGCGCGTGGTTCCAACCCAGTTGCTTACGGGTCAGTGCGATTTCGTCGTCGCCCAGTGGTGCGCCGTGCGAATCGTGGGTACCGGCTTTGTTCGGAGAACCGAAACCGATGATGGTTTTGCACATCAGCAGTGAAGGTTTGTCTGAAACCGCTTTGGCTTCTTCGACTGCTTTCTTGATAGCGTCGGCATCGTGACCGTCTACGCCACGCACTACGTGCCAGCCGTAAGCTTCGAAACGTGCTGCGGTATCGTCGGTGAACCAGCCATCAACGTGACCATCGATTGAGATGCCGTTGTCATCATAGAAGGCAACCAGTTTACCCAGTTTCAGGGTACCGGCGATTGAGCACACTTCGTGTGAGATGCCTTCCATCATGCAGCCGTCGCCCATGAACACGTAGGTGTTGTGGTCAACGATGTCATGGCCTGGGCGGTTGAACTGTGCCGCTAAAGTGCGCTCAGCGATGGCGAAGCCGACTGCGTTAGCGATACCCTGGCCCAGTGGACCGGTAGTGGTTTCAACGCCAGCGGTGTAGCCGTATTCTGGGTGGCCTGGAGTTTTAGAGTGCAGCTGACGGAAGTTCTGCAGCTCGCTCATCGGCAGGTCATAACCGGTGAGGTGCAGCAGGCTATAAATCAGCATGGAGCCATGACCGTTAGACAGCACGAAGCGGTCACGATCTGCCCACAGCGGGTTAGTCGGATTGTGGTTCAGGAAGTCACGCCACAGCACTTCGGCGATGTCCGCCATGCCCATAGGGGCACCAGGATGTCCCGATTTGGCTTTTTGTACTGCATCCATACTTAACGCGCGAATGGCGTTGGCAAGCTCTTTACGAGAGGGCATCTTCTACTCCAGGTCGGATTAATGCTCCGCCGCGCTTAACGTATTGTAATTAATCAGTTATCAGGCGAAGCGAGAAAAAAGTCGCACATCAATGTACATGAAAATCGGTGCAAAAGTACATGCGTCGACGTGCTAAATAGCGGGTAAACGGTTGCAATTCGGGGCTTGTCTGCTAGCCAGTGAACAGGATGCGCGCTATAACCAAAGCGTTTGAACACCGATCTCAATTTCAGGTGTTTGTTTTCTCTACCTTGTTACGCAAAGGACCTCTCAATGAAAATCCGCGCCACAATTATTGCTGTGGGAATCGCTTCGCTGCTCAGCGGTTGCGAAGGAATGGACAACAACGCGCTGCTGCAATCCGGCGCGCAGGCTTACCAGGCTTATACGTTGAATGATTCACAAGTGAAGCAGTTGAGCGATCAATCTTGTGCCCAGATGGACAAAGACAACCAGCTCGCGCCTGCCAATAGTGAATATCAGCAGCGCCTGAACAAAATCGCCGCTGCGCTGGGCGATAACATCAATGGTGTGCCAGCCAACTACAAAGTCTATCTGACCAAAGATGTGAATGCGTGGGCGATGGCCAACGGCTGCATCCGCGTTTATAGCGGCTTGATGGATATGATGACCGATAACGAAGTGGAAGGTGTGCTCGGCCATGAAATGGGCCACGTTGCGCTCGGCCATACGCGCAAAGCGATGCAGGTTGCCTACGCTACCACGGCGGCACGCACTGCTGCGGCCTCGGTTGGCGGCGTGATTGGTCAGCTGTCGCAGTCACAGCTGGGCGATCTGAGCGAGAAGCTGGTCAATGCGCAGTTCTCGCAGACTCAGGAGTCGCAGGCGGATGATTACTCTTATGATCTGCTGAAAAAGCGCGGTGTTAATCCACTCGGCTTGGCCACCAGTTTCGAGAAGCTGGCAAAAATGCAGCAAGGGCAATCAAGCTCGATGTTTGATTCGCATCCGGATTCCGCAGCACGCGCACAGCATATCCGTGACCGTATTGCGGCAGATGGCAAATAACCGGTCATAAAAAGGAGCGCCTTGCGCGCTCCTCTTCTCAGCTTTAACAGCTAGCGCTTAAACAGATTATCCACCATCGAATCCAAATCCATCTGGTTGTTGTGCAGACTCTGCTCATCAAGTTGACCTTGCGGTGACATCTTATCGATCAACTGTGGCAACAGCGCCGCCAGCGTGCCGGAAGCGCCATTCACATCGGTGCCCAGCTTATCGGCCAGCGACTGCAACTCCTCCTGACCGAAAGCATTCTGAATCTCACCGCCGCCGACCTGTTGATTGCCGCCAGTACCGATCCACGACCCCAGCACCTCGCCAAGCCCGCCTTGTTGAAACTTCTGCAGCAGCACTTCGATACCGCCCTGCTCCTGCACCCAATTCCAGATCGCCTGCAACTGACCCAACTGATTGCCTTGCCCGTTGCTGTTCCCCAGCGAACCCACTAATTCATCCAGAAAGCCCATGGTGACCTCCGAAGATTCTCAAACCGTAATTAACGAAGCGATAAATAACGCTACGCCCAAAAGTATAGCTACAGGGTGCCGATAACGAATTGTCACCGTTAAGTTGTTGAGCCGTTGATGCGAGAAGCGTGACAATGGTCTGAACTCGCCACACGAGGCCATGTCATAGTGAGTATGGTCTACACTGACCGTTTGTTTTTAGGCGATATCAGAGAGAGTCACCGGAGCACCACATACTATGTTGACCATTCTGATTATTCTCGCCGTCGTTATCGCGATTGTGCTAATCGGCGCGTATCTGGTGATACGTTCCGCAGCCAAAGATGTGAATGACGATTACTAGGAACCGGGGACGTCGAGGGCAATGGATCGCCCCATCAGCTATCACCCTTTCTTAATCACTCTGCGCCGCTCACAACAAATCCCAACCCACTTCACAGATTGACATCATTGCTATCAATGCGCGTTGAGAAAGGACGATAAACATCAGTAGACGAATTCGCGTGGAGAATGAGAAAGCAGAAACGTGATGAGAAAGCTCAGAAGCGATGAATGTCCCTGGAAGGATGATTCTGAATTAGCGGGCGAAGCAAGATTTCTGTCATAAATAAAATGTAGCGTGGTTCAATGACTCTGACTGGAGCCACTTATGTTGACAATTATCATCATTAGCGCAGTGACGTTATTAGCGGTTGCCGGATTCGCCGTAGTGCGTTCAGCCAGCAACGATATCAACAACAACTATTAAGTTGAGGACAAGGCCATCGCCCTGCCCTCATCTGGATTAACCTTTATTTGCAGCCTGCACGTGCAGCATATCCAGCGCCAGTGTAGCCGCCGCCAGTGAAGTCAGATCAGCGTGGTCATAACCCGGCGCTACTTCCACCAGATCCATCCCGACGATGTTCATACCCTGCAAGCCACGAATCAGCTTGGTAGCTTTATCGCTGGTCAGTCCGCCGATCACTGGCGTGCCGGTGCCCGGTGCGTGTGCCGGATCCAGACAGTCGATATCAAAGGTCAGATACACCGGCAGATCGCCCACGGTGCGTTTCACTTCCGCCAGAATATCATCGACGCTGCGGTCGTTAACCTGTGCCGCATCCAACACGTTAAAGCCAAGGCTCTTGTCGAACTCAGTACGGATACCAATCTGCACAGAGTGATTCGGATCGATCAGACCTTCTTTCGGCGCGGTGAAGAACATAGTGCCGTGGTCGAAGGTTGGACCGTTAGAGTAGGTATCAGTGTGCGCATCAAAGTGCACCAGTGCCATCTTACCGAAGTGCTTAGCGTGGGCACGCAGCAGTGGCAGCGTGACATAGTGATCGCCCCCGAAGGTCAGCATACGCTTACCGCTTGCCAACAGCTTCTCAGCGTGCGCCTGCAGTTTGTCAGAGAGATCCTGTGAATCACCGAATGCATAAACCAGATCACCACAATCCACCACGTTCAGGCGCTGACGCAGATCGAAGTCCCACGGCCAGCGGCAACCTTCCCATGCAAGGTTAGTGGAGATCTGACGAATCGCGCCCGGCCCTAAACGGCTGCCCGGACGACCCGATGTTGCGGCATCGAAAGGTACACCAGTGATCACCCACTCAGCATCGCTGTCGTAAGGCTGGAAGTTCACCGGGAAGCGCATGAAACCGAAGGCGTTAGAAACCAGGGAGTTATCGTACTGATTGCCCAGGGTGTTATACATAACTTGTCCTCTTTAGATCCGTGAGTCGGTTAGCCACTAAGGTATAGATGAAAAAAATCCCCTCCGCGTCGTTAGGCCCGACGAGGAAGGGATTTGTTATGCGTGATTATCGCGAAGAATCAGGCGACCTGCAATCATCAGCTTTGAAATGTAACAACTACTACTTTTTGTAAAAATCAGTGGATTGTCTCGTGAATGAATTGATTAGCAGTGTTGATTTCATGATGCAGAGTAAGGTCAAGAACAGAAACGCACTTAAGCATTAAAGTCATTATATTCAATCAGTTGAGTTAAATCAGGTGCAATGATTAGTTCAATAGGCCTTACAGATAATTTGCAAAATATTAATAGACGAAAACGTTTAGGATTATTTCGACATGATCTGTAACTTACGTCGTCAAAATTAGGGAAAATTCTTACAGACAAGCAGGGACTAGCTGTTCAAGTGGATGGATCCATATCAACGACAAACCATCTAATTGTTCAAAATGGCATCACGCCTTTCGCGTATTCATCAGCTCTAATCTTTTGAATTTGCGTAAAATCTGCTGATTAATTCAGCTCCCCCGTCTGAAAACTATAAACCTCCCCCCTACACCGCCTGTATTGCGTCCAGTGCATTGGTAGCTGTTAAGCCAGGGGCGGTAGCGTGTAAAAATCCCACCCAATTCAAATGAGTTAAATCAATGGCCAGAAGTGGATTCGAAGTCCAGCAAGCTGCCGTTAAGGCCTTGTTTTTGCGTGAAATACGCACCCGTTTTGGAAAGTTTCGCTTAGGCTATTTTTGGGCAATTCTTGAGCCGTCTGCGCATTTACTCGTGCTGCTGGGCATATTTGGTTTCATCATGCACCGCACCATGCCGGACATCTCGTTCCCGGTATTTCTGCTGAACGGCATTATCCCGTACTTTATTTTCAGTAATATTACAAACCGCTCAGTAGGTGCGATTGAAGCTAACCAAGGGCTGTTTAATTACCGTCCGGTAAAGCCAATCGACACCATTATTGCCCGCGCATTGTTAGAAACCGTGATTTACGCCGCCGTTTATATTCTGTTGATGGTAGTTGTATGGATGGCAGGCGAATACTTTGAAATCACCAACCTTCTGCAATTAGTTGCGACATGGGGATTGCTGATTCTATTTTCTTGCGGGATTGGATTAATCTTTATGGTCGTGGGAAGAACCTTTGCTGAAACCCAAAAGTTTTTACCCATACTGCTTAAGCCACTCTATTTTATTTCCTGCATTATGTTCCCTCTGCACTCCATACCAACAGATTATTGGCCTTATTTACTGTGGAACCCTTTAGTTCATGCAGTTGAACTCAGCCGTGAAGCGGTAATGCCGGGTTATGTGAGTGAGGGCGTGAGTCTTAGTTATCTCGCGATTTGTACCTTAGTCACGGTATTTGCTGGCCTTGCGTTATATCGCAATCGTGAAGAGGCAATGCTTACCTCATGATTAAAATAGAAAATTTAACGAAATCATACCGCACGCCTCAAGGCCGCCATTATGTTTTCAAAGACCTTAATATTGAGATACCAAGCGGTAAGAGTGTGGCGCTTATAGGTCGTAATGGTGCGGGTAAGTCAACTTTACTTCGGATGATTGGCGGCATCGACCGTCCTGATAGCGGCTCAATATCAACTGATAAAACGATCTCATGGCCGGTTGGACTTTCAGGAGGCTTTCAAGGAAGCCTAACAGGAAGAGAAAATGTAAAGTTTGTTTCTCGTCTTTACTCAAAGTCCGATGTTCTCAATGAGAAAGTTAAGTTTGTCCAAGAATTTGCAGAACTGGGAAGGTATTTTGACATGCCAATTAAGACCTATTCTTCAGGGATGAAATCAAGATTAGGATTTGGTTTGAGCATGGCATTCAGATTTGATTACTACCTTGTAGATGAAGTAACCGCGGTTGGAGACGCGCGCTTTAGAAAAAAATGTTCGGAACTATTTAAAGAACGCCATGGCGAATCTAACTTTTTAATGGTTTCCCACAATCTAAATTCATTAAAAGAATTTTGTGATTCAGCTATATACATTGGAAAAAACCAAGAAGTAATTTTCACCCCCTCTATAGACGAAGCCTTAAGCAGATATAAGCTCAATGAGTGCCTTTAAATAAAAGGTTAGAAGATGCTAACAGCCATAATACCTATTGATTTAAAACGAAGACCTAATGACCTTATCAAAAAGGCTGTAAACCTTGTAGAGAAAGCAAATAAAAAAAATATAAAAATAGTATTTGGTCATAATAATTCAAACTCAAAGCATGACAAAAAATTAATAAATAAAATAAAAGAATTTCCACAAGTAAAAATCTGCTCAACAACATTCTTTAATAATGAAGTAAACTCATCACAGTTACGCAACTTAGCTTTCGAAGCTGTTGAAACAGAGTTTATTATTCTTTTAGATGTGGATATACATCCAGATTTCGATTTATTTATTAAGTATCAAGAAAGAGTCAGTTTTGGTTTGAAGCCATTTTATATCCTTCCTTGCTTATATCTTACAAGTTATGGAAGCAATCTTCTAACCAATAAAAATATTTCATCACATGAATTAAAAGAAAAATACTTTTCATTTTCTAGAAAAGAGTTTTTACATCTAGCCAGTCCATCCTCTATAACAGTGCTAAGGTCATCAGATTATAAAAAATTAAATGGCTTTGACAATTTATATACAGGTCATGGCTTCGAAGATTTTGATTTTTTGGTTAGACTAGCAGAACTTCATAATGAAATTGAAAAACCATCTGATTTTTTTCATGAAATGAATTCTCGTTCACCTCTATTCTTTGTAGGATTCCGACGTTATTTAGGTGAGCTATGTATTGACTCACTTTTGGAAAAAGATTTGGCTTTTCATCTATATCATAGCAAAGATAATAATGAAAATTATTATAGATCAAGAGAATTAAATCATACTAGATTTTTTAAAAAAAATAATAAGTTGGAAAACAGTAAAAACCATAAAGACCCAACACTACTTAGTACGTTTATAAATAGTTGTAATGAGAAAAAATTAGACATTGCAGACTATTCAATTCTTTTTGAAAACAAGCCCGGCCATATTGATCGTTACGATACATTAAAAAGAAGATTGAAATTCATATTTAATAAATGATTTAGGAATGAAAATGAACAAAAAAAAGTTAAAAAAATTATTCAGAGATCCAAGATCTTTTATTTTAGACTCAAAAATACTTAAAAGAAAAAACAATCGCGGCAAGAGAAAAACAATTGGATTCATTATAATTGGCGAAAGTTCACCTCTCCTTGAAGTAAGCATTAATAGTTTAAAAAACTGTATAAACTACAACCCCAACCTCATTGGGTTTGTAAATAAAAGTAATGATTTTTCAGAAGACATATCGTCTGAAATTAATAAACAAGTAAAAAAAATAAACTGTGACTATATAAAAATAATCTTCCCTGGCGATACATTAGCTAGTGACTTCATTGTGAATTTCAACGCAGGAATTGATGACAACACCATCGAACCAATAATCTTCCATTCATATACTCACAACTTAGAAAGTCGTAATACGGATCCAATCCTTACAAGCCTAAAAACAAATAAAAATGATAAAAATAGATTGGAGGTTGAAGCTATATTTCCTGCGCTAATTAATCTGATATTTAGCAGCGAAGTATTAATGGGTGAGTATGACTTCATCAATAGTAGTGATATATTAATAAGAATGACTAACTGCATTAATATATTAATGAATGAAAATGCAAGTGCGAATACATTGTGGCTTGAAAATGTCTACAGCTCTCATTTAACTGAGTCTAGGTTAGATGCAATATTGCAAGAGTCCTTAAAATGTCCAGTCAAACTAATCTCATTTATGGAAAAAATAAATCAAAAGCTATTACTAAATAAAAGTAGTTCCTTTATTGAACGAAGTGTATTTTATGCAGTGCATAGCTTGATTATTCTTTTGCTAAAAAACAAAAAGGCTGACGAACTGTTGTCTGATGAAAACAAAAATGATTTCATCACCTTATTAAAGTCAATATTAAAAAACATTGAGCGGAAAAATACTAACTCATTCCCTTCATCTAACTTTAATCATGTACACAAAATCGGTTATACAAAATTAATTGCCGAAGGTAATGTTCCAGATCTATGTTATTTGGAAGATTACGATCATATTAATAAAATGGTGAAATTAAAAATTGTTTCACAATCGGATTCCCTTCCCGATTTTTATTTATCGGGGGGTAAATTGTTAGCAACCTCGCTAAAAGTTAAGCCATTAACTATTTTTAATTACGCTTTTTCTTATGAAATTTTCGCATGGGTACATTTCAAAAACATTAATCAATCATTAAGTATTGGCGAAAAAGTAAAAACAAATATTCTACTAAATGGAAAAAGAAAACCATCAATTTTAATTTCTGATTTAGCAGGTTCACACTTAAAAAAATTCGCGAAACCCTTAAACCTTCCTCTTAAGGTGAGATTGCTGAGATATATATCTGCAACTTCATATATGAGAGAAAAGTTTAAAGATGCTTGGGTTTTTGTAGACAATGATCAAAGAGCAGATGATAATGCTGAACATTTTTATAAATATGTTATAAGTAAAAATGAAAATTGTTATTTCCTACTTAATAAAAACACATCTGACTGGAAAAGGCTTAAGTCTGAGAATTTTAACTTAATAAAATTTGGTGGTTTTCTTCATAGAATTTCCTTACTAAATGCAAAGTATTTACTATCTTCCCATGCAAACCCTGCAATCGTAAATTATCTTCCAAAAAAACACTTTATTGATTTATTAAACTACAATTTTATTTTTTTGCAACATGGTGTGACTAAGGACGATCAATCGGAGTGGTTGAACAGCAGAAAGATTGATGTGCTTGTTACGGCGGGAGTAAATGAGTTTGAGGATATTTCTGTGCGTGGTAGATATAGATTTACAAGCAAAGAAGTAGCTCTTACCGGATTCCCTCGATACGACAACCTTTACAATAGCGACATTAAAAAGAAAAAAATTCTTATTATGCCGACGTGGAGAAAAAGTTTAGCCGGAGAATTAGTAAGAAGAACCAGTAAGCGAGCTAAAAATCCAAATTTCAGCACTTCTAAATTTGCTGAGATGTGGGGAGGTTTTTTACGCTCAGAAAAATTATATAATTTAGCCTATCAACATGGTTATGAAGTCGAGTTTTATCCACATCCAAACCTAATGGATTATGTTGAAGAGCTATCAATACCCGATTACATAAAAATTGGAGACATAACCTCAGGTAATATACAGAGTGTTTTCCGTGATTGCGACATATTAATTACAGATTATTCTTCTGTAGCCTTTGATGTAGCTTACATGAACAAACCCGTATTGTATTTCCAGTTTGATGTTGATTCTTTCTTTTCTGAACACTCATATTCAAAAGGTTACTATAATTATGAATCTCATGGGTTTGGTCCAGTTGCCACTGACATTGATAAAATAAATATTTTCTTAGAAGAAATGATAAGTTCTGGATGTGATATGCCCCTTGATTATCAAAATAGAGTTAGTGCCTTCTTCCCTAAACAAGACAGAGAAAACTCTAGTAGACTTTATAATCATATCACGAGAAAAACTTCAGCTAATACCGACTTATACACTTATTTATCATATATTGAAAATTGTTTAAATAAAAACGATCATGCTCCGGCAATCGGGATATTCAATCAACTAATAAAAAATCATTCCATTCATGACGTTATAAGCTCTACCCATGCAAAAAACATTTTGAAGAGATTGTACTTCTGGTCGGAGTTATTTGACATAGATGAATCACCAATGCCTTCAAATGCCAAAGAGGATTTGTTAAACTTTTTATCCGATGATAGAGAGTGGATAAACACATGCCAAAGTCTATCTATGCGTCTAAAGACGTGTTTATGTAGTAGCAACATAATTACCAGAACAGAATCAATGAAGGATCTTTTAAGAGATGACTTAATTTTAACACTCCATGAAATTCCAGAATACAAACATAAAATTTCAATTGAATATATCCTGGGTTTATTTGAAAACAAAAAATATAAAGAGATCAATGAGTTATTAAACGAAGGTCTTTTATCTAGAGAAATACTTGATCAAAAATTTACATGCCTAATTCGCATCATATCCTTGATAAATTGCGATGTGATTAATGATGCCATTGATATTTTAAATGAAACATCACCTCGTCTTAACCTTGAAGATAAAGAATTAATTTTAGCGCATCTGATGTTTAAAAAGAATGAAAGCCATTTTGGGAGTCTTGATTTAAATGTTATCACCCCAAATAAATCAATAAATAAACTAGCTGTGGATGCGTTTTTCATGTTAAACAAAAACATAACAGAAGATCATATATTTGATTTTTCAAGTGTTGGGGGAGACTTAAAGGCGTATAACTTTAAAAGGCTTGACCTAGTATATGAAAGTGGTGAGTACCAAAGCTTCCTACATGATCTAAGAAATAACGACTTCTCCCAACAGTATCTCAGCTTAATGAAGAACAAAGAAAAACAAATTGATGCTTCATATAAAACCTTCGGAATTGAAGATACTATGATGTTATTAAACAACTTAGGCTTAGATAAAACCTTGCCTGAAAACCTCATCACATTAATGAAAACGTCGAAAACAATAAGCAATGATACTTTTTATTCAATCATTGATGACATCATCAGGGATGAAACATATACAATTGAGAGCAAAGATATTTATGCGTTCACTTTACATTTTTATAAAAACACCCGTCCAGGACTTGCCAAAAAAATCACCACAACATATATAATGAAAGAGCATGAAAGATTTTATAGTGATGGCTCTAACTGGTCTGTGAATAATGATTATAAGACTCTTATAAGTGCTGTTACTGAATTAAACTCAGCAATGTCTGAACTTAACAAAATATCAGCATGATGCGAAAGGTTATTAATGATGCCTAAAGATAAAGAATTCATTATATTATTAATCTTTTCCTTGATATTTTTCACTCCTTTACTGGCATATTCTGAAGATATTTCCGTCATTAATTCAGAAAATATATTGCAAGGGATTGCAAATAACTCACATGATCAACGTAGCGTTTATACGCTTGAACATTCAAAAGAAACTGATTCGAGCTTTATTTACTCAAATGATCTGACAAACCGAAAAATGTTATTAGAATCTGACAGAATAGGCCATCAGGGTTTTTCAGTTGTTCAAAAAAGCGATGGTTCTATTGCTGCAATATTAACCAGCTCAAAAATACAAAATCAAACTCTCGCATTTATTTTCCATAACGATGGTAATGTAGTATTGAAGACAGTAAGATTCTTTGATGACTATCCATTTATCAAAAACGACACGATGCCTACAAAGTCAATTAATAGTGATTACTTAGTTGTCAGAGGAAGAGAAGATTATAGAAAAATGATCTTTAAGGTATATTCATTAAATGATGCATTAAATAGGATAAATTCCTCATCAGAAGATGATATAGACTTAACTAAATATTATAAATTTAAGTGGAACCTTCCTGCATCAGATCTCACCAGTGTCAATAATGAACTTCAACCCTTGCAAGCTATATCAGTTGATAGGAAATCAGTCTATTTATTATTTGGAGACTCCTCTTATAAAAGTAAAGCGCTATATCGATACTCCATTAAAGGTGAGCCACTCAATAGAAATGATAATATAAACTACGGAATGGAATTTTGCGGGAAATTCGATGGTCGCTGCTTTTTTGAACCTGAAGGTTTTATCTCAACAAAGAATAATAAAATATTTTTATTCTACGCATCTTCTCGTGAAGAGAAGAAATATATTCTAATAAAAAAATAAAATAAAACCGCAATAGGTAATTCAATGAACTCGAATGAGAATATTTCAGATTATATTGATGATATAAATTATTGTATTTCAGATTTTGATATTGATGAGTCTTGTTATAAATGCCTTACACCATCTCAATTAGGTATTGCCGGCAATGATAGCAATAAGGTTTTTTTCAAAGACAAGACACCTCCAAAAGATTTTTTAATTGCTTTTGCAGATACTGCCAATAATTGCAAAGTATTTTTCGACTCCGGAGTTACAGGGAAAGGGTCGCGACTATCTATTAAAGAAAATGGCAACCTTGTTTATATTGGAAGTGGATCATCTTTAACTAGAGTAGCCATTACCTTACTTAGCAGAGGTGATTTCGTACTTGTTGGAAAAGGTGTTGCGGTTACTTCCACGAATAGCTGGAGCACAGGTTACTCTCCAGGAAAGGTAAATAATGGTCTTATAATTGGAGATCATTGCCTTATAGCATCCGAAATCATTATAAGACCTGCAGATGGGCATAAGATAATTGATATTAATACCCGCGAACAAGTAAATATATCAAACCATCCTATTATAATAGAACCGTATTGCTGGTTGGGCCAACGAAGCTCAATTCTTAAAAATGTTAGAATTGGTGCTTGCTCAATATTATCACTTGGTGCTGTAGTGACAAAGTCATGCCCACAATTTTCTGCTCTTGGTGGTGTTCCTGCTCAAGCAAGGAGCATCCAAGGGAAAATGTGGGTACGTAACGAAAGTAAAGAGTCTAAAAGAATTCAAAAAATGTATGAGACTCGCTTTGGACACGGTATCAAATCAGAACAAAATAAAGAGAATGAAATACCTGGCTCACGCAATCTCGGATTTAATGATTTTGAAAAAATACATTCTAATTTGAAAAACATCAAATTAGACCACTTATTTAATCATTTAGAAGCAATTAACTATTGCATTAATAAGTTTGACACTGATATTCAGAACTATAATCGTTTTACACCTGCTTCACTTAGCATTTCAGGTGATGACAGTAATGAGGTATTTATTAAGGGAGGGAAACTTCCTGAAGCCTTAACAATAGCATTCGGAAAAACAGCAAAAAACGCAAAGATATTCATTGGTGATAATTTAGGCGGGAAGGGAAGTCGCATTTCAGTTTCAGGTGATGGGAATTTTGTTTACATTGGAGGCGAATGTCGATTAAACAAGGTTAATTTATCTGTGATTGAAGACGGCGATTCTGTCATCATAGGAAATGAGGTAACGACTACTGCCGCCAACATGTGGACAACCGGACATTACTCAGGCACCTCAAACAAATTAATAATAATCGGTGACGATTGCATGTTCTCAAATGACGTAACTATAAGATGCACTGATGGGCGTCCTATTTTTTCAATTGATGACATGGAACATTTAAACATACCTGATAAACCTATTGTTATTGGCCCTCATTGCTGGATAGGAGAAAGTTCCTTCATTGGGAAAAACTCTACTATTGGAGCGTGTTCAATTGTAGCGGCGAACGCGGTGGTAACTAAATCTTGTGAGAAGTTTACATTAATGGCTGGAGTGCCAGCAATACCCAAAAGCCTTGAAGGGAAAATATGGGGAAGAAATCTTACTCAAGCAGCTAAAGACAAAGCCAAAGAATGGGCTGAGTTGTATAAGTAATAATATTACTCCTATGCTTAATCGCTCCTCTAAAAGGAGCATTAAATAAGGTGTGTGATTAACAATTAATTTATTTTTTGGTTGAATGAGTTGATAACTCTTACTTCACGGATTTCTGTTATCGAATACGCATTCTTTTTATTACCATAATAAACCGCATTCACCTGCGTATTCTCCAGCAGGTAGCCACGAAACTTCTTAAACAGCTTCATATCCGGCTTAAAATCTGCCGTCCAGAACTGATTAAGATGCCCTTGATAGGTCAATCCCTTCATATCGTACAGCGCGTTCCCCATCACCTTTAACGGCTTGTTGTGGATCAGCGCTGAAATCCCTGCCGTGCTATTAATCGTGATTACTGCTTTTGCATGAGTAAGTAACTCAGGCATTTGCACATCATGCACATAGATCACGCGATTCTTAACTCCGTATTCCTTGCTCAGCTTATTGATCAACGGGCCATATAAACGATGCCCACGATCCATCGGGTGATGTTTGATCACCAGGAACTCATTGCGCGGCGCCTTCTTCGAGAACGAGAAAATCACATCGTTAATGTAGTCGCGCACATCTTCATACGGGCTATGGTTGCGGATCTGGCTATCGTTATATACCTGCAAGATAGCGAGAAAATAACGCTGATCAAGGCTATTCTGCAAATGCGATAACACATTGCGCTGACGCCAGCCGTACCATTGCTTGCGCCAGTAAGCCCTAATCCAGCACTGTGCCTCATACCACGGCGAGAAAGATTTATGATGCCGATACTCATGGAATTCATGCCGATAGCGCCAGCCGACCAGGTAATACCAGGTCGCATGACCGATGCGTTTCATGGCTGAGGGCTTAAGCTTCTCAACTTCCATTGGCGGCATTTCTGGCAGACGCCGATAGAACTCAGGATCGCGCGGCAAGGAAGAGAACGCATTTACCCCGCCCTCCTCTACCGTAATAAAGTGCGGCCGCAAGTAGCCTTCTTCAAATGCGATAAAACGTATCCCTTTGGCTTGCGCCCAGCGCCTGGCAGCCTGATGCATAGGACGGCAATCGCCAAAGCAAAGAATCGTGTCGAAATCGTATTCTTTATGCGTATCGCGCAGCCATGATGGAAATTCTTTTGGAGTTTTCAGGTAAGGCAAATATTTACGCTGGCGACAGTAAAAACGATCCCCACCGTTAAATATTACATTAACAGCTTCACGCTCCAGTGATTCGAGCCATGTGGCCAGATCATTGAAGAACGGCCCCATCGGCCCCTGTAATAGCAGATACTTTTTCCCAGACAGCAGCATTTTTAAAGCGTTACTGTGCATCATCAACCTTCTTTTTTTTTATTTTATGAATCGGTTTTCCTAACCGAATTTAACCTTAAAAAACATCAACATCTTGCGATAATGCCTAACGAGGTAACTCGCTTTCTTTTTATTAACAAACATCTGTCCACGCGGTGCGTGAATCAAAAACTCTGCTGCTTCTTCCGCGCTGATTGCTGCTAAACGCAGCGGATGGATATACGTCGGATAAGCAATCAACGCCTGGTAGATCACATCCGCAAGCCCCAACTTGCGTTTGCGCCTTGCACAGACATGCTCATCATTGGTTAACCCCCATCCGGCATAAAATGGCAGGCCATAGCAATGCACTTGCTTGCCATGCAACAGCGCCTCAAAGCCGGAGAGTGAAGTCATGGTATGCAGTTCATCTGCCATCTGGATGCACTGAATGACATCAGCATCCAGCGCCTGATAGTCCGCCAATTGCGTCACCACTTCCGCCGGAATATCCCCTTTGCGATTGCCTACCAGCACATCAGGGTGTGGCTTATAAATGATGAAAGCATCGGGATTACGCTCACGAACCGTGCGCAGTAATGACAGATTGGTGTTGATGGAAAGCGTACCCGTTTGAATTGAGGCGTCATCTTCAACCTGGCCGGGCACCAGTAGAATCCGCTTACCCTGCGAACCTTGCGGCAGGGCAAAATCCGCCCCTAAGTTGTATTTACTTAGTTTGTTTTCAACCAAACGCTGATGCAGTTTCTCTGCTCGCAACTGTTGTGCCAGCGTCAGTTCGCTATGGTTTAGCATCACTTCGAGATCGCTGCTGCGTGTGGCGTCGTAATAGATGCCGCGCTTATCCAATACCAGAGAAAGTGGCGGTAGCAAGTCTGAACCCAAACCTGAAGAGCGCAGGAAACCATCTTCCATCCGCCATAACGGCAGCTGGCGTAATCTGGCTTTCTCCTGCCAGCGTTGCTCGCCTCGTACTCCCCACACCACACATGCAGTAGCAGCACGGCAATGGCGGGAAAAACTCAGCTTATTGGCGGTGGTATGTAAAAACGGTTTGAGGATGGTGGATTTCCACAGCGTTAATCCTGGAGCCCATAAATGTCCACTGCGCTGCTGCTGATGACGTCGCTGTAACTGCATCCAGCCCAACACATCAAATAGAGTTGCGGCTCCACCTGTCAACGGATCGATATACCGGCTGTAACGCAGATAGGCGGCGGCAAACAACTCTTCCAACGTTGAGCTTCCACGACGCTGGCGAAGTTGCTCCGCCTGTGGATGGCGATCGTCAGTTAACCCCCATCCTGCATACCAGGGCTGGCCAAAGCAGGTCACTAGCTTACCTGCCATCAAAGCTTCGAAACCATATTGCGAAGTCATCACATATACGCGTGAGACATGGCGCAGCAATGATTGCGGGCTGACGTTGTCCGCCATCAAATGTACGCGATGCGTCGATTGCAGCTGATGGTAGTATCCGGCTTTTTTACCCTCTAACACATCAGGATGGACCTTCACCCAAATGGTCGATGACGGGTTTTCTTTTATCGCCGCATCCAGCATCGCTACAAAATCATCTGGCCCGGCGTTACCGTATGTCACTGACATATCGCCAAAGGTCTGATCCACCACCAGGACTAAGTTACTGGTCAGGCTCTCCCCGGCGATGAATGCCGGAGCCTGGTTATATTTGGAAAGGTCTTCCGTAACGATGGTGTGGATCGCTTCTTTCGCTTCTGCGGCTAATGCCTGATTGTCTTCGCGTTGGTGGATCAAACGCTCCAGCGCACTCGGTCGGCTGGCATCGTAATAGATCCCTTCATCATCCAGCACCATGGAAAGTGGCGGCGCACCGCTTACTCCCAAATCCAGCGAGCGGATGAAACCATCTTCGAGACGAAGAATTGATTTACCCGCCGCCTGTGCTAGTTCCACCGGCTTGCGTGCGCTAGGGCGATGGCCCCACACCGCGACAGTATCAATCTCAGCGGGTATAGGACGCAGCGGAGAAAGCTTCTGACACGGCTGTGCCAGAAAATTTTCCAGATGCGGAATACGCCAAATACCCGATGAGAAAATACCAATCATGTCTCTTTATCCTTAGATCGACAGAATCACTTTCGCACCCACCGCCAGCTGGTAGAGGATGGTGGAGATACCGCGTGTGACTTCGATGTTCTTCGATTCGTACTTCGGCAGTACCATCAGCTCGTCGCCTGGGTTCAGCGTGTCAACATCTTCACCGTTCTCGGCTGCACCGTTCTGACGAATCACCACAATCTTGGCGTTACCCGATTTCTGCGTCAGACCACCACATTTCTCGATGTAATCTTTCGGGCTCATGCCTTTTTCCCAGCTCACCGCATTCGGGAACAGCACTTCGCCATGCACCATAACCAGCGAGGTTTTCTGCGGGATGTTAATCACGTCGCCATCTTCCAGCAGAATCGAATCGAGGTTCTTCTCGTTGAGGATCACTTCACCCTTCGGCACCACGTTGCGCGCTTTGTTGACGAAGCGGCTGATCAGCTGAGCTTCCTGCATGCGCAGGCTGGCTTCTTCTTTGGTCGAGGATTGGGCAGAGAGCGAGGCTTCTTCCAGTTTCTGCAGGGACAAATCCAGCATCTCTTTCTGACGCTGCGCCACAGAAGGACGGTAAAGCTGGATAGCACTCATTTCAGACATGCTGTTGGTGCGGATCTTCGCTAACACCGCACGCATGCTTGAACCGTATGGCAGCACCATCGCATGTTCGCCAGAGTGCGCACCTTCGACGCGAACCTGAATGGTGCCAGCATAGCGATCGGTGCTGACAATCAGCGTATCGCCATCCTGCAGCATGCGGCCCGGCGCAGAACTGATCGGGTAATACTCGCTACGTTTTTGCAAGCCCTGCTGGCGAATAATAGTGATGTTGGTGGCGCCTGGCTTAGCACGCGCCCAGCTCAGCGCTTCCGTCACCGGAATGCTGCTGTCACGGAATTCAAAGTCATAGCTGTTGAACACATCACCCTGCACGCTAAAGGTGTGCTGACGCGGCCCCACCACGATGGTGTCACCATCGGCAAACTGTGACAGACCCAGCTTGCCGTTGAGCAAGAAGTCATACAGGTTGATGCTGGAACGCACGCGGTTGCCACGCTTCACCACGATATCGACATAGCTGCCGCGATCGGGATCGACGCCGCCCGCTTTAATCAGGTAGTTGAGCAGGGAATCAGAGGTCACACCGCCATATAGTCCAGGGCTGCGCACAAAACCGGTCACGTAAACCTTCACCGGCTGCGCCTGCAGCAGCGAGGCGTACACACTGACGTTAGCCTGATAAACCTCTTTTACTTTGCTAGTCACTAACGCATTCAGCTGACTGTTGCTCACGCCCGCGACTTTTACCGGCCCCACATTCGGCAGGAAGATATTGCCTTTCGGATCAACCTGCAGAGCGCCATCAAAAGTGAACGCGCCCCACAAGCGTACCTGAATGCTGTCGCCAGGATTGAGCACATAGCCGGGGTTGAAACCGACCGTGGCACCGCTATCGGCGCTGGTGCCGTTAAACAGCTGTGCGCCAAACATGCGGCTCATCATCGCCGGTGCTACCGGGCGCGGGGTGTTATCAAACCCATCGCTGCTCTGCACCTGACTACTCTGCTGGCCAGTGAGGAACGAAGGCAGCGGTGCCGCACCGGTCAGATTCGGATCGGCATTAATATCCAGCGCAGCACTGGCGGTGGTGGCTTGCCATGCGGCAAGCAGTAACAGTGACTTCAATAATTTCATGACGAACTCAATTAATCCCGGTGATCTTCAATAACGGCTAACAGCAATTTCAGCGTGCCGAACAATAAGCAGCACACCAGCAACCAGCAGGCGATCAAATAAGGGGTATTGGGGAATGTGGATTCCTGCGGCTGCTGCGGTGAACTGATCACCGACAAGACTTTCAGCTTACGTGCCGCTTCCACGCGGGTTTTCTCAATCGAAGTCAGCGCCAGCTTGTACAGCTCGGTATCAAACGCTACCTTCGATTTAATCTCTTCAAAATCCACCGCCATACGGTTCAGCTTGTGGCCCTGCGGCGCGGTGATTTTGCTTTTTTCAGCGTCAATCTGCGCTTGTAAGGAGGAGATCGCGTTTTGCGCACTCACCACCTGCGGCGCGTCATCACGCAGATAGGTCAGCAGGTTACGCAGATCGGCTTCCATCTGGATCTTTTGACCCATCAGGGTATTGACCAGGGTGCTGGCGGCAAGAGCCTGCGCTTCCGGGTCCAGCACGTTGTTGCTGTTTTGATATGAGAGCAACTCACTTTTGCTGGCATCCAGTCGAACGCGTGCTTTCTCCATTTCCGCTTCAGCAAACGAGAGCTGATCGCGTGCAATCCGGTGCGACAGTTCGTTGATAAAGCGCTCGGATTCTTTCAACACGGCCTGGTTAAACTTCAGCGCAAATTCCGGGCTGAAGCCTTGCGTCTGGATATCCAGCAGGCCGGTTTTGTCGTCGTAAGCGATGCTGATGCGGTCGCGGTAATACTGCAGGAAGCGCTCGGCAGTCTCTTCCTTCGCCAGATGGTTGAGGAAATCCAACCCGCTATGGCTAAAGGCTTCATGGAAGTCGAGTTGCTTATCCAGCACCCGTAGCATGTCCGGTGAATTGATGTACTCCTTGAGGTAGAGCGCATCTTCGGCGGAACTGGGATTAGAGGCACCCAGCAACAAGCCAAAATTAAGACTACTGCTGGTGAGATCGTCAGAACGTTTAATCGCGACTTTGGATTCGCTCATATAGCGCGGCTGGCTGAAGATCACCAGATAGATCAGCAGCAGCGCCATCGGCAGCAGAATGATAATTTTCGCCAGGTGCTTCTGGATTTCCGCCAGTGAAATGGCAGGAAAACGGGAACGCATCGTGGATGCGGCGGACTTCACTTTCATCAACATGTAACAGTCATCAATTATTGTTGGGGTGTCCAAACTACAATTCGGGTTTGGCAATATCTCTCACACCCACTTCTCCATGGTCAGCCGAAAATTTGTACAAGGCTGGTTATTTTTATTCAGTCAACGGGTAATCAAAAGCGCAGGGACTCAGAGGTTCTGTACCCTATTTGCGGATTCTTAGATTCGATTGGGTCATGCTGAGAGTTGAGGCTAAGCGCTGGGTGCCACTCAACCAACACGGTAGAAACTGAAGGGATCAATCCCGGCAAAATGCTGCCGCTTTGCTGCTCCTGAAAAACAACCTGCTTCATGTCAGTTCCTTTGCATGATGTATCTGGCAAATGCTCTCGCTACGCTTCCAGACAACGGACGCATAGCTAAATTGCATTAACGATTTTGCTCTATCCCTTGAAAAACCTCATCGCGCCATCTTTATCAGTGGCGAGCCAAAGCGTGCGCATAGGCATCCGCTTAACGGGTAGTGAGGTAAGCTCTTTTTATTATTTTTCACTGCGACGCTCACAGCAAAATCTGAAGTGAGCAAGGGATAGAAATTCGACACTCTATGTAACATACAGCAACAGGCGACACAAGAATTTTAAGCATATTCTTATTGAACCCTTATCATTTTAACGGTCAATCCTTAACCACTAAAAAGGTGTTACTGGCATAAAACGCCTTAATTCATCTGGTTAACGAAGGTTTAAGTCAAATCCCCAACACGCTTCACTAATTCGCACTAAAATTTTCTAAAAATGTCAAAAAGCTTCCAGTAATTACCATTGCAACCCATCAGGTCAAAGAAAACCGAGAAAACTCCCTGAGAATGGCCTTGGTTAGCTGCATCCTTTCAGCATTAGATTTGGCGAACAGGTTAGCGCTGATACTGGATAAAAAATGTCACCTCCTCGCAAAACGGCACCTGTCTGCACCTTAACAAAACATCAATTTCCTTTAAGTCACCTGACTAACAGACACAAAAAAGCCGCCGTTGACTCCTCAACAGCGGCTCTTAAACATCGACGTATTGCGATTAACGTTCGCGCATCGCCTCTTTGGCTTTGTTAAACGGTTTCACCAGATAATCCATGATGGTCTTCTCGCCGGTCTTGATATCGACAGTAGAAACCATCCCCGGACTGATCGAGTAGCGCTTACCGGCTTTGTTCTGCACGTAGTCGTTATCAGTGCGGATAAACACGCGATAGTAGTAAATCTCCGGCTTCACCTCATCCTGGATAGTATCCGGTGAAATGCTTTCCACCACGCCGTTCATGCCACCATAAATCGCGTAGTCATAGGCCGAGATCTTCACCACCGCACGCTGGCCGGGATGGATAAAGGCGATATCACGCGGTGACAGGCGCGCCTCAATCAGCAGACGGTCGTTGAGTGGCACGATGTTCATCAGTTCACCGTTGGGAGGAATCACCCCGCCAACGGTGGAGACTTTGATGTTTTTCACGATGCCGTTCATCGGCGCACGGATGGTCAGGCGTGTCACCGTATCCTCACGCCCTTTGATCACCTCCGCCAGGCTGTCCGCTTCGGCACTGGCTTTCGCCAGCTCCTCACGCGCCTGCACATAGTATTGCGAGCGCATGTCAGTAAGCTTCAGCTCCAGATCCGATTTATCGCGCTGCAAACGCAGCACTTCGACGCTACTGGCGGCACCCGTTTTGGCCAGCTTTTGTGTGATCGCCAATTCCTTGTTTGCCAACGCCAGCGACTCGTTGAACTGCTTCGTCGAGTCAGTAAGCTGAGCCCGTTTGGTTTTGTACAACCGCGTCTCGGAGGCAATCAGATCGGGATAAGCTTTGAGTTCATTGGGGAACGTGAGGGGATCGTCGTTGACTTCGGCTCTCAGGCGCGATGCCGCCGCCAGTGCCGCACGATAACGCGCTGCACTTTCACCCACGCTGGATTGCGAGCGCGTGGCATCAAGACGCGCCACCACCTGCCCCGCTTTCACCCGATCGCCTTCATGCACATAAAGCTCGGTAAGGATGCCGCCTTCTAAGGATTGCAGCACCTGATCGCGTGAACTCGGGATTACTTTGCCCGTGCCGGTTGAGACTTCATCCAGTACGCCGAACCAGGCCCACACCAGCGATATCAGGATCAACGCGGCGCTGATGGTGATCAGCCTGACCGCACCGGTGTAGTGGGTCTCAGATTTCAGCTCCCCCAACAGATCGTCAGAGGAATCGACTTCTGCCGCGGTGACCAGTCGCAGTTTGCCGGGAAGTTGCTTCATCATGGACGCACCTCCGCTGGGTTACCGCCGGCACGCGGTGGCGGCAACGCATTCTCTTTCGGGCTGTCCATCACCAGTTGCCCATCTTTCAGCACCAGCACGCGATCCACCAGCGCAAGGATCGCCGCACGGTGCGTCGCCACGATCAGCGTGCGGCCATTCAGCCACGTGCCCAGACGTTCGATGAACTCCTTCTCGGTATGATCATCCAGCGCCGCCGTGGGTTCATCCAGCAGGATAATGTTGGGATCGCGCAACAGCATGCGAGCCAATAGTACTGACTGGCGCTGGCCGCCTGATAAGCCTACCCCGCCTTCCATTACCGGATGATCGAGACCGAGTGGCAAACGACGAATGAAATCCGCCCCGCCGCTGACCGTTAATGCACCGAAGATGGCATCGTCAGTCGCGTGGGCCGCGCCCATGGTGAGGTTTTCACGCAGCGTGCCGTGGAACAGGCGTGCGTTTTGCGTCATCAAACCTACGTTGCGGCGCACATCCGACACATCAATATGCGGCAAGCTGAGGTTATCCAGACGCAGTTCACCGCCCACCAGATCCATGCCGCCGATCATCGCTTGCAACAAGGTTGACTTGCCCGAACCGTTGCGACCCAGCACGGCAATACGTTCACCCGGTTTGATAGTCAGGCTTTTGATGCGCAGCGCGATGGTGAGTGAATCGGTGTAGTAGCGGAACATCGCATCATTGAACTGATAATGACCAAACAGCACCGGACAATGGATGCGCGTCTCATCTTTACTGTTCTCCACCGGCAGATTCATCAATGCATCCAGACTGCCTTTGGCGGCTTTCACCTGCTGCCAGCGAGCCAGCACCCCACACAACGTCGCCATGGGGGCAATCATGCGTGAAGAGAGCAACGAAGCCGCAACAATCGCACCGGTGGTGATATCACCGTTGATCACCATCGGCGCACCGACCACGATCACGCTGGCATACACCAGCCCCTGCACCGTGACACCCCAGCTGATCAGCGAATGCATCACTTTGCGCATCTCCACACCAGATTGCGCCGTAATGCGAATGTAGCTGTTCCACTGTTGCAGGAAACGGTCCTCCGCCTGCATCAGCTTGATGTCCTCCAGCCCCTGCACACTCTCCACCAGCACCGCATTACGCAGCGTCGATTCCTTCAGATTTTGCTGCGCCAGCTTTGCCAGCTTCTTCTGGCTGAGAATGCCGGGCAGCACCATCAGGATCACCGCAATCGGCGCAATCCACGCCAGCTGTGGCGCAATGATCGCCATCACCAGCATAAACAGCAGGAAGAACGGCATATCAACAATGGCGGAAACGGTGGTTGAGGTCACCATTTCGCGGATCGATTCCAGCTCGCGCAGCTGCGAAATAAAGGTACCGGTGGAGCGCGGCACTGCACTGTTACGCAGCCGCAGCGCATGGCCAAACACGCGATCCGAAACACGCATATCGGCACGTTTACCCAGCAGGTCAGTGACATGGTCGCGCCCGACACGCAGGACGTAGGTAAACACCACGGAGATAATCACCCCAATATAGAGGACATACAGCGTAGGATAGGATTGAGCCGGAATCACGCGGTCATACACCTGCATTGAGAAGATAATGCCGACCATCGCTAGCAGGTTGAGCAGGAAGGATCCCAGCATCACGTGGCCATAAGGCCGCAGGTCATGCAGCACCAAACGCCGCAGCCAATCTGGCTTTACCGTTGCCAGATAGCGATCGACGCGGCTGTCTTTGGCGGCGGTGACCGGACGTAATGCGGCGGCAAAACGAATCTCCGGCAGCAGCGTTTCCAGCGCAACGGGCGCCGGTTGCTCATCTCCCGAAAAGTGCACGCGCACTTCATCTTCACCATCAAAGTGGGTGATGACACCGACCTGTCCGTCGGCCAGCTCCACTGCCAGCGGCAGACGCCAGCTGGTGATTTCCCACTTGTTCTCTTCGTACAGCTGGAGGGATAACCCCGCCTGACGCGCTAAATGGCGCAGCGCTTTGTCGCGCGTCTGTTTACCCTGCCATTCGGCGGCGGCCATAATCATGCCCGGAGAACAGGGCAAACGATAATGGGTGGCGATCTGAATGATCGCCGTTGCCCATCCATTTAACGGAACGTGACCGTCGGCACCACTGCTGGTATCACCATTCGGGGCATCGGGAATTTGTAATTGGGTCATGGCTGGATCTCCACATTCTGGATCCGCTGATTATTCAAAGCGAACGCCGATCGGATATGCCCGGTGCTGTATAAGCAGTCGAGTTGCAACGATCGTAATTGACTGATGGTTTGCTGCAGGGTGAAACGGGTCTGGAATACTTCCTGCTCGGCGTTCAGCACGTCCAGCAGCGGACGGGTGCCGAGTTGCAGATACTGATCCTGATAGAGCTGCTGGGTTTTCTCACCCAGCGTCTGTTGCCGCCCCATAATCGCCAGACTCTGCGACAAGCTAAGGGCTGCACTTTGCGATTCACTGAGTTGCTGCCGTGCTTTCAGGCGCGCGGAGTTGACGGCCGCGTTGGCCGCTTGCAAGGCGTTGGCAGCGGCGTCACGCGCGGCAGTGATCCCGCCTCCCTGATAGATCGGCATCTCCACTTTGACGAAGGCCTGATACTGAGTGCGATCGAGCGTTTCACTGCCGGAGTAGTGATTGTTGAGGTAGTGCGTGACCTGGGGTTCCAGCGAAATCGTTGGCAGGTTCTGCGCGTTAGCATTATCCAGTTTTGCCTGTGCCTGATTGGCCTGTGCCCATGCCGACAGCACTGCCGGGTTGAGTTTGTCATCCGCTTTACCCACCGCGCAGGAGCGCGTCAGGTTCACCGGGAAATCGTCGCTGACTTTTTTCACCAACGGCCAGCCAAGATAGGTCGCCAGCGTCGCACGCCAGCGTTCGAGGTTGGCTTGATATTGAATCAGTGTGGTGCGCGCCCCTTCGATACGCGCATCCGTTTGCGTGGCATCGGAGAGCGAAGCCGCGCCTTCATCATTTCGCTGACGGGCCAGATCGCCAATTTTGCTCAGTGCATCGAGCTGCTGCTGGGCAATTTTCACCAGTTGCTGATAGCCCTGCACTTCCACCAGCGCGGAAGCCGTGTCATGTGCCACCGTATCAATACTCACCAGCACGTTGGCTTGTTCCATCGCCACGCCAGCTTCAGCGGATCGCACCGAACTGCTGACTTTGCCAAAGTCATACAACATCTGCGAAACCGATAACACAAACGATGGGCTGAACCCCTTCTCGGTATAGGCATTGCTGTAGCCGTTGTTCATCCCGCCGCTGATCTGCGGATAATATTTGGCTTTCGCCACATCCACCTGGTTGGCCTGTTCCAGCATTTTCCCCACCGCCTGCGCGATATCCGGATGCCACTGAATGGCACGCTGTACGGCCTGATTAATCGTGAGTGAATCCGGGACGTGAGCCAATGCGGGTTCGGCCACTTCACCGGTTAATGACGGCAGATCCTGCTGCTGTTGCGCCAGGCCTGCGGAGGTGATTCGGCTGGCCGAGGTGAGCGCATCACTGGCAGCCATAAGTTGAGAACAATGAAATAAAGCGATGCCCGCACAGAAGACGCTGAGCTTAGAATAACGGCGAGTTGGAGCGCCTGATTGCATCAAATCCATCGATAATCCACCAGTCAGTAAAAGGAAAGGGGCTCATCCATGAGCCCTTACTGCATCCTTGCTACGCGCGGCCCCTTATGCCGTGTGAGTCTGGTGCGGTTGCTGCAGCAATTCCTCCAGTGAAACGTTGACACCTTCCAGCGTTATCAACTGGGTACTGCTGTAACCCGTACCGCTACCGTCACGGTCAATTGAGAGCACGGTATTGCCATCTGAAGTATGATCCACTTTCACGAAATCATTAATATTACTTGTGGAATCATTCCAGCCGATTAGCAAGTTACTGATGTCAATTTTGTCGCCTTGCGCAACATTGAAGTCGGTCCAGGTATCGTGACCGTTCCCTCCCGTTGAGTCTGCGCTCGCCAACAGGTGATACACCAGGGTATCGGCACCCGCACCGGTGGTGATGGTGTCGTTGTACGCACCGCCGGTAATGGTGTCAGCCCCTGCCGTACCAGTGATGGTCGGATGCAGGTCGATGGTAAAGGAGTGGGTGGTGATGGTGCCATCGGTCGCAGCCAGCGTGTAACTGAACACCTCTTTATGCAGAATGCTCTGTCCATCCACATTCGCATTCAGGTTGTAGGTGTAGCTACCGTTGGCGGCAATACTCAGCACACCGTAGTCTCCGGCAATCGACGTCGTACCCACGCTGTGAACCGTTGTGACATCACCGTGTTCATTAGTGATACTCAAGGTTCCGGTGTGGGTGGTCGAGTCACTGTAGATACTGCCGCTGGCATCGTGATCACCGGTTGAGGTGGTTTCCGCCAGCAGGCTGTTCACGGTGAGCGACGTCGCTGCACCGTTATGCAACGTGACCGTCAGGGATGCAGAAGTCACCGCACCACTCGAATCCCTCACCGAGTAAGTGAAGGTGTCGGTGGTTGGCAAGGTACTCACATCCAGTCCCGCCTTCAGCACATAGGTGTAGTTACCGTGTGAATCGATGGTCAGCGTACCGTAAGTGGTATTGATCACCGTGTTACCACTCGCCGCGACGGCACTGCCCGATACCGTCGTCACCGCAGTACCGGTTGGAACCGTACCCGCGACTGAACTGGTGTCGTTGGTCAGCAGGTTACCGGTCACCGTTGAGGAAACCGTCACAGCATCCAGCGTGGTATCCGTCACCGTAGTGATGGTGGTGCTTGGCAGCAGAGCAATACCGCCACTCGAACCAATCACCACCGCATAGGTACCCGCACCGAGTCCGCTATAGGTGACGTTGGCACCGGTCTGCGTACCAATCGACAGCAAGGTTGTCGCCAGATAGTTAGATGTCACGCTCTTCAGCGTCCAGGAACCATCCGTATTCTGCTGGTAGAGGTACAGCGAGTAAGTCGATACCAGCGCAATACCACCGACCGAACCGTGCAGGGTCACGGTGCGAGTATCACCCGTGCCCACACTGAAGGTATAAGCGTTACCGTTAGACAGAACGCCGACGCCCAGCAGTGTGCCAAGGTTCACCGTGGCCAGAGCCGCATGTGAGACGCTGGTGGTGCCGTTATTCACCGTTTGCGTGGTCGTGCTGTAGTCCACCTCATTGGTATCGTTGGTGGCCACAATACGAATCACCCCGGTCAAGGCTGTGGATGGTGAAACGTTGCCCGCACGGTCGGTCTGGATGACCGACAGTGAAGCACCTGTGGTCTGTGCAGTGCTCAAGGTCACCGACCAGGTGCCCGCCGCGCCGACTGTCGCGGTACCCAGCGAGTTACCGTTGGCATCACGCACTGTCACCGTATCGCCCACTTCACCATTACCGGTTACGGTGGTACCCGCCGAGTTAATCGCCAGGTTCGTCACCGCCACTGGAGCCACAGTATCAATGTTCACTGTGGCCGTGGTGTTGCCGGTACTGACGTTGCCCGCCGCATCCGTAACGGTGGTGGTCAACGGATGCGCACCGTTCGCCAGAACTGCAGTGGTATAGGTCCAGGCACCGGTACTGCCTACGGTGAGGGAGCCGAGAACGGTCGCGCCATCATAGATGGTAACAATCGAACCCACTTCCGCTGTGCCGCTTAACGTTGGCGTGGTGTCTTTGGTGTAGGCGCCATTGGCCAGCGTCACCGGCGTGGTGCCGGTATCGTCGGTAATGGTCAGCGTACTCGCCGTTGGTGCCACGGTGTCCACACGCAGCGTGGTCGAAGCCGTTGGGCTGGTGTTACCTGCCGCATCGGTCTGCGATACGTTGATGGTGTGCGTACCGTTGCTCAACGTGGTGGAGATAAAGCTCCAGGTGCCGTTACTGCCCACTGTGGTCGTGCCGAGCAGCGTAGTGCCATCGTAAATATTGACGCGTGCACCGACTTCACCGTTACCGGTCAGGAGTGGCGTGCTGTCATTGGTGGCACCGTTGTTCGGAATCGTTACCGCCGTACTGCCGTTGTTGTTAGCCGCAACCAGACTGGTCACTGCCGCTGGAGCCACACTATCGACAATCACCGTGGCTGACGTGGTGCCGCTGACGTTGCCCGCTGGATCGGTCACGGTGACATTGATCGGGTGGCTACCCTGCGTCAATACCGCCGTAGTGTAGGTCCAGTTACCACTGCTGCCCACAGTGAGGGTGCCGAGCAGCGTGCTGCCATCGTAGATGGACACTTTGCTGCCCACTTCCGCTGTACCACTCAGGGTTGGTGTGGTGTCATTGGTGTAACCGCCGTTCGCCACCGTGGTGTTGGTGATGTCGTTGGTAATCACCAGGGTTGATGCCGCTGGTGCCACAGTATCCACGGTAATGGATACGGTAGCGGAAGCTGCACTGGTGTTACCCGCTGCATCGGTCACGGTGACGCTCAGTGGATGCGTGCCGTTACTCAACGTTGACGTGGTGTAGGTCCATGCACCCGTACCGCTGGCGGTGACAGAACCCAGCACCGTTGTGCCGTCATAGATGGTGACAATGGCATTCGCTTCTGCGGTACCGCTCAGGGTCGGCGTCGCATCGTCGGTCACTGCGCCATTGGCCAGCGGCCCCTGACTCGCGCCAACATCATCGGTGATCACCAGGTTGGTGACTGCATTAGGTGCCACGGTGTCGATTGTCATCACTGTTGATGCATTCGGACTGACGTTGCCCGCCGCATCTGTCTGGGTGACATTCAACGTATGGCTGCCGTTGCTCAGCGTGGTGGAGATGAAGCTCCAGGTGCCGTTGCTGGCGACTGTGGTGGTGCCCAGCAAGGTTGTACCGTCATAGATACTGACCTTAGCCCCGACCTCACCTGTACCGCTCAACAGAGGCGTGCTGTCGTTGGTGACCCCGTTGTTCGGGATTGTCACCGCCGTGCTGCCATTGTTATTGGCAGCCACCAGAGTCACCGCTGCCGGAGGCGTGGTGTCGATAACCACCGTGGCGTTGGTTCTGCCACTGACGTTACCAGCCGCATCCGTCACCGACACGCTAATAGGGTGTGAGCCTTCCGTTAATACTGCGGTGGTGAAGGTCCACGCGCCGGTGCTAGTCGCAATGGCGGTGCCCAATACGTTTGTGCCGTCATAGATAGTTACACGACTACCGGCTTCCGCCGTACCGCTGAGCGTTGGCGTGGTATCGTTGGTGGAACCGCCACTGGCGACTACGGTGTTGGTGACATCATTGGTGATCACCAGCGTTGCGCTATTTGGCGCCACGGTATCCACGGTGATAGTGACCGGCGTTGAGGATGGGCTGACGTTACCCGCCGCATCTTTCACCGTCACGCTCAGTGGGTGGCTACCATTACTCAATACCGGGCTGACGAAGCTCCACGCGCCGGTGCCGCTGGCAGTAGTGGAACCCAGTACGGTCGTGCCGTCATACACCGTGACAATCGCGTTCGCCTCAGCCGTACCGGAGAGGGTTGGCGTGTTGTCGTTGGTGGAACCGCCGGTTGGCACCGCTGTACTGGTGACATCGTTGGTGACCACCAGGTTGGTGACGGTGTTAGGGACGACAGTATCCACGGTGAAGGTAATAGATGGCGTGTTACTGACGTTGCCCGCTGCATCTGTCGCCGTCGCCGTGATGGTATGCGAACCTTCACTTAACGTGGTTGAAGTCCAGGTCCATGCGCCCGTGCTGCTGGCCGTCACAGAACCGATCTGCACCCCGCCATCGAAAATTCTCACGACGCTGTTCGCTTCCGTGGTGCCGCTCAGCGCAGGCGTGTTGTCATTGGTACTGGTGCCTGCGTTAATCGTCACCGGCGTACTGCCGTTGTTATTGGCTGCCGCCAGGGTCAGCGTTGGTGCCACGGAGTCGATGTTGACAGTGGCATTGGTGCTACCACTGACGTTACCGGCCGCATCTGTTGAGGTCACGCTAATGGTGTGCGAGCCTTGGGCCAGTACTGCGGTGGTAAAGGTCCAGGTGCCATTGGTGCCAACCGTGACCGAACCGATTTGCGTGCCACCATCGTAAATCTTAACGAGACTCCCCACTTCCGCCGTACCACTCAGCGTTGGCGTGGTGTCATTGGTGGAACCGCCGCTGGCGACCGTGGTGTTAGTGACATCGTTAGTGATGACCAGCGTCGAAGCATTCGGCGCCACGGTATCGACAATCACGGAAACCGGAGTCGATGCCGGACTGACGTTACCCGCTGCGTCTTTCACTGTGACACTCAGCGGATGTGTCCCGTTGCTCAATGCCGGGCTGACGAAGCTCCATGCGCCGGTACCGCTGGCCGTAGTGGAACCCAATACCGTAGTGCCGTCATACACCGTGACAATCGCGTTCGCCTCAGCCGTACCGGTAAGGGTTGGCGTATTGTCATTGGTTGAACCGCCGTTTGGCACCGTGCTGCTGGTGACATCGTTGGTGACCACCAGGTTAGTGACCGTGGCGGGCACGGCGGTATCGACCGTGAAGGTGATGGACGCATTCGGACTGATGTTGCCCGCCGCATCGGTCGCCGTCACGTTGATGGTGTGGCTACCGTCAGCCAGCGTAGTGGATGTCAGACTCCAGGCACCGTTGCTGCCCGCGATAACAGATCCAAGCAAGACTCCGCCATCGTAGACTTTTACCACGCTGCCCGCTTCCGCCGTACCGCTGATGGCTGGCGTGTTGTCGTTGGTGCTGCTGCCTGCGGCAATCGCCACCGGCGTACTGCCGTTGTTGTTCGCCGCTGCCAGGCTCGCTACCGCCGCCGGAGGCGTGGTATCGATCACCACCACAGAAGAGGTGGTACCACTGACGTTACCTGCCGCATCGGTCACCGTGACGTTCAGCGTATGAGAGCCCTGCGTCAGTGCCGTTGAGGTGAAGGTCCATGCGCCGGTGCCGCTGGCAATTGCCGTGCCCAGCAAGTTCGTACCATCGTAAATCGAGACGCGACCGTTGGCTTCCGCCACACCGCTCAGTGTTGGCGTGGTGTCGTTGGTTGCTCCACCGTTTGGAACCACGGTAGCGTTGGTGTCGTTGGTGACCACCAGTGATGTGGTTGCCGGTGCCACGGTATCCACCACGACGGTGAAGTTAGTGGCGGTACTGGTGTTACCTGCCGCATCACGGACGGTGACACTCAGTGGATGCGATCCTTCACTCAGTGCTGCAGTGGTAAAGGTCCAGGCCCCATTGCTTCCCGCGACCACGGAACCCAGCACCGTGCTGCCTTCCGTAATCACCACAATGTTGCCCGCCGTAGCAGTACCGCTCAGGGTTGGCGTGTTGTCATCGCTAGATGCACCACTCGTCAACGGACCCTGTGAGGTACCCACGTTGTCGTTCACCACCAGGCCAGTCACCGGATTCGGCGCGCCAGTCACCACGGTAAAGGTAATAGATGCATTCGGGCTGATGTTGCCCGCCGCATCGGTCGCCGTCACGTTGATGGTGTGGCTACCGTCAGACAGCTGCGTTGAGGTGTAGCTCCACGCACCGGTGGTGGCATTCGCCGTCACTGAACCCAGCAGAATTGTGCCGTCATAAATTTTGACGACGCTGCCTGCTTCTGCTGTACCACTTAGCGCTGGGGTGTTGTCGTTGGTACTGCTGCCTGCGGCAATCGCCACTGGCGTGCTGCCGTTGTTGTTGGCGGCAGCCAGGCTGGTGACGGCTGCTGGCGCGACGTTATCGACAATCATAGTGGCTGATGTGGTGCCGCTGACGTTGCCCGCGGCATCCGTGACAGTGACACTGAGCGAGTGGCTACCCTGCGTCAATACCGCCGTGGTGTAGGTCCATGCACCATTACTGCCCGCAATGACAGTGCCCAACAGATTCGCACCATCGTAGACGGACACGCGGCTTCCCGCTTCCGCCACACCACTCAGCGTTGGTGTGGTGTCATTGGTATAACCGCCATTGGCTACCGTGGTGTTGCTGACGTCATTAGTGACCACCAGCGTACTCGCATTAGGCGCAATACTATCAATGGTGAAGCTCACGGTAGAAGAACGCGGTCCAACGTTACCCGCCGCATCGGTGACTGTGACGCTTAAAGTATGCGCGCCCTGGCTCAGAGTAGGCGAAATAAAGCTCCATGCACCCGTTGCACTGGCTGTCGTAGAACCCACTACGGTGTTGCCGTCATAGATGGTGACAATACCGTTAGCTTCCGCGTTACCGGTGAGCAGCGGTGTGCTGTCATTGGTAATACTGTTATTAGCAATCGCAACCGGAGTGCTGCCAATGTTATTGGCGGCCGCCAGGTCGGTTACGGCAGCTGGTGCCAGGGTATCGACGTTGATGTTGAACGTGCTGGATGGGTTACCCGCAATGTTGGTGACGTAAATAGCATGAGCACCATCAGCCAGCGTAGGTGTAATAAAGCTCCACTGTCCATTCGCACCAACGGTTACGCTGCCCAATACAGTACCGCTACCGTCGTGAATGGTAATCACATCATTGGCAGTCGCTGAACCGGTCAACACCAGCGTGTTGTCTTTGGTATTCGCACCATCTGCCAACGTCACAGGCATACTGCCGCTATCATCAGTGATAACCAACGTACCGCTGGCCGTTGGCAAGCCGGCTTCGATGTTCAACGTGAAGGCCGGAGAGCTGGCTGCGCTAACATTGCCCGCCTGATCCGTCACTGTGAAGGTGAAGCTATGGTTACCGTTAGACAGCCCTTCCGGTGGCGTGAAGGTCCATGCCCCATTCGTTGCCGATGCCGTTGCAGTGCCAAGCAGCGTCGTACCATCGTAGATTGATACTGTGCTGTTAGCTTCAACTGTACCGCTAAAGGTTGGCGTATTGTCATCTGTGGTATCACCGGTATTTAGCGTGCCGGTAACGCCCACATCATCAGTCACCACCAACGTACTCGTATTCACCGTTGCCGGAGTAGAGGTATCAATGGTGATTTCAACAGGAGTGGTTGCTGGCCCGGTGGTGCCTGCTGCGTTGGTCACTGACACCGAGTAAGTGTGCGGGCCATCTGCCTCAACGGCGGTTTCATAACGCCAGACACCGTCACCTGCCACCGTGGTGGTCGCAACCTGCACTCCATCAATGATGATATTGATAGTGGTGCCCGCCACACCGGTTCCGCGCAACACCGGCGTGTTGTCGTTGGAGAAGCCATCATTCGCCACCAGTACCGGCGTGGTATTGGCGTTGTTGTAAATCGCGAACGTCAGGACTTCCGCCGGCGTGGTGTTATCCACGGTCAACGATACCGACGATTCCGCACTCACGTTGCCGGCTGCATCGGTTACCGTCACGTTGAGCGTGTGAGTCGCGTTCGACAGTGCACTGGTTGTGATGCTCCAGCTGCCGTCTGAACCTGCCGTAGTGGAACCTACCAGCGTCGTGCCGTCATAAACACGGACGATAGCGTTCGCCTCTGCCGTGCCGCTGATTGCCGGGGTGTTGTCACTGGTAGTACCGCCATTTGGAATGGTTTCTGGCGCCCCAGTGTTGTTCTGCAACAGCAGGTCGCCCGCTGGCTGCGGTGGTGTGCCATCAATGCGCACAACTGTCGCTGCAGACGTACTGACGTTACCCACTTCATCTGTCACCGTCACTGTCAGGGTATGCGACCCATCGGTTAAGGTTGGCGAAGTGAATGTCCAGGTACCGCCACCGGTCGCGGTGGTTGATCCAATCACCGTGGTGCCATCGTAAATGGTCACCAGACTGTTCGCCTCGGCGCTACCACTCAGTGTTGGCGTGTTGTCGTTAGTTAGCCCATTGTTGGCGACGACAACGGAAGTGATGTCGTTGGTCACCACCAGCGTTGGTACAGCTGGCGGAGTGGCGTCTACGGTGAAGTCAACGGTGTTCGCGGCCTCGCTGGTGTTACCTGCGGCATCCGTTGCCGTCACACGCAGCGTATAGGCGCCGTCATCCAGCGCTGGCACGCTGAAGCTCCACTGGCCATTACTACCCACAGCCGTACTGCCCAACTCAGTCGTGCCATCAAAGATCCGGATAATACTACCCGCCTCTCCGCTGCCACTGAGGAACGGCGTGCTGTCGTTGGTGATGCTTCCACTCGTAATCGCTACTGGCGTAGTACCGTCGTCATTGCTGGCCGTAATCGCACTCGGTGCCGCAGGTGGTGTGGCATCAATCACCGCACTAATGGTGGTAGTACCGCTCACATTACCTGCCGCATCGGACGCACTGACACTGAAGGTATGAGAACCGTCCGCCAGCGCCGTAGGTGGCGTAAAGCTCCATGTGCCACCGGCAATAACGGTTGTAGATCCCAACACTCCACTGGCATCAGAGATAGTGATAATGCTACCCACCTCACCGTTACCGCTCAGCACTGGCGTGCTGTCGTTGGTCAGGCCGCCGTTTGGAATGTTAATCGCACCATCAATGTTGTTGGTCAACACCAGGTTGGTGACCGATGGCGGTGCCACGGTATCAATGGTGACGGTCACAACGTCGCTGATCGGGCTGGTATTGCCGGCCGCATCCTGCACCACCACGCTCAGATTATGGGTACCATCAGTCAATGTTGGTGAGTAACTCCAGTCGCCACTGCCATCCGCGATAACCGTACCGAGAACGGTATTGCCATCAGAGATAATAATGGTGCTGTTGGCTTCTGCTGTACCACGCAGAACTGGAGTACTGTCATTGGTGGTGCTGCCACTCGTGACAGGCACTTCAGTGCCGCTATTGTTATTGGCGAGCGTCAGACCTTGCGCTGCATCCGGTACTTCACTGTCCACCGTGAAGGTCAGGGTTGGGGAATTAGCGCTGGTATTCCCTGCCGCATCCGTCACAGTGACACTCAGATTGTGTTCACCCTGATCCAGGGTGTCGGTGGTGAAACTCCAGTTACCACTGCTGCCTACCAGCACCGAGCCGATTTCGCCAGCACCGTCATAAATCCTGACGATACTGCCCGCTTCGGCACTGCCGGTCAGCTGTGGCGTGGTGTCGTTGGTATAGCCGTCTGCTGCAATCGGCACCAACGTGCTGCCTTCGTTGTTGTTGACGGTCACGCCTTGCGCCACATCCGGCGCTTCAGTGTCAATATTGATCGTGACTACAGCAGAAGCCGGGCTGACGTTGCCCGCTGAATCCGTGACCGTAATGGTCAGTGGATGCGAACCGTCTGGCAGAGTGGCAGTGGTGAAACTCCACACGCCCTGCGCATTGGTGGTGACGCTACCAATCGCCGTGTTGCCATCATAAATGGTCACCAGGCTGTTAGCCGTAGCGGTACCACTCAACACTGGCGTGTTGTCGTTGGTATAGCCGTTGTTCGCCACTGGTTCCGTTGGCAAGGCATCGTTATTGGTGACCACAAAGTCTGGCGTAGACGGAACAGAAGTATCCACCGTTATCGTCACCGCATTACCCGCAGCACTGACGTTGCCTGCCGTATCGGTGGCGGTGGCAGTCAGTGTGTGAGCGCCGTCGGTCAGGGTCTGCGTCGTGAAGTTCCAGGTACCGCCGGTGCCAGCCTGAGTCGAACCGATCAGAGTGGTGCCATCGTAAACTTTGATGATACTGCCCGCTTCCGCCGTGCCGCTCAGGGATGGTGTATTGTCGTTGGTCACTCCGGTTAGTGTATTGCCACTGTCATCTTTCGCCACCAAATCACTGATAGCGTCAGGTGCGATGGTATCTACGTTGAAAGTGATGCCTGCAGAAGGTGCACTGCTGTTGCCTGCAGTGTCTGTTGCGGTAACCGTCAGAGTATGGCTGCCCTGGCCCAGTGCTGTAGTCGGCTCGAAGCGCCAGATGCCGTTAGTACCGACAATCGCCGTCCCCAGAACCGTACTGCCATCACGAATGGTCACGGTAGCGCCCACTTCGCCGGTTCCGCGAATAACAGGTGTTGAGTCATTGGTGGTGCTGCCCGCAGTGAACACTACGGCAGTACCGCCGTTGTTGTTGCTGAGGCTGGTCACCACCGGAGTCGCTGGTGGTGTGCTGTCCACGGTGAAATCAATTGCCGCCGATGGCGAACTGACGTTGCCCGCAGCATCGGTAACGGTCGTGGTGATGCTGTGCGGACCCTCGCCCAATACCAGGGTAGGCGTGAAGGTCCAGGTGCCGCCAGTTCCCACAACCACGGTGCCCAGCACATTACTGCCATCAAGGATGGTGACCGTCGTGCCCACTTCCGCCGTACCGCTCAGAACTGGCGTATTGTCATTGGTGACACTGCCCGCGGTGATCGGTACAGCCGTGCCGCTGCTGTCATTACTCAACTGCACGGCACCTGCGGTATTTGGTGCCTGAGTATCGACGGTAAAGGTGATCGCCGTAGAAGGTGCACTGCTGTTGCCTGCCGCATCCGTCACGGTGGCGGTGAGGCTGTGCGATCCTTGGCTGAGCACCGGGGAAGTGAAACTCCAGGCGCCACCGTTAGTGACCTGAACACTGCCGAGCACGGTATCACCATCACGTACCGTGACAATGGTGCCCACCTCGGCAGTGCCGCTCAGTACCGGCGTGGTGTCATTGGTGGCACCACCGGAAGTGATCGGTGTGGGGGTGCCGTTGTCGTTGTTCAGCACCACAGCGTTAGCCGAATCAGGTGCAACGGTATCCACGCTGAAGCCAAATGCCGGTGATTCAGGGCCGGCGTTACCGGTTGAATCGGTGACAATGGTAGTCAGGCTGTGTGGGCCATCAATCAACGCGGTCGCTGGCGTAAAGCTCCAGTTGCCATCGCTACCAACAATCGCGGTACCAATCGTGGTGCCGTTATCTTTCACTGTGACGATACTGCCCGCTTCTGCGGTGCCACTGAGCACTGGCGTTGGGTCGTTAGTAGCACTGCCTGCGGTAATAGGCACCGCCACACCCGTTGAGTCATCACTGAGCTGCAGGTTGCCGACTTCACCCGGAGAGGTGCTGTCAACAATCACCACAACTTCGGAGGTTGGTGCGCTGCTATTACCCGCAGGGTCAGTGACCACGGTGGTAATGCTATGGCTACCCTCATCCAATGCGGTGGTTGGCGTAAAGCTCCAGGTCCCTCCTGTGCCGACCACCACCGTGCCGAGCACGGTGTTGCCTTCAGAAATGGTGACGGTGCTGCCTGGCTCAGCCGTTCCGCTCAGGGTTGGTGTGGTATCGCTGGTTGAACCGCCAGTGGCGATTGGGGTGCCATCGTCTGTAGAGAACTGCAGCCCTCCTGCCGCTGCAGGTGCTTGTGTATCCACGGTGACGGTGATGGCTGGTGAAGCCTCGCTAACGTTACCTGCCGGGCTGGTCACCGTCGTGGTCAGACTGTGATCGCCCTGGCTCAGCGCTGGCGTAGTGAAGCTCCAGGTCCCCCCGGCGCCTACCACCACGGTGCCCAGAACCGTTGTGCCATCCAGCACGGTAACGGTGCTGCCAACGGCGGCTGAACCGGTTAACACCGGTGTTGTGTCATTTGTCGCACCATTGGTAATCGGTACTGCCGTACCGCTGGTGTCATTGTTCAGCACCAGCCCACTTGCAGGATCCGGTCGCGTGGTGTCCACGTTAAAGGTAATCGGTGTGGTTTCCGGACCGGTGTTGCCGGCCGGATCAGTCACGGTGGTCGTCAGGCTATGCGAACCCGACTCCAGCGGCGTAGTTGGGGTGAAACTCCAGCTACCATTGCTGCCAACTGTGACGGAACCAATCTCCGTGCCGTTGTCAGAAACTTTCACCGTGCTGCCCGGTTCAGCGGTACCACTCAGGACTGGAGTGGTGTCATTAGTGGTGCCACCGGCGGTAATAGGGACCGGCGTGCCGCTGGTGTCATTGTTGAGCTGCAGACCACTCGCTTCTGCAGGTGCGGTGGTGTCTACGGTGATCACGATAGGCGTAGATGGACCGCTGGTATTACCGGCAGGACTGGTGGTGGTTGCGGTAATGCTGTGGTTGCCCTCACCCAACGGATCGGTTGGGGTGAAGCTCCAGGTGCCGCCCGCGCCGACAACTACTGTGCCCAGCACTGTGCCGCCATCTGAGACGGTGATAGTGCTACCTGCCGCAGCGGATCCACTCAGAACTGGAGTGGCATCATTCGTTGCCGTGCCGGAGGTAATCGGTACTGGGGTGCCGCTCTCATCATTACTCAACGCCACATTACCCGGTGCAGCAGGGATGGTGGTATCAACGGTGACGGTAATTGGCGTGGTTGCCGCACCGGTATTGCCCGCAGGGTCAGTTACCGTGGTGGTGAGGCTGTGGCTGCCATCGCCCAACGGTGAAGTTGGCGTAAAGCTCCAGTTGCCGTCATTACCCACCGTAGTGGAGCCAATAACCGTACCGTTGTCAGAAACATTGACGGTGCTGCCAGGTTCGGCTCGGCCACTCAGCACCGGCGTGGTGTCATTGGTGGTGCCGCCAGTGATCGGTACTGCTGTGCCGCTGGAATCATTGCTCAGCAGCACACCTGTTGCTGCTGCTGGTGCGGTGGTGTCGACTGTCACAATGACGGGCGTACTAGCCGGTCCGGTGTTACCCGCCGGATCGGTCACGGTTGTGGTCAGGCTATGGCTGCCATCGCCCAGCGGCGTGGTGGGGGTATAGCTCCAGGTGCCATCGCTTCCGGTAGTGGCAGTGCCCAATACCGCGCCGCCATCAGAAACGGTTACCGTACTGCCCGGTTCTGCGGTGCCGCTCAGGGTTGGCGTGTTGTCATTGGTGCTGCCGCCAGAAGTAATTGGTGTACCGCCATCATTGCTAAGCTGGACGTTGCCCGCCGCTGCTGGAGGTTGCGTATCAACCGTCACGGTCACAGGCGTCGATGCCGGGCCGGTGTTACCCGCCGGATCCGTCACGGTGGTCGTCAGGCTGTGGTTGCCATCACTCAGCGGTGGTGTGGTGTAAGTCCAGGTGCCATCGCCGCCGACTGTTGTTGTACCAATGACGGTGGTGCCATCTGTAATGGTGACAGTACCGCCAGGCTCACCGTTACCTTCCAGAGTCGGCGTTGTGGTGTTAGTGCTGCTGCCCGATGGAATCGGATCGCCATCACCATTGGTCAGGCCAACGCCCGTTGGTGCCGCAGGCGCCACGGTATCAATGGTGACATTGATCGTCGGTGTATCGCTGATCGCGCCAGTGGTTGGGTTTGTCGCGGTGGCATGGAAAGCATAGGTGCCATCCGTTAGTGCGGCTGGCGTAAAGTTCCACTGTCCGTTACTGCCCGCCGTGACACTACCGAGTACGGTGGTGCCGTTGTAAATGGTGATCAGATCGCCTGCACCGGCCTGACCACTCAGCACAGGCGTGCTGTCATGAGTACTGGAGTTATCCGTCAACTGCACAATAGTGCTGCCGCTGTCGTCCGCTACCACAATGAGTTCATTGGTGGTTGGTACACCTGCATCAATATTCACGGTAAAGGCTGGTGATGCCGGACTCACGTTACCTGCGGCATCGGTCACCGTAGTGGTGAGGTTATGCTGGCCATTGGTCAGTGGCGAAGCTGGCGTGAAGCTCCAGTTGCCATCCGTGCCCACGGATGCAGAGCCCAACAGCGTGGTGCCATCGTAAACCTTAACGATGCTGCCCGCTTCTGCCGTGCCGCTCAGGGTTGGTGTGCTGTCATCGGTGGTCGCACCGGAAGTCAGCGCCCCGGTGCTGGTGCCTGCATCATCAGTCACGACCAGTCCACTAACCGCCGCTGGCGCCGTGGTATCAACGGTAAATGTCACTGGTGTGGTAGCCGGGCTACTGTTACCTGCCGCATCTGTTGCGGTAGTCGTCAGGCTGTGGCTACCATCACCCAGTGCAGGCGTGGTGAAGCTCCAGTTACCATTGCTACCTACAGTCACACTACCCAGCACAGTGTTGCCATCACGAATGGTGACCACACTACCCGCTTCGGCGCTGCCGCTCAGAACTGGCGTTGCATCATTGGTGAGGCTGCCATTGGTAATAGGCACGGACGTGCTGCCTGCATCGTTATTAATCTGCAAGCCGGTCACTGCATCAGGCGCCACCGTATCCACGGTGATATTGATGGTGAGGGTATCGGTGACGTTGCCCGCGGCATCGGTGATAGTGCCATGAATTGCATGCGGGCCATCACTCAGGATGCCCATTCTGAACAGCCATTGTCCGTTCGCGCCTGCGGTGGTGCTGCCAAGAAGCTGGCTACCGTCATACAGGGTGATGATATTGCCGGGACTCGCCGAACCAATCAGCACTGGCGTAGGATCGTTGGTGCTGGCTCCATCAACCAACTGCTCAACGGTGTTGCCGTTATCATCGATCACTTCCAGAGAATCACTGGCCGTTGGCAGATCGGCTTCAATATCCACAATAAATGGTGGGCTGGCAGGGCCAACATTGCCTGCGGTATCTGTGGCGGTGATGGTGAAACTATGAGAACCGTTGCTCAGAGCCGGCGTGGTGAAGGTCCAGGTTCCATCAACGCCCACGGTGGTATTACCCAGCAGTGTGGTGCCGTCATAGATGCTCAACAGCGCATTAGGCTCACCCGTGCCGCTTAGCGTTGGCGTGTTATCGTCAGTCACCGCGCCTGAAGTCAGTTCACCTTGTGAATCACCCACATTATCGGTGACCACAAGGTCACTGACTGCGGCAGGTGGCGAGGTGTCCACAGTGACAGCAATCGGAGAGGACGCTGGGCTGGTATTGCCCGCAGCATCGGTAACGGTAGTCGTCAGGCTATGACTGCCTTCACCGAGTGCCGGTGCGGTAAAGCTCCAGTTGCCATCGCTGCCAACGGTTGCCGTGCCCAACACATTGTCGCCATCACGCACAGTAACGGTGCTGCCAGGTTCAGCCGTGCCGCTCAGTACTGGGGTGTTATCACTGGTGGTGCCGCCTGCCGCGATTGGCGTAACGGTACTGCCGTTGTTGTTGCTCAGCTGCAGATCGCCTGCCGCCGCTGGCGCAACGCTATCAATCGTGATGTTGATGGTAACAGAGTTGGTAGGATTACCGGTGCTGTCGGTGGCAACCGCATGGAAGGAGTAAGAACCATCCGCCAACGTAGTGGGAGTGAAGCTCCACTGACCGTCGGAACCTGCCGTGGTGCTGCCCAGCAAAGTGGTGCCGTTGTACAGCGTAATAATGTCCCCGGCTGCCGCCAGGCCACTGAGAACCGGTGTTTTATCATGCGTGCTTGAGCCATCAGGCAACACTTTCAGCGTACTGCCGCTATCGTCAGTGACCTGCAACGTGCTGGTGGTTGGCGGCACACCCGCATTCACCGTCAAACCAAAACCGGTAGTTGCCGGACTGACATTGCCTGCGGCATCCGTTACCGTCACGCTCAGCGTATGTGCGCCATTACTCAGCGCAGGCGTGGTAAAGCTCCAGTTACCTGCACTGTCAGCGGCCACACTGCCCAGCAGCGTGGTGCCGTCATAAACCTTAACGATGCCATTGGCTTCAGCTTTGCCGCTCAGGGTTGGCGTACTGTCGTCAGTGGTGGATCCGGCTGTCAATGGGCCGGTGACGGTGCCAACGTTATCGCTGACCACCAGATCGCTGGCACCTGCAGGGGCCTGTGTGTCCACGGTGAAGGTGATAGGATCAGAAGCCGCACTGGTATTTCCGGCAGGATCAGTAACGGTAGTGGTCAGGCTATGACTTCCTTCGGACAGCGTTGGAGAGGTAAAGCTCCAGCTGCCGTTACTGCCCACTGTGGCCGTACCCAGCACGGTATCACCATCACGGATGGTCACTGTACTGCCCGGCTCCGCTGTCCCGGTGAGTACCGGATGAGTGGTGTTGGTCGCACCACCAGAAGCAATAGGTTGAACCGTGCCGTTATCGTTGTCGCTTAGCTGCAGACCGGATGCTGGATCTGGCACGACAGTGTCAACGGTGATGACGATAGTTGGCGTTTGTGTCACGGTGCCATCAGTATCCGTGACGGAAGCATGGAAGCTATAAGTGCCATCCGCCAGCGCAGTTGGCGTGAAGCTCCACTGTCCATCCGCACCCGCCACCACACTGCCAATTTCTGTCGTGCCGTTGTACAAGGTGATGACTGCACCGGCAAAAGCAAGGCCACTCAGGGTTGGCGTAGTGTCATGGGTGCTGGAGCCGTTAGTCAGCTGCACCAGAGTGCTGCCGGAGTCGTCGGTGATTTCCAGTGAGGTGGTGGCTGGAGGCAGCCCAGCCTGCACATTAAAATCAAACGCATCAGAAACCGAGCTGACATTGCCGGCTGCATCGGTCTGCGTCACGGTCAGACTGTGCGCACCGTTGCTCAGCGCTGGCGTAGTGAAGCTCCAGGTGCCGTTGCTGCCGACCACCGCCGTGCCAATCAGGGTGTTGTTGTCATAAACGCTGATCACCGCACCCACTTCACCATTTCCGGTCAGGGTTGGTGTGCTGTCATCGGTCGTTCCGCCGCTGGTCACCGGTGTTGCAGTTCCGTCAGCATCCCCACTTAATGCCAGACCCGTGGCGCTGGCCGGTGCTTCGGTATCGACCGTGAAGGTAATGGTGGTCGCTACGCTGGTGTTGCCCGCCGCATCTGTCGAAGTGATGCTGAGGGTATGACTACCCTGAGCTAATTCTGGGCTAGTGAAACTCCAACTGCCGTTACTGCCAACGGTTACGCTACCAAGTACAGTATCGCCATCGCGAATGGTGATGATGCTTCCTACCTCGCCTCTGCCGCTCAGCAAAGGCGTGGTGTCATTGGTGGATCCACCATTGGCGATCGGCAATACCACCGAGCCTGCGTTGTTCCCGACATTGAGATCACTCACCGCTTCTGGGGCAGTGGTATCCACGGTAAAGGTAATCGGATCGCTGGCGGCGCTGGTATTACCAGCCGCATCGGTCGCGGTGACGGTCAGGCTGTGTGAACCGTCTGCCAGCGCTGGTGAGGTGAAGGACCATGTGCCATTTGCACCCACCACGGTGGAGCCCAGCAACGTTGTGCCATCATAAACGCGAATAATGGCACCGACTTCGCCGTTGCCACTTAAGGTTGGAGTGTTGTCATCGGTGACTGAACCCGTGGTGATCGCGCCTTGATAGGGGCCAACGTTGTCACTGACGACCAGGTTGGTGACGACGGCAGGAGGTGTGGTATCCCCCCCACCGTTGTTGCCCCCGCCGTTGTTGCCCCCGCCGTTATTTCCCCCGCCGTTATCCCCACCACCGGTACTACCGTCACCGACCGCTGCATTACCGCCGCCGCCGCCCGATGAACCAGCAAACATCGCACCCAAGCCCGCCAGCGCCGCACCACCGATACCGAAGGCGGCAATCGTGCCGTCATTGGTGGTGTTCTCAGCTAACAGCCCTTCGGTGCTGTCAATGTTGACGTACTGGAACCCATCAGTGCCCGGATCTTCAACCCACCACAGTGCACCTTTGTCGTCCTGCAGCACCAGGTCACTGTCGCCTGCTGCTGTATAAAAGTTATGAATAACAACCACTTCACCAGATTTTGTGGTGACGACTAAATCATTACCATTGCGTGTGAAAGACTTAATATCTGATTGATTAAGGTGAAGTTTAACTACGCTTGGCGCAGTTAAGTTGACTTGAGAGCCGCTAACTTCAGAGGCTACTGTCCCACCTTTAGGAGTGATAGAGATATTATTCATTTTATCGAAATCCCGCGCAGTTATTAAATTCCATAAAAACGCCCGGTATCCGCAGATACCGGCTTCAATGGCGAATAATCCAGATGACTATTCACTTCTTCTCTTGGTCGATTTCATACAAACTCATGATGAAATCGCGCTGAGCCGAGTTAAGCCTCCATCCTGGGAATGGGCTGGGTTTATTTTTCAGCGCAACAAAGGGGGAAATGCCTTTATTTTCCATTGGGCGAGCACAAATCAAATTGAATGCAATGAACCCATTTTTAGACATTTTTTCTACCCCGATTGTAGTGGCCGAACCCGCACAAACTCAGGATTGCTTAATAAAATCATTTAGATAGACACTCTGCCAGTGATAGCCCTGCATACCGTAGATCGCTTTATGCGCCAGCAAATCGAGGTGTAATGGGTTTTCAACGCCTTCAACAATCACGCCTTTGCATAATTGGTTGAGGTGGCTAAGCAGCGTGTCAAAAATGTGACCGTCGCCAAATTGCCAAAAAAAATCTTTGTCAATCTTGACGATTTCAAATATTCCGCTATCGAGCATGGTCAGGTTGGAATAACCCGGACCAAAGTCATCAAGCTATAAAGGGGCGTGCGTCACTTTCGCGACACCTTTTAATATCAGCAGGTCTGCGCTGTTAAACCGCGCGGTAAAAAAGGCGGATATCTCTAAACGCAACAACGTTAAACTCGCCAGTTTTTGTTGTATTTCAGCATCTTCAAAAATACCGGCGACGATATCTCTATCCACATTTACACTGACTACCTGATCAAACCCTTTCTGGTATAGCTGAATAAGTTTTCCGATCTGGTGGAGGAATAACTGCCATTTCTCGTCAGCAGGAAGCCGACTGAAGAACCCCTCATCCCTGCAAGGGTTACGTTTATTATTAATATCTGCATCATCTGAGAATCGGGTTAACAATTCCCATGCAATCAACTCGCCGGCTTTACCGTGAACGGGTTCCAGCAAGAAAATGTATTCAGGTTGATTGCTCATTTCACGGTCCCTTCCGCAACTTACTGATACTCCTGAACTGTCAGGATTACTCATGTGAGATGTAAGGGAAACATCGATAAAACTTAACACGTTAACTGAAGCCTAACGTACAGCTTACAGTTTGCAAAATAGATTTCAGTAAAGGCTCGCCCCAACTTTAATCGTTTAAATCTATCAATTTCCATAGTAAACTTAATTTACTTTCACAAAATTATCAGATAATTCCTGGAAAAATTTAAGTTAATACCATCCTTGACAGATATCAAAACAACGAACACATTGAATTTATTGTATAAATTATTCTTAATTTGTCTGATAAAGATAATTACATCGCAAAATTCATTTTTTTCGTTCTGGAATGTATGGCTCCAAAAGACGCCAAAAAATGTAGTTTCTTGATGGGACTATTCAATCATTAATGTTTAAATTTTTATTATACATCGATAAGAAAACATAACAGATTACCTATCCAATCCTTACAAAATCAGTAACTAATGCAGGGATATTCGGGATTGAAGCGAAGCGGTTCTTTAGCTTTGTGAATAAAAATGAAGGGGATAGAAAACACGTATTTTAGGCGCGAGTTATAAATGGATGATTAACATTTATTGAGAGTGATCTTCATCACACTTCTAATAAAAGAATAGAGGAATAAGAAAATAGAATGGCAGGTAAATAAAAACGGGCCCTGTACAGGGCCCGCTATGCGTATTAACAGTTACTCATCTTCAAGATAGGTGTAACCATATAAGCCACTTTCAAACTCTTCAAGGAACTGTGCACGCAGCTCTTCGTCGATGTCTTTCTGCTGTGTCACCTGATCGCGGAACAGCGTCATCAAATCGTTAGGGTTCAGCTGCACATACTCCAGCATGTCTGCCACGGTATCGCCTTCATCTGACAATTGCACTTCAACGCTGCCATCCGGGAAAGCGAATACGTCAACCGCTTCGGTATCGCCAAACAGGTTGTGCATGTTGCCGAGGATTTCCTGATACGCGCCAACCATAAAGAAGCCCAGCATTGGCGGATTATCAATGTCGTACTCTGGCATCGGCATGGTGGTGGCAATACCGTCGCCATCTACGTAGTGATCGATGGTGCCATCGGAGTCACAGGTAATGTCGAGTAACACCGCACGACGCTGAGGGATCTTGTTCAATCCTTCCAGCGGCAGCACCGGGAACAGCTGATCGATACCCCACGCATCCGGCATTGACTGGAACAGCGAGAAGTTGACGTAAATCTTATCCGCCATACGCTCCTGCAGTTCATCAATAATCGGGCGGTGCGCACGGTTGCTTGGGTCCAGATGCTGCTGGATATAGTGACAGATGCTTAAATAAAGCTGCTCTGCCCAGGCGCGCTGGCCGAGATCGTAGGTGCCGGAAGAGTAACCGGTATGGATATCGAACAGATCCATCTGGCTATCGTGCAGCCATTCACGCAGCGAACGACGGACGTTCGGCTCATGCATCTCCTGCCAGGTATCCCACAGGCTCTGAATCGGACGTGGTGAATCGACATCTGGCGCCACTGGCGTACTGAATTCGTTGCGCTCTACACCGATGATGTTGGAGACCAGCACGGTATGGTGCGCGGTAACCGCACGACCGGATTCGGTGATGACGGTTGGATGCTCCAGACCGTGCTCTTCACAAGCATCACCAATTGCCCAAATCACGTTGTTGGCATATTCGTTCAGGCCGTAGTTCACCGAGCAGTCAGATTGCGAACGCGTACCTTCATAATCCACGCCCAAACCGCCGCCGACATCAAAGCATTTGATGTTCACGCCGAGCTTCGCCAGCTCAACGTAGAAACGCGCCGACTCACGCACACCGGTGGCGATGTCGCGAATGTTGGACATCTGCGAGCCAAGATGGAAATGCAGCAGTTGCAGGCTGTCGAGACGGCCGGCTTTGCGCATGATGTCCACCAGCTGCAACACCTGTGACGCTGCCAGACCGAACTTAGATTTCTCACCACCGCTCGACTGCCATTTACCGGAGCCTTGCGAAGCCAGACGCGCGCGAATCCCCAAACGTGGGATCACGTTCAGGCGCTCGGCCTCTTCCAGCACCAGGCGCACTTCGGTCATTTTCTCGATCACCAGGTAAACCTTGTGACCGAGTTTCTCGCCAATCAGCGCCAGACGAATGTACTCGCGGTCTTTATAGCCATTGCAGACAATCACTGAACGGGTTTTACCCGCGTGCGCGATCACCGCCATCAGCTCGGCTTTCGAACCGGCTTCCAGGCCCAGCGGCTCACCGGAGTTGACCAGTGATTCAATCACGCGCTTATGCTGGTTAACCTTGATCGGGTAAACCAGGAAGTAGTCACCTTTGTAGCCGTAGGATTCGCGCGCACGTTTGAAGGCGGCGTTAATCGAACGCAGGCGATGCTGTAAAATCTGCGGGAAGCAGAACAGCGCAGGCAGACGCTGACCATCGGCTTCACGCTCTTTGACCAGCTTGGCAAGGTCAACGCGCACTTCCGGCTGATCCGGATCCGGACACACGCTGATGTGACCCAGCTCGTTGACGTCATAATAGTTATTACCCCACCAGGCAATATTGTAGGTACGCAGCATTCTGCTCGCTTCCTGATCGTTCATCGCCACCTCCTGCATGGAGCGGAGTACACCCTGTTCGCCAGCTGACGAACCCTTGATATTCTTCATGTCGTCAGACATCGCGAACCTCAATTTTCCGTTGAAATATGAAACAGTTGCCGGGTCTTGCTGTTGTGAGTCTGGGTAAACATTTCCCCATCCTGCTGAGCTCCGATTATCGGGTTGCCGTGCACGTTGCTGACTCTAAGTGTAAAACACCACGCCGTAGTCAGTAAAAAACGGGCCAGAAGCCAACGCTTTTCACCGCCAAAGACGAGTGAAACACAGCGACAGAAATGAGGGAATAGCTTAGCCGGCGCTCGTGTCGGGATAATTACCGCAACGCGCAAAACTTCGACGAGAGAAAAGAATAAGACTGGATTGGGAAAGGATTGCCAGCGCGCCCGTTGAGCGCAGTGAACCGAAAAGAAGAGAAGTGTGGTTCATTACTTTTATCACCTCCAACGCCTGCAAACAGCAAACGAGAAACGGCCTGGGTGAAAATCAGAGAATAGCTCTGACGGCGCGACGCACGGTGGCGTCATCCTTTTGTACTGTGGTCGACAGCAGCGGCGTTTTATACAGTCTGCAGGGTAAAAAAGCAAAATCTTTGTCTGGGATCTGTGGAAGGTGTCAGGAATTTCTTCCATTTGCTCACTTGCGTAAACGTGCGGAATCAGAAAAAGCACTGGAAAAGTGCTCACTGTGTAACCTAGAATAGCCGTCCAGATGGTTTTCCATCTAAACTGGTTAACATCCAGGCGGTGTCGGCGATTACGCCAATACTCCCTACTGCTCGCGGCTTTGCCTGAAGGGGCGTCGAGTCGGCCTGGTCCACTTACGCTATGCAGTCGAATTCAAACCATTTGTAAGGTAAAGAACAGAATGGCTAAACACCTATTTACATCTGAGTCCGTATCAGAAGGACATCCTGATAAAATCGCTGACCAAATTTCCGATGCCGTGTTAGATGCGATCCTTGAACAGGATCCTAAAGCACGCGTGGCCTGCGAAACTTACGTTAAGACCGGTATGGTGCTGGTTGGCGGTGAAATCACCACCAGCGCATGGGTGGATATCGAAGAGATCACCCGTAATACCGTACGTGAAATCGGCTATGTCCATTCCGATATGGGCTTTGATGCGAACTCTTGCGCCGTACTGAGCGCGATTGGCAAGCAGTCTCCTGACATCAACCAGGGTGTTGACCGTACCGATCCGCTGGAACAGGGCGCGGGCGACCAGGGCCTGATGTTTGGCTACGCCACCAACGAAACCGACGTGCTGATGCCTGCTCCGGTAACCTACGCCCACCGTCTGGTGCAGCGTCAGGCTGAAGTGCGTAAAAGCGGCTCACTGCCGTGGTTGCGTCCGGATGCGAAAAGCCAGATCACTTTCCAGTACGATGGCGGCAAAATTGTCGGTATCGATGCGGTTGTCCTGTCGACTCAGCACGCTGAAGAAATTTCGACAGCCGATCTGCGTGAAGCGGTGATGGAAGAGATCATCAAGCCGGTACTGCCTGCAGAGTGGGTGAATGCCAGCACCAAATACCATATCAACCCAACCGGTCGCTTCGTGATCGGCGGCCCAATGGGCGACTGCGGTCTGACTGGTCGTAAAATCATCGTTGATACTTACGGCGGTATGGCGCGTCACGGTGGCGGTGCGTTCTCTGGTAAAGACCCGTCTAAAGTTGACCGTTCTGCAGCTTACGCAGCACGCTATGTGGCGAAAAACATCGTGGCGGCTGGCCTGGCTGACCGTTGCGAAATCCAGGTTTCTTACGCGATCGGCGTGGCTGAGCCAACTTCCATCATGGTGGAAACTTTCGGTACTGAGAAAGTCCCTACCGAGCAGTTGACCCTGCTGGTGCGCGAGTTCTTCGACCTGCGTCCTTACGGCCTGATTCAGATGATGGATCTGTTGAAGCCAATCTACAAAGAGACCGCCGCTTACGGTCACTTTGGTCGCGAACACTTCCCGTGGGAGCAGACTGATAAAGCTGCTCAACTGCGCGAGGCTGCGGGCCTGTAATCTTACAATCCTGCAAAAACGAGCCCGCTTATTGCGGGCTTTTTTATGCCCGTTAACCAGCCTGCACATTTTTCCCCGCCGTCTACACTTCATTTTCGATGCTTACAACAAAGTGTTAACGATTACATTTTGAAAATCTTTTGTAATCTGTCATTTAGAGAATTTTCAGCGTAGTTATTCATATGAAAATGCGTTATTTTCAGCGTCGTCTGATAGCCGATATTTAGAGAGATGTCAGAAACTTAAAGGGTGCTATACCTTACTGGTTACGTAACTATTTCAGGCGGAAAATGCTGGATTGCAGGGTTTCAGCGTGTGTAACCGATTACACTGATGTGATCACCCTCACTTTTTTCCGTCGGCAGGTTTCATAACATTGATAAAAACAACGATAGATAAACTTCGGAGGCATTATGCCTGGTAATACTCATAAGAGCAGAACATCGAACAAGATGATGACCTTGTTTGTCTGCTTCTTAGCGGCTCTGGCCGGCCTGCTGTTTGGTCTGGATATCGGCGTTATCGCTGGTGCCCTGCCCTTCATCGCAAAAGATTTCAACGTCACTGCACATGAGCAAGAGTGGATTGTGAGTTCAATGATGTTTGGTGCGGCTGTGGGTGCGATTGGTAGTGGCTGGATGTCTTCACATCTTGGCCGTAAAAAGAGCCTGATGGCAGGTGCGATTCTGTTCGTGATCGGTTCACTGTGGTCAGCCATGGCGGTTAGCCCGGACATGCTGATTGCTGCACGTGTAGTACTCGGCCTGGCAGTCGGTGTCGCGTCTTACACTGCTCCTCTGTATCTTTCTGAAATCGCACCGGAAAAGATTCGTGGCAGCATGATTTCTCTGTATCAGCTGATGATCACCATCGGTATCCTGGGCGCGTATCTGTCTGACACTGCATTTAGTGACGCAGGCGCATGGCGCTGGATGCTGGGTATCATCACCATTCCGGCCGTGCTGCTGCTGGTAGGCGTATTCTTCCTGCCAAACAGTCCACGCTGGCTGGCGGCGAAAGGCGATTTCCGCAGTGCAGAACGCGTGCTGGCTCGTCTGCGTGATACCAGCGAACAAGCTAAACGTGAACTGGATGAGATTCGTGAAAGCCTGAAGATCAAACAGTCTGGCTGGCAGCTGTTCCAGAGCAACAGCAACTTCCGCCGTGCGGTGTTCCTGGGCGTGCTGTTGCAGGTGATGCAGCAGTTCACCGGTATGAACGTCATCATGTATTACGCGCCAAAAATCTTTGAGATTGCGGGCTTCGCCAATACCACTCAGCAGATGTGGGGCACGGTCATTGTCGGTCTGGTCAACGTACTGGCGACCTTTATTGCGATTGGCCTGGTGGATCGCTGGGGCCGTAAACCGACGCTGGTGCTGGGCTTCATCGTGATGGCTGCCGGTATGGGTATCCTCGGTACCATGCTGCACATCGGCATTAACTCCGCTTCCGCACAATACTTTGCTGTCGCCATGCTGCTGATGTTCATCGTTGGTTTTGCGATGTCTGCCGGTCCGTTGATCTGGGTACTGTGTTCAGAAATTCAGCCGCTGAAAGGCCGCGATTTTGGTATCACCGTGTCGACCGCAACCAACTGGATTGCCAACATGATCGTCGGTGCCACCTTCCTGACCATGCTGAACACGCTGGGCAACGCGCCGACCTTCTGGGTATACGCAGGTCTGAATGTGTTCTTTATCCTGCTGACCGTGGCGCTGATTCCAGAGACCAAAAACGTCTCGCTGGAACACATCGAGCGCAACCTGATGCAAGGCAAAAAACTGCGCGATATCGGCCAGCAATAAGGTCGATAAGCGATACGAAGGGCTGCCGATTGGCGGCCCTTTTTTTGTGCGTTTCGTCAGGTGCGCATTTGTGCGTACCAGGTTATCCTGCCCGACATGAAAACACCTCGCCTTCCCATTGCCCTGCAACAAGCCGTGATGCGCTCGTTGCGTCACCATTTGCAGCTCGCCAATGAAAAGCTGGAGCGTCACTATGACGAGCCGAAGCTGGTGTATCAGCAGCGCGGCACCGCTGCCGGTACGGCCTGGCTGGAGAAATGGGAGATTCGCATCAACCCGGTGCTATTGCTGGAGAATCAGCAGGCATTTGTGGATGAGGTGGTGCCGCACGAACTGGCGCACCTGCTGGTATGGAAAACCTTTGGCCGCGTGCCGCCGCACGGCAAAGAGTGGAAGTGGATGATGGAGAGCGTGCTCGGCGTTCCCGCGCGTCGTACCCATCAGTTCGAAATCGCGTCGGTGCGCAGCAATACCTTCCCCTATCGCTGCCGCTGTCAGCAGCATCAGCTCACCGTGCGCCGCCACAATCGCGTGCAGCGCGGCGAGAGTGAATATCGCTGCGTGCATTGCGGCACCTTGCTGCAACCTGGTGAATTTTCAGCAGCTTAATCCGTTTATCTGATTTCCCACCCTGCGCCATTCTGTTACCCTGCCGCCTTTTTACGCATCAGGTAATTTTTGGAATATGTCTCGCAAAACGCTGTTGTTACTCTCCTTATTAGTTGCCCCCATTAGCGCCTTCAGCCTCAGCATCACCCACTACAATCAAAACAACTTCCAGCAGGCCAAAGTGGTCGCCGCGCAGATCAATGCCGATGCCCCGGCAGAATTTTACTGCGGCTGTAAAATCAGCTGGCACGGCAAAAAAGGCGTCCCTGACCTCAGCAGCTGTGGCTACAGCGTGCGTAAAAATGCCAATCGCGCAGAGCGTATTGAGTGGGAACATGTGATGCCCGCATGGGAGTTCGGCCATCAGCGCCAGTGCTGGCAAAACGGCGGCCGTAAAAACTGCAGTAAAGATGCCGATTACCGCCGCATTGAAAGCGACCTGCACAATCTGCAGCCGGCGATTGGTGAAGTGAATGGCGATCGCAATAACTTCCAGTACAGTCAGTGGAACGGCGGCGACGCGCAATATGGTCAGTGCGCAATGAAAGTCGATTTCAAGCAGAAGCTGGCGCAGCCACCCGAGCGTGCACGCGGTGCCATCGCCCGCACTTACTTCTACATGCGTGACCAGTATCAGTTGCGTCTGTCACGCCAGCAGACCCAGCTGTTCACCGCCTGGAACAAGCAATATCCGGTAAGCCAATGGGAGTGTGAACGCGACAACCGCATCGCGCAGGTGCAGGGAAATCACAATCCCTATGTACAACAGGCTTGCCAGCGCTAAAAGCGCTACCCTACACTAGCTTTTTTCCGATTGGGCCGTGTCCGAAGACACGGCATAACGCTGGCAGGAACCGCATGCGCATACCTCGCATTTATCATCCCGAACCTCTTGAAGTTAACAGTGAAGTCTTCCTCGACGAAGATGCCGCTAACCACGTCGGGCGCGTGCTGCGCATGACCGCCGGTCAACAAATTGAGCTGTTTGATGGCAGTAATCTGACTTTTAACGCCGAAATCACCCAGGCTGATAAAAAGCGTGTAAAAGTAAGGGTCCTTGCCAGTCAGCCTGATGACCGTGAATCTCCGCTCCTTCTCCATCTTGGGCAGGTGATGTCGCGCGGCGAAAAGATGGAATTCACCATCCAGAAATCGATCGAACTCGGCGTGAACGTAATTACACCCTTGTTTTCGGAGCGCTGCGGCGTAAAGCTGGATGCTGAACGACTGGCGAAGAAGATTCAGCAATGGCAAAAAATTGCGATTGCCGCCTGTGAACAGTGCGGCCGTAATCGTGTGCCGGAAATCCGTGAAGCGATGACGCTGGAAGCCTGGTGTGCCGAGCAGGAAAGCGGTTTAAAGCTCAATCTGCATCCGCGTGCCAGCCACAGTATTAACACTCTGCCGCAGCCGGTTGAACGTGTACGCCTGCTGATTGGTCCGGAAGGCGGCTTATCCGCAGACGAAATTGCCATGACCGCGCAGCAGGGTTTCACCGATATTTTGCTGGGCCCACGCGTGTTGCGTACAGAAACTACCGCACTGACGGCCATTACGGCACTTCAGGTGAGGTTTGGTGACCTGGGTTAAGGGATACTTTTAGGGTTTTAAAACTACGCACGTGAAAAGCCGCAGCGCTGTCACGGAACGGGGCAATAAATTCCCCCTTTGAGGAGAGAATAATGATTAAGCTTGGCATCGTTATGGACCCAATTTCGTCCATCAACATTAAAAAAGACACCAGCTTCGCCATGTTGCTGGAAGCACAGCGCCGTGGTTACGAAATTCATTACATGGAGATGGGCGATCTCTCCCTGCGCGGTGGCGTCACCTACGCCCGCACGCGCCTGCTGAGCGTGGAGCAGAACTACGACAAATGGTACGAGTTCGGCAGTGAGCAGGTAATCCCGCTGGCCGATCTCAACGTGGTGCTGATGCGTAAAGATCCGCCGTTCGATACCGAATTCATCTATGCCACCTACCTGCTGGAGCGCGCGGAAGAGCAAGGTACGCTGATCGTCAACAAACCGCAGAGCCTGCGTGACTGTAACGAGAAACTGTACACCGCGTGGTTCGCCGACCTGACGCCAGACACGCTGGTGACCCGCAATAAAGAGCAGCTGCGTGCCTTCTGGCAGGAGCACGGTGATGTGATCCTTAAGCCGCTGGACGGCATGGGCGGCGCCTCGATTTTCCGCGTGAAGCAGGACGACCCGAACTTTGGTGTCATCACCGAAACCCTGACCAATCACGGCCAGAACTTCTGCATGGCGCAAAACTACCTGCCGGCGATCAAAGAGGGCGATAAGCGCGTGCTGGTGGTGGATGGCGAGCCGGTGCCGTATTGCCTGGCGCGTATCCCACAGGGTGGCGAAACCCGTGGTAACCTTGCAGCTGGTGGCCGCGGTGAAGCACGCCCGTTGAGTGACAGCGATTGGGAAATCGCCCGTCGCGTGGGTCCAACGCTGAAAGCTAAAGGGCTGATTTTTGTCGGTCTGGACATCATTGGTGATAAACTCACCGAAGTTAACGTAACCAGCCCAACCTGCGTGCGTGAAATCGAGGCTGCATTCCCGATCTCGATCACCGGCATGCTGATGGATGCCATTGAGAAACGCCTGGGCTGATGTCAACGGCGTGTAAGCGCCGTGAGAACCCAAAACCGACGTGGCTGCGGCCGCGCCGGTTATTTTTGGTATACGAGTGAGAATGAATTTACAGCACCATTTTTTGATTGCGATGCCGTCGCTGCAGGACCCGCTGTTCAAACGCTCGGTGGTGTATATCTGCGAGCACAATGAAGATGGCGCCATGGGCTTGATCGTGAATAAGCCGATGGAAAACCTGACGGTCGAAGGCATTCTGAAGAAACTTAAAATCAGCCCATCAGAACGTGATCCTGCCATTAAGCTGGATAAGCCGGTGTTCGCTGGCGGCCCGCTGGCGGAAGATCGCGGCTTTATCCTGCACTCTGCCCAGAAAATTTACTCTTCCAGCATCCGTATCTCTGATAACACCGTGATCACCACTTCACGGGATGTGCTGGAAGCGATCGGCACCTCAGAACAGCCCGATAACGTGCTGGTGGCTTTAGGTTATTGCGCCTGGGAAAAAGATCAGCTGGAGAACGAGCTGCTGGAAAATGCCTGGCTGACCACACCCGCGAACAGCAATATTCTGTTCCAGACGCCAATCGCCGAGCGCTGGCGCGAAGCCGCACGCAGCATGGGCATTGATATTCATAATATGACCAGCGATGCAGGGCACGCCTGATGGCCAGTGAAACCTTGCTTGGCTTCGATTTCGGCACCAAAAGCATCGGTGTGGCGGTCGGTCAACAGTTGACCGGCACCGCTCGCGCTCTGACCGCGCTTAAAGCGCAAGATGGCACGCCGGACTGGAAGCTGATCGAGAAGCTACTGAAAGAGTGGCAGCCTGATTACGTGGTGGTGGGCTTGCCGTTGAACATGGACGGCACCGAGCAGCCGTTAACCGATCGCGCCCGTAAGTTCGCCAATCGCATTCATGGCCGATTCGGCGTGCGCGTTGAGCTGCAGGACGAGCGGTTAAGCACCGTGGAAGCGCGCGCCGACCTGTTCGAACGCGGTGGCTTCCGTGCATTGCAAAAAGGTCAGGTCGATTCGCAATCGGCGGTGATCATTCTGGAAGATTGGTTCGATACGCACTGATTGAAATCCAGGTGCGCGTGAATGCGCACCTGACAAATTGCGGCAACAGCTTGCTTGTTATTCGCTCGGCTATAGTGCTCCCGCCATTTACGGCAACCTGCAAACACGCCAATCAATTCTGCCACTTGTATTGACTCACAGGCGCGCAAATCATGCCCCGCCCTGTTGTAACGACTCGCAGGCATTAAAATCATCCCCGCCTCTTTGTATCAACTCGCAGGCACTCAAATCATGCCCACTCCCTTGTATCGACTTGCAAGCATTCAAATCATGCCCCGCCCTTTAGTAGCAACTCGCAGGCACGCAAATCATGCCCGCCCTTTTGAATCGACTCGCAAATTCTCAAATCAATCCCGCCTGTTGTCGCGCCTGTTCGCTCTGCGCGAACGTCTGCATCCCTGACTGCGCGCCGGTTTGCAGCACGCCAGGCAGTTGATGCATCTTGCCCTCACGGATTAAATTGGTCACCGCAGGCGTGGCCACCAACACCTCGAACAAGCCAATTCGCCCGCCGTTTTTTGCCGGCACCAAACGCTGCGCCAGCACCGCTTTCAAACTGCCCGCCAACTGGGTGCGCACCAGGTTTTTTTCCTCGGCAGGAAACACATCCACCAGACGATCCACCGCTTGCGTGGCACCTCGCGTGTGCAACGTTGCCAGTACAAGATGCCCGGTCTCTGCCGCCGTCAGCGCCAGTCGAATGGTTTCGCTGTCACGTAGCTCGCCCAAAAGAATCACATCCGGGTCTTCGCGCAGAGCCGCTTTCAATCCATGCTGGAATGATGCCGCGTGCGTTCCCACTTCCCGCTGCTGAATCAACGAGCGCTGGCTGTGATGCACAAATTCAATTGGATCTTCCAGCGTAATAATGTGGCGTGCCTGTTCGCGATTGAGGCTGTCCACCATCGCTGCCAGCGTGGTGGATTTACCGCTGCCGGTGGCACCCGTAATTAAGATCAGCCCCTCCTCCAGCTGCAACAACTGCTGTACTACGTCGGGCAGCTGTAATTGGTTGATATCGGGTGCCTGGCTGGCAATCAAGCGCAACGCCAGCGATAAACCGTGGCGCTGCATAAACAGGTTGGCACGCAAACGCACGCCGCTTTCCAGAGTGATGGCAAAATCAACGTGCCCGCTCGCTTCCAGCTCATCCTGCTGCACGCCGCTGAGCCACTGTTGCAAAAAGGTTTCCAGCCAGTCGCCATCCAGTGCGGTTTGCTGTGGGATCGGCTCCAGCACGCCCTGTCGGCGCCAGTGCGGTAAATGTCCGCTGCAAAGGTGCAGATCGGCGGCGTTATGCTTTACACTAAGGGCCACAACTTCATCCAAATCCATTTAACTTCTCCTGACTATGACTTCCATTGAGCACAACCTACAGAAAGTGCGTGAGCGTATCGCCACTGCCGCTGCACGCTGCGGCCGCGCGCCAGAAGAAATTACCCTGCTTGCAGTGAGCAAAACCAAACCTGCGAGCGCAGTCGCAGAAGCGATTGCTGCGGGTCAGCAGGCATTCGGTGAAAATTACGTACAGGAAGGGGTTGAAAAGGTGACTGAGCTGGCCGCACATCCTGATCTGCAGTGGCACTTTATCGGGCCGCTACAATCCAATAAAAGCCGCCTGGTGGCGGAGAATTTTGCCTGGTGTCACACCGTGGATCGTGAACGCATTGCACAACGTCTGAACGATCAGCGTCCGGCAGCGTTGCCACCGCTTAACGTGTTAATTCAGGTAAATATCAGTGACGAGAACAGCAAATCTGGCATCATGCTGGAGGCGATTCCGGCGCTGGCGACGCAGATAGCCGCATTGCCGCGTCTGCGCTTGCGCGGATTAATGGCGATCCCGGCGCCGGAGCCAGATTACGATCGACAGTTCGCGGTATGTCAGCAGATGGCTGACGCGTTTCGCGCCCTGCAACAGAATTACCCTGACGTCGATACGCTTTCTCTGGGAATGAGCGACGACATGGATGCGGCAATCGCCGCAGGCAGCACCATGGTGCGCATTGGCACCGCCGTATTTGGCGCGCGGGATTATGCGCGACCTTCACAACAATAATTGAGGAACCTCATGTTAACAATGACGTTTTTAGTCAAAACGCTGATCGACCTGTACGTGATGGTATTGCTGCTGCGCATCTGGATGCAGTGGTCACGCTGTGATTTCTACAACCCGCTGTCACAGTTTGTGGTGAAGATTACACAGCCGATTATCAAGCCGCTGCGCCGCGTGCTGCCAGCGATAGGCCCGATTGACACAGCCTCTCTGGTGCTGGCCTTTGTACTGACCACCCTGAAATATCCGGTGCTACTGTTAATTCAGGTTGGCGTTTTCTCAGTGGATCCCACCAATCTGTTAGTCGGCCTGTTGTCACTGGTGAAATCCGCCGGTTATCTGGTGTTCTGGGTGATTATCATTCGTTCACTGATGAGCTGGATCAGCCAGGGACGTGGCCCGATTGATTACGTGTTGATTCAGCTGACTGAACCGCTGATGGCACCGATTCGCCGTATTCTGCCTGCGATGGGCGGCATCGATTTCTCTGCCATGATTGTGATTCTGGTGCTGTACGCGCTGAATTTCCTCGGCATGGACCTGTTCCCGGGTCTCTGGTATTTGCTGTAATTCGTTAATCTGGAACTGTTATGCAAAAAGTCGTACTCGCCACCGGTAATCCGGGCAAAGTTCGTGAACTGGCCGATTTGTTAGCGGCCTTCGGCCTCGATATCGTGGCGCAAACCGAGCTGGGCGTTGAGTCAGCGGAAGAAACCGGTCTGACCTTTATTGAAAATGCCATTCATAAGGCGCGTCATGCGGCGCAGATCACTGGCTTGCCAGCGATTGCCGATGACTCTGGTCTGGCGGTGGATGCGCTCGGCGGCGCGCCAGGCATCTACTCTGCGCGCTATGCCGGAGAAGACGCCAGCGATCAGCAAAATCTCGATAAGCTGCTGGTGGCGTTGGAAAACGTGCCGGATGGCAAGCGCCAGGCGCAGTTCCATTGCGTGCTGGTTTACCTGCGCCATGCTGAAGATCCGACACCGCTGGTGTTCCACGGCAGTTGGGCGGGTGAAATTACCCGTGCAGCAGCAGGTGAAGGTGGCTTTGGTTACGACCCGATTTTCTATGTTCCTGAACTGGGCAAAACTGCAGCAGAGCTGAGTAAAGATGAAAAGCGTGCTGTTTCTCACCGTGGCAAAGCATTGACGCTGTTACTGGGTGCGATGCGCAATGCCTGAGTTACCTCCGTTAAGCCTGTACATCCACATTCCGTGGTGTGTGCAGAAGTGTCCGTACTGTGATTTCAACTCCCACGCGTTAAAAGGCGAGGTGCCGCACATCGAGTATGTGCAGCACCTGCTCAGCGATCTTGAACAGGACCTGCCGCTAACCGCTGGCCGTGAAGTACGCACCATCTTCATTGGCGGCGGCACACCGAGTCTGCTCAGCAGCAACGCCATGCAAATGTTGATGGATGGCGTGCGTGCGCGCCTGCCGCTGGCGGCCGATGCAGAGGTCACCATGGAAGCCAATCCGGGCACCGTGGAAGCGGATCGCTTCAGCGGCTACCAGAAAGCCGGTATTAACCGTATTTCGATTGGCGTGCAGAGTTTTAGCCCGCAGAAGCTGGAGCGCTTAGGGCGCATTCACGGCCCTGATGAAGCGGTACGTGCCGCCCATCTCGCGGCCGGTCTTGGTCTGCGCAGCTTCAATCTCGATCTGATGCACGGCTTGCCCGATCAGTCACTGGAAGAGGCACTGGACGATTTGCGTCAGGCGATTGCGCTGAATCCGCCGCACCTGTCGTGGTATCAGCTGACCATCGAGCCGAACACGATGTTCAGCTCGCGTCCGCCGGTGTTGCCGGATGACGATGCGCTGTGGGACATCTACGAACAAGGCCATGAGTTGCTGAGTGCCGCCGGTTATCAGCAGTATGAAACCTCGGCCTATGCGAAGCCGGGTTATCGCTGCGAACACAACCTTAACTACTGGCGCTTTGGTGATTACCTTGGCATCGGCTGTGGTGCCCACGGCAAATTGACGCAACCGGATGGCAGAATTGTGCGAACGGTGAAAACCCGTCATCCGCGCGGCTTTATGCAAGGTAAGTATCTCGACAAGCAGCACAACGTTGAGAACGATGACAAGCCGTTTGAGTTCTTTATGAACCGCTTCCGTCTGCTGGAAGCCGCACCGCGTGCAGATTTCAGCCGCTATACCGGGCTGGATGAGCAAGTGATCCGCGCGCAGATGGATGAAGCGATCAAGGCGGGTTACGTGGTGGAAACCGCAGAGCAGTGGCAGATAACCGAAAAAGGGAAGTTGTTCCTGAATTCGCTGCTTGAACTGTTTATGTAGGCCAAACAGTCATATAACCCAGCGGCACGCTACTTCGTCCCGCTGGTTTTTTTTAACCTTTAACGCCCTGCACTAACGCTTTGCGCTGCCCTTCCAGATCCGTCACGCGATTACACACCTCATGACCGAAGTTCTGAAAGTCCTGTTCCTGCTTATTCCATTCCGCCTGAACCGCCTGCTGCAGACCGCCGAGGTTGCCCATGATCGCCTGCAGTGGATTACTGCCGCTGGCGGCCTGGCTGCTGCCCATCTCGTTCAGGCTGTCCTGCATAATACCGCCCAGCGTGCTCTGCACCAGTTTTTCGCCATCGGCGCGCACCTGGTCAATTGCCTGGTGGTGGAAGGTCAAACCATCCGGACGATGCTCAATAATACGGTTCATCTGCTGCTTCAGCTGACCATCCAGCTTGGTCAGGCGATTGCGCACGTTGCTGTTGGCACCGAGCTTTTCCACAATCACTTTATCCAGCGCCACACGGCTGCGTTCCAGACGCGTCGAAGCCCCGTTATCTACCCACGGCAAATCCCGACGTAACGCATTCTGATAGTCGATGGCTTTCTGTCGCGTGGCGTTATCCACGTTGGCTTTCTGCCCGTTAAAGGTCACATCGCCCTGCGGTGAGATTTCAAGATTACCGTTGGTGCCGACCACCTGCACGCTCTGCGGTTTGATGATCACATCATCCTGAGGATTAACGCTGCACTGATAATCAGCCTGCGCCTGTGTCGCTGCGGCCAGCAGCAGTGCGGTAAGAAGCGCCTTACGAACCATGAAATCTCCCTAAAATGAAAAGCCGCCCACGCCTTTGCAGTTAGTACAAGTCAGGCGTAAGCGGCGCAGCGAATTTGGTGACGGTCAGCGCACAGTAATCGGAGCGCGCCTGAGTACATAAGAATGACTCACGTTGCTCGCCCCTTTCGGAGCCGCCCTTTGGGCGTACAAGTCGCTTTCGCAACTTGTGAGCGCACTGCCCGGCGCCAAAAGCGCAAGTGAGCTAGCCTGAAGCGATATCTCAGGCCAGTAGAGTACTTAGTCCCACCAGACGTCAAAGAGTTCAGTTACCTGAACATCTGACAGCTCGCGTTTCTCCAGCCATTTGCGCACCAGCTCACGGTGCTCATCGGTGCACTTACCGGTTTCCTGCAGGCAAACCAGACCTTCCCACACCAGATAACCGCTGCCGTCATACGCCAGGCCATTGGGATCGATCACTTCAGTAATAAACTGATCCAGCGTGGCATCAATCTGCTCCTCGGTGGTGCCTTCGGCAAAACGCCAGGCCACAGAGAAACCTAACTCCTGAAACTCATCGATATGCAGTTTTTTACGTAAACGACGGCTACGCTGTACGGCCATTATTTAATCCTCTCAAACATCAGATCCCAAACGCCATGGCCCAGTCGCTGCCCGCGCTGCTCAAATTTCGTTAACGGACGCGTTTCCGGACGCGGCACGTAATCGTTAGCTTCTGACAGGTTTTTATACCCATCCACGCTGTTCATGATTTCCAGCATGTGTGTCGCGTAATCTTCCCAGTCAGTGGCCATATGGAACACGCCGCCCAGTTTCAGCTTACGCATCACCAGCTCGGCAAAAGGTACCTGCACAATGCGACGTTTATTGTGGCGCGCTTTATGCCATGGATCCGGGAAGAACAGCTGAACCATGCGCAGTGAGTTATCCGGAATCATCTGCTGCAACACTTCTACTGCGTCGTGACACATCACACGCAGGTTTTCCACGCCTGCCTCTTTGGCAGAAGCCAGACAGGCTCCCACGCCCGGCGCATGCACTTCAAGACCGAGGAAGTTCTGGTGAGGATTATTTTGCGCCATGGTCACCAGTGAGGCGCCCATGCCAAAACCGATTTCCAACACCACTGGCGCTTCGCGGCCAAACAGTGCTGCCAAATCCAGCGGTTCCTGCTGGAACTCGACGCCCATCTCCGGCCAGTAATTATCGAGCGCGAGCTGCTGTCCTTTCGTTAAGCGCCCCTGGCGGCGCACAAAACTGCGGATACGGCGTAATGGCCGCCCGTTCTCATCAAATTCCGGGGTGATGACGTCATTAATCATGTTGAAGCCTGCTGGTTAGCCTTTTCTGGGAAACGGGCATTATGCAAAGTTAGATAGCAGAAGCAAGCCTTTGCAATCTTCCGGTTTACACCCCGATGTCTCTGTGCTGGAATTCCTGCCTGATTGTAGAGCAAACACGGAATATTTCCTCAAATGATGCAAGCGCCGCAGTTCGCGCAACAGGTGCTGGAGTGGTATCAGCGCTTCGGCCGCAAAACCCTGCCGTGGCAGCAGGAGAAGACACCTTATAAAGTGTGGCTCTCCGAAGTGATGCTGCAGCAGACGCAAGTTGCCACCGTTATCCCTTACTTTGAACGCTTTATGGCGCGCTTCCCGACGATTGCCGATCTGGCCGCTGCACCGCTGGACGAAGTACTGCATCTGTGGACCGGACTCGGCTACTACGCCCGTGCGCGCAACCTGCATAAAGCGGCGAAGCAGGTGGTGGATAAGCACGGTGGCGAGTTCCCGCGCAATTTCGATGATGTGGCCGCGCTGCCCGGCGTTGGACGCTCCACCGCGGGTGCAGTGCTGTCCTTATCGCTAGGCCTGCATTTCCCGATTCTGGATGGCAACGTCAAGCGCGTGCTGGCCCGGTGTTATGCAGTTGGCGGTTGGCCGGGCAAAAAAGACGTTGAGAAACGTTTATGGCAGATCAGCGAAGAAGTGACACCTGCAGAAGGCGTAAGCCAGTTTAATCAGGCGATGATGGACCTCGGCGCGTTAGTGTGTACTCGCTCACGTCCTAAGTGTGAGATTTGCCCGGTCAGCAGCGGCTGCGTAGCGTATGCCAACAATAGTTGGGCCGAATATCCGGGTAAGAAACCAAAAGTGACCATTCCAGAGCGCACCGGCTGGTTCCTGATGATTCAGCACGGTGATGACGTGTTCCTGGAGCAACGTCCGCCGGTGGGATTATGGGGCGGTTTGTTCTGCTTCCCACAGTTCACCAGTGAGCAAGCGCTAACTGACTGGCTGGCCGAACGCGGCATTCACGCCAAACCACAGCAGCTGACGGCTTTTCGTCATACCTTTAGTCATTTCCACTTAGACATTGTGCCTATGTGGCTGGCGTGGCCTTCTGCCGGGTCGCTGATGGATGAAGCGAGCGGTCTCTGGTATAACTTAGCGCAACCACCGTCAGTGGGTTTGGCTGCCCCAGTAGAGCGTTTACTGCACGAATTGCGCCATCCCCAGCAACTGGCACTGCACACGCGCGTGATCCAAGAGGAAGAGTAATGAGCCGCACCATTTTTTGTACGTTTCTGCAACGCGACGCTGAAGGGCAGGATTTCCAGCTCTATCCAGGCGAGATCGGTAAGCGCATCTACAATGAGATTTCCAAAGAAGCCTGGCAGCAGTGGATGTCCAAGCAGACCATGTTGATCAACGAGAAAAAGCTCAACATGATGAACCCGGAAGATCGCAAAGTGCTGGAAAAGGAGATGATCAATTTCCTGTTCGAAGGCAAAGATGTGCACATCGAAGGTTTCACCCCGCCAGAAAAATAATCGTTCAGGGCCTCCCTTTGAGGCCCTCTTTTTGAATCAGGCACGCATTTACAATGAATAAAAAACTGATAGCGCTGTTAGTGATTGCTCCACTTTTGGTTTCCTGCTCCGGACAAAAAAAATCGCAGTATCACGAAGAATGGGTTAAGGACACCAACGGTTTCGACATCCTGATGGGGCAGTTCGCCGCCAACATTGAAAATATTTGGGGTATCAATGAGGTTCTGATCGCTGGACCGAAGGATTACGTCAAATATAGCGACAGCTATTACACCCGCAGTCACATCAACTTCGACAGCGGTAGCATCACCATTGAGACCATTGCTGGCACCGATCCGATGGCCAGCCTGCGCCAGGCGATCATCACCACGCTGTTGATTGGTGACGATCCGGGTAATGTCGATCTCTACTCCGATGCCAATGATATTCAGATCAGTAAAGAGCCGCTGCTTTACGGCCAGGTGCTGGATAACACCGGTCAGCCGATTCGCTGGCAGGGACGCGCGGCCAATTTCGCCGATTATCTGATTCAGAACAAACTGCAAAAACGTACCTCTGGCCTGCACGTCATCTGGTCGGTAACCATTCCGATGGTGCCAAACCACCTCGACAAACGTGCGCACAAATATCTGCCGCTGGTGCGTAAAGCTGCTGAAGAGTACGGCGTAGATGCATCCCTGATTCTCGCGATTATGCAGACGGAATCGAGCTTCAACCCCTATGCGGTCAGCAACTCCGATGCGCTGGGCTTGATGCAGGTGGTTCAGCACACCGCTGGCGTGGATGTGTTCCGCATGAAGGGCAAATGGGGTAAACCGAGCCGCAGCTATCTGCTCGATCCGGCCAATAACATTGATGCGGGAACGGCCTATCTGTCGCTGTTGCAGAAGAGTTATTTAGGCGGGATTCAGGATCCAGTGTCACGCCGTTATGCGGTAATTACCGCCTACAACGGCGGCGCGGGTAGCGTACTGCGCGTGTTCTCCAGCGATAAAGATCGTGCCTTCGCCAAGATTAACGACATGTCGCCTAATGATGTGTATCAAACGCTGACCACCAGCCATCCATCGGGCGAATCACGTCGCTATCTGTACAAGGTGAATCAGGCACAGCGTAGTTATCATCGGTATTAATCATCAACTGATGAGTTAATGCATTAGTTATTTTAGGGGCAGACAGAGAGAAAAACATTGACTCTGACTGCCTCTTTTTTAATTACCCTTGCAGGGATATATCCCGTCGATAAATTTCGCCTGACCTCACAAAAATAAGAAATCAATATGGTGAAACTTCGCCCATCGCAACGTGTTGTTTTTACAACCACACGCACGACCTGCCTAACATTTATATTCTATATTCTTTCGTTTTCTTCCCATCTCACATTCCCGCCCTGATTGACCCTTTTTTCAATAAGGTGCAATGATTATTTCACGTCTCCACAGATAAATTAACAACGTCCCACATCGCTCTATAAATAATTTCTGGCATTGATTTAAATAATTAAAATATCGATGAAGATCACACTTCATCGCGGAAAATAACATCGTATCGGGCATATCAACATTATTTCATCAACACGGATGCTTGCATCCCGTGGGATATCCAATGTCATGCCTGAATTGCTAAGAGGAAATGTATGAGCCATTCACCCGCAAAACAGGATTCGTTAGGCGACGGCCTTTCAGATCGACAGGTTGGTATGATCTCCATTGCTGGCATTATTGGTGCCGGGTTATTTGTCGGCTCCGCGAATGCCATCGCCACGGCGGGCCCGGCCGTGTTGCTCTCCTACGCGATGACCGGTGTGCTGGTACTGCTGGTGATGCGCATGCTGGGGGAAATGGCCGTGCTGCAACCTGATTCGGGATCCTTTTCCACCTACGCGGCGAAAGCCATTGGTCCATGGGCCGGTTTCACTATCGGCTGGCTATATTGGTGGTTTTGGGTGTTACTGATTCCGGTTGAAGCGATTGCCGGAGCCGATATTCTGCATGCTTATTTCCCTTCCATTGCCTCGTGGCAATTTACCACTGCGATTATCCTGTTGCTCACTGTCACTAACCTTTTTAGCGTTAAAAACTTTGGCGCCTTTGAGTTCTGGTTCGCCATCATCAAAGTGGTAGCGATTATTGGATTTATTGGCATCGGGATTGTGGCGATTTCAGGTTATTGGCCACTGGCGAACGTGAGTGGTGTGGCGCATTTATATAACAGCATTGGCTTTATGCCGCACGGTTTTGGCGCGGTATTAACCGGCATCTTGCTGACCATCTTTTCATTCTTTGGCGCGGAGGTGGTCACCATTGCCGCCGTGGAATCAAAGGACCCCGGTAAAAAAATCAGCCGTGCGATTAATCTGGTGGTTTACCGCATCGCATTATTTTATTTGCTGTCTATTTTCCTCGTGGTGTCGCTGGTGGCATGGAATGATCCGCAGCTGTTAGCCCAGGGCACTTTCCAATATGTGTTATCCACACTGAATTTCCCCGGTGCCAAACTGGTGGTGGATTTGGTGGTGCTGATTGCCGTGTGCAGCTGCATGAACTCCGGGTTATATACCGCTTCCCGTATGCTCTATTCTCTGGGTAAACGCGGTAATGCCCCGGCCTCTTGCGCCACGGTATCCAACGGTGGCGTGCCACGTGTGGCGGTATTGGGTTCCACGCTGGCGGGCTTTGTCGCCTGTATTGCCAACTACGCTTTTCCGGGCGAGGTGTTTGCCTTTCTGATCTCCACCACTGGCGCGATTGCATTGATTGTCTATCTGGTGATTGCCGTTTCACAGCTGAGAATGCGTACGGCGATGGAAAAACAGGGCATCACGCCTGATTTTAAAATGTGGTTGTTCCCGTGGCTGACCTGGCTGAGCATTTTGATGATTGTCAGTGTGCTGGGCTATATGTTCTATCTGCCGCAGTATCGCTACGAGAGCTTAATGACGCTGATGGTGACGTTTATGGTGCTGTGCGTCGGTATTTACATCACCGGTAAACGCCGCAAGCAGGCGACATACCGCACAGGAAGGCTGGCTAAAGAGAAAATTCAGGTGGTTCGTCACTGATAATGTGCTGACGGCGTGCGGTGATTGCACCGCACGCCGTCGGGCAGGTTAGCGCACCATCATATTCGCCACTAAGTGTTTACGTCCGCTGTCATCTTCCTCGGTGTAAACCCCTTGCAGCTCCGGTGAGAAGCCCGGCAACAAGTTGATGCCCTCTTCCAGCGCGAGGAAGTAACGCTGCACCGCGCCACCCCACACTTCGCCTGGCACCACGCACAGCACGCCTGGTGGATAAGGCAATGCGCCTTCGGCAGCAATGCGCCCTTCAGCTTGCGCAATTGCCACCAGTTCCACCTCACCCCGGATGTAAGCCTGATGCGCATCCTGTGGATTCACTTCGACTTTCGGGAAGCAGGCCTCACGGAACATCGCTTTCTGCAGATCTTTCACATCGTAGCTGACGTAGAGATCGTGCATCTCCTGACACAGGCGGCGCAGCGTGTAGCCTTTATAGCGCTCCATGTTTTTGCGATAGACGCTCGGCAGCACTTCAGCCAGCAGCGCATCCTCTTTCACATGGTGTTCAAACTGCTCCAGCATCGCCACCAGATGCGCCATCTTCTCCGGATTCTCCGCTGGCGTCAGCAGGAACAGGATGGAGTTAAGATCGCACTTCTCCGGCACAATGCCGTTCTCGCGCAGGTAGTTCGCCAGAATAGTCGCCGGAATACCGAAGCTGGTGTATTCACCGCTGGCGGCATCAATGCCTGGCGTGGTCAGCAGCAGCTTGCAGGGATCGACCAGATACTGCTCGCTGGCGTAACCCTCAAAGCCGTGCCATTTCTCGCCTGGCGCCAGGCTGAAGTAAGCCGGATCGGCGGCGATAACCTCGGTTTCCGCCGACTGCCACAGCTTGCCGTGCACTTTCTCCGGCAGGAACGGCTGAATCATCTCGCAGCGTTCCAGAATCGCTTTACGTGCATCAATGCCGATGGTGACGCATTCGTGCCACATGCTGCGTCCGGCTTCACCTTTGTGCATGCGCGCATTGATATCCAGCGCGGCAAACAGCGGATAGAACGGGCTGGTTGAGGCGTGCAGCATAAAGGCGTTGTTGAGACGCTTATGTGGACAGAAGCGCTTCTGACCCCGGATGTGGTTGTCTTTCTTGTGAATCTGCGAGGTCTGCGAGAAGCCCGCCAGCTGTTTGTGCACCGACTGGGTGACAAAAATGCCGGGATCGTTCTCGTTCAGCTCCAGCGTCAGCGGCGAGCAGCCTTCCATTAACGGGATAAATTGCTCGTAGCCCAGCCACGCCGAATCAAACAGGATGTAATCACACAGATGGCCGATGCGATCCACCACCTGGCGAGCGTTGTAGACGGTGCCATCGTAGGTGCCGAGCTGGATAATTGCCAGGCGGAACGGGCGCTGATCTTTGGCGCGATGTGGCGCGACTTTCTGCACCTGTTCGCGCAGGTAGGCTTCATCAAAGCAGTGCGCATCAATGCCGCCGATAAAGCCGAACGGATTACGTGCCGCTTCCAGATACACCGGCGTAGCGCCCGCCTGAATCAGCGCACCGTGATGGTTGGATTTATGGTTGTTGCGGTCAAACAGCACCAGATCGCCGCGCGTCAGCATGGCGTTGGTCACCACTTTGTTGGCGCTGGAGGTGCCGTTCAGCACGAAATAGGTTTTATCGGCGTTAAACACTTTCGCTGCGTACTTCTGTGCATGCTTGGCCGAACCTTCATGGATCAGCAGGTCGCCCAACTTGACGTCTGCGTTGCACATGTCGGAACGAAACACGTTCTCGCCATAGAATTCATAGAACTGACGCCCGGCCGGATGCTTACGGAAAAACGCCCCGCCCTGATGGCCCGGACAGGCAAAGGTGCTGTTCTGCATATCAACATAGCGCGTCAGGGTATCGAAGAACGGCGGCAGCAGGTCAGACTCATACGCCTGCGCGGCTTCTTCCAGCGCTTCCCACTCTTCCGGTGCACCGTTGATTTCCCCGGTCACGCCCGGCAGCTTCAGCACTTCTTCATCGAACGCGTTGGCGACAAACACCGGCAGATTAAAACCGGTCTGGCGCAACAGCGTTAACACGCCACTGCGTGTATCCGCCAGTGAGACGACCACCGCCGCCACATCGGTAAAATCAGTATTGTCGAGCGTCACCACATCACGCGCGGTGTTCAGGCTCAGGCTTGGCGCTACCGCAACGCTGGCAGCGATTTTCAATGGATTCATAACACAAATCCCCGTAATGAAGGATGAGTGGGTGCCAGTGGCACAGCAATGAGGAAAATTCCCCGGCGAATAACGTCTTCGGGCGGATCAACCGCCGCAACCGATAGACATCAGTAAAGTCAGATCGCGTCTGTCTTTAGTCATGTCCAACAGCATAGCGCGTTAAGCTGGCCTCACCGCATGGTGAGCGAGAATTGCGAACAACAGATGACGGAGGGCCGCTTATCGTAAAGCGAACGGAGACAAGTGCAAAAGCGCATTGTACCGAGCATGGCGGCGTCCTCAGGGTGGATGGAATCAGTGGAAAACTGCGGCGCAATGATGGCATCTTTTTTTTACTGGAACAACCCGTTGCAACGAGATTGATACGCATAAGCAACATTCATCAACCATCTGATTAATAAGTAAATATCAAATCAACCCATGATAAAAACGCTTAAATATCTTTATGTTATGCGAATTTATGCAAGGTGTGTCCGCCTTCGTGTTGCTCCCTGTTTCCAGAGGAGTAATATGGCCCGCACTTTCCTCAATCAGCCGGAGGCTGCATGTTTAAGGCATTAGTCATTGAAAATGATGAGCAGGGATACCGCACTTCCCTGCAGGATCTGTCAGAACAACAGTTGCCCGATCAGGATGTCTCCCTCGAAGTTAGCTACTCCACCCTCAACTACAAAGACGCGCTCGCCATCTGCAATAAAGGGCCGATTGTGCGTCAGTTCCCGATGGTGCCGGGTATCGATTTTGTCGGTCGGGTGATCAGCAGCCGCCATCCAGAGTGGCAGCAGGACGATGTGGCACTGCTAACCGGTTGGGGTGTGGGTGAAAAGCATTGGGGCGGACTGGCGCAGAAGGCCAGCGTTTCTGGTGACTGGCTGGTGAAAGTGCCTGCGGCTTTAAGCCCGTTGCAGACCATGGCGATTGGTACCGCCGGTTTCACCGCGATGCTGTGCGTGCTGGCACTGGAAAAACAGGGCATCACGCCGCAGCAGGGTCCGGTGCTGGTGACGGGTGCCAGCGGCGGCGTCGGCAGTTTCAGCGTCAGTTTGCTGGCCCGTTTAGGGTATGACGTGGTGGCCTCCAGCGGACGCGCCAGTGACAGCGATTACCTGATCAACACCCTCGGCGCCTCCTCGATTATCGATCGCGCTGAACTGAGTGCGCCCGGCAAACCCCTGGCGAAAGAGCGCTGGGCTGCGGCGATTGATAGCGTCGGCAGCCATACGTTGGCCAACGTGCTGGCGGGCATCAAGCGTGATGGCGTGGTGGCTGCGTGCGGCATGGCGCAAGGCCTGGATCTGCCTACCAGCGTGGCACCGTTTATCCTGCGCGGCGTGGTGTTAGCCGGAGTGGATAGCGTGATGTGCGCTAAGCCGTTGCGTGAGCAAGCGTGGCAGCGTCTGGCTGAACTGGTGGATGGCGCACTGCTGGAGCAGTTGACCAAAGTGATTCCACTGAGTGAAGCACGTGAAGGTGCTGAAGCCTTGCTGGCGGGCGAAGTCCGTGGCCGTCTGATTGTCGATTGCCGGTAACTTTTTGGGCGCCATCAATGGCGCCCCACTTCTACGCCCGCAGCTGAATTTGCGGCCTGCCCTGCTCTTGCGGCATCACCACGTGCAGTTCCGCCTGATACCAGCGCGTCAGCGTAGTTTCCGTCATCACTTCTTGCGGTGAACCCTGCGCCACCAGCTTGCCCTGATGCAACAGCAGAATGCGATCGGACCACAGCGACGCCAGATTGAGATCGTGCAGCACGGTACAGACGCTAAAGCGGCCGTTGCGCGTCAGCTTATGCAGCAATCGCAAACTGTACTGCTGCCAATACAGGTCGAGTGCGGAAGTCGGCTCATCAAGAAACAGCCAACCGCGTGGACCATCATCATGCCATAACTGCGCCAGCACTCGCGCCAGCTGCACGCGCTGCTGTTCCCCACCGGAGAGCGAGCGATAATCACGCTTCGCCAGTTCCAGGCTGCCAGTGATGTGCATCACCTCTTCAATCACCGCTTTGGATTTGCTGGCAGGCCAGGGCGCACGGCCCATCGCCACCACCTCTTCAGCAGGCAGCGGAAAAGTCACGCTGTTTTGCTGGCGCATCACCGCACGACGTTGCGCCAGCGGTTCACGCGGCCAATCGTTTAACGGGCGATCGCCGAGCCAGCACTCCCCCGCTTCAGGCGCCAGAAACCCAGTTAACAGGCGCAACAGCGTGGACTTGCCTGCGCCGTTGGGGCCGATTAAGGAAATCATCTCACCAGGCTGCAAGGTAATAGAGACATCATCAATCAGCGCACGCGTGCCATGACTAAAGCGCAGGCCGCGAGCCTGCATTGAATCACTCATTCATCCCCCTTTTCTGACGCAGAATCAGCCAGAGAAACCATGGTCCACCGATCAGGCTGGTGATCAATCCCACCGGCATTTCCGCCGGGATCACCACCGTGCGCGCCAGCGTATCCGCCAGCAATAGCAAGATGGCTCCCGCCAGCGCCGAACCCGGCAACATCCAGCGATGATCACTCCCGACACAGAAACGCATCACGTGCGGCACCACCAATCCGACAAAACCGATAATCCCGCTCACCGACACCGCCGTGCCCACCAGCAGCGCACTCAGCACCAGTAACTCACGCTGGGTGCGCTTCACATCAATGCCCATGTAATGCGCGTCTTCCTCACCGAGTTGCAGCAGGTTAAGACGACGCGCACGGGTCTGGATGGCAATCAACGCAGGAAGAATCAGTACAGCACACACCACCAGACTCGGCCATTGTGCCGCGCTCAAACTGCCCATCCCCCACAGCGCCAGCTGGCGTAACTGCTGATCATTACTGAGCCAGGAGAGCACACCCACCGCCGCACCGCACAAGGCGTTGATGGCAATACCGATCAGCAGCAAACGTGACAGATTCCCCAGCGCCAGCCGACTAAAACTAAAAATAAGCAGTGTGACGATCAGGCTGCCGATAAACGCAGCAATCGAAGGCAGCCACAGCGCCAGCAACGGCGGCAAACTGAGCGGCACCACAATCGAAACCGCTACTGCTAGCCCCGCTCCACTGCTGATCCCAAGCAATCCCGGATCGGCCAGCGGATTGCGGAACAGGCCCTGCATCACCGCGCCAGAGACTGCCAATGCCATACCGAGCAACACCGCCAGTAACACGCGCGGCAGGCGGATGTTCAGCCAGATTTGCCACGCCATATCGCTGAGCGGCGCATGGAACAGCGTGCGCATCGACAGCGGCATGGCACCAAAATTGGCAGCCATCAGCATGCAAATCACCATGCTGATGCCCATCAATAGCAGCCAGCGCATCACGGCGGTGTTAGTCATGTTTTAGCGCTTCGGCGGCCTTACGCAGCTTCACGATGGTCTCCGGCGTATCAAGACCAAAGCCCAACATGGCCATCTCATCGACCACCAGCAAGGCGTGATGCTGGCCTGCAGGTGTTAACGCCAGACCCGGCAGCGACCAGATTTTCTCTTCGCCACCCAGCGTGCGTAGGCCATCTTCACCCACCACCACCAGATCCGGCGCGGCTGCGACCACACCTTCCTGTGACAACTGCTGATAATGCGGGATCGCCGCCATGGCGTTGACCAGACCGGCACTGCGGATTGCAGCATCAGCGCCGGTTTGGTTACCTGCCGCCTGAGTGCGCATGCCACCGTGCGCCATCACAAACAGCACTTTGACTGGCAGTGGCTGCTGGGGAATCTGCGCGCGCTGCTTGTTCACTTTCTCAATCAGCGCTTTCGCTTCGGCATCACGATGGAGCGCTTTACCGATGGTGGCGATCTTTTCCGGGATGGCGTCGAGGCCGGTTTTGCCGGTGACATCCACCACTTTCACGCCAGCGCTCTCAACCTGTTGCAACACCAGCGAGGGTTTCGCCAACTCGCTGGTCAGCACCAGCGTAGGCTTCATCGCCAGAATGCCCTCGGCATTAAGCTGGCGCATATAGCCGATGTCCGGCAACTTGTTAGCCTGCGCCGGATGCTGGCTGGTGCTGTCGCGCGCCACCAGATCGGCCTGCGCATCCAGCGCATAAATGATTTGTGTCACATCACCGCCGATCGAGATCACCCGTTCAGCAGCAAATGCCGGCAGCGCCAGCGCGCCCAGCAGTAATAGGGTCAGACGTTTCATGCTGTCGCTCCCAACGCGGTGACTTGCTCACGCCAGCGCGCCTGCTCTGGCGTGCCTTCGCTACGCTGTCCATAGAGCTGCGCGATCTGCGTGCCATCGGCAGCAAAGAGTTCGAGGCTGGTGACAAAGCCATCGCCACTCGGTTTGCGCGTCACCCAGCTCTCGGCAATGTGGTCCGCCATCAGGTGCAGCGTGAAGGTTGGGTTGAAGATGTTGACCCAGTTGTCCATCGGCATCAGCTTCTCCACCGCACCGGTGAAGATCTGCGTGCAACCCCGGTTGCCGATAAAGATCATGATTTCGTTGCCATCCTGCTGCGCCTGCTCCAGCAGTTGAGCCAGCGAATCGTTGCTGACCTGACGCGCCAGATCGTCCGGCACCGCGTGAAACGCCTGCTGGCGAGAGATATTATGGCGCTTCAGTAAGCCAAAGAACTGATGCACATCGGTGATGGCGCGCCATTCGGCTTCCACTTTATCGGCATCAATGGCGCGGCTGTGTTCTGGTGCGGCGGCAGGTTGTGGATCGAGTGCCGCAGCGGCTTCGATCGTGAACTCAGCGATCAGCGCATCCCATGCCGCCATCTCGGTATTGTCGGTGGTGTAGATTTTCAGTACCGCATCCGCGTGGCGATCAAAAATCTGAATACTTTGACGTTCGCCGCGCGCTGTCTGCTCACGCAGGAAGAAGGCGCTGTGCCACTGTGCCGGGAACAGACGCTGATCGAGCGCACGTGGGTTAAGGATCAGCCCGGCATGTTCGCCGAGGTGCAGGTTCTCATATTTGCCGACCTGCTCATGCACCGCATATTCGTTGCGGGTGATGCTTTTGGTTTCGCCAACGGCTTCCAGTGCCTTCAGCAACGCCGGGAAATCTGCTTTTAACGCTTGCGCATCCTGGCCGACGCGCGCTTCACACAGCTGCGCTTCGCCAATGCCCATCAGGGCCGCCAGATCGCGGGCATACTTCTTCGGATGTTCGCCTTTCAGCGCCAGGTAGTGATCGTAACGTGGGTTCATTGCTCTTGCTCCATGAAAAGGCCCTGCGCGAACGCAGGGCGAAAAAATGATTAGAAGTCGACGTTCACACCGAGTTGGAAGGTGCGGCCTGGCTGAGTTGCCAGTGCGATATCGTTGCGATCCTGTGCGGTATCGCTGGTCATTTCGCGGCTGCTCAGGTAATCCCAATATTTACGATCTGTCAGGTTATACACGCCACCGCTCAGCTTGACGTTCTTCGCCACCTGCCAATAAGCCGTCAGATCGACCATACCGTAACCCGGCACGCGCTCGTAATCGGTGGTGGAATCGGTCAGTGCAGAACCGGTATTGGTGTAGCTCTGGCGGTTGGTCGCCGTGGCTTTTTTGGCCTTCACGAAGGTAGCCGTCACAGCAGCACCGTACTCGTCCTGCGGCGCATCCCAACCCAGGCCCAGCACCGCTTTCATTGGCGGTACGCTCTCCAGATCGACATAACGGTCACCGAGGTAGCTCGACTTCGATTTACCTTCGTTGTAGCTAAAGGCGAAGCGTGCGCTCAGGCCCTGCACATCTTGATACCAGGTGCCGAAATTCACTTTCCCACTCAACTCAGCACCATAGATATAGGCTTTATCGCGATTCTCTGACTGATAAGTAGTGTAAATGTTGCTTGGAACGTTGGTGAATTTCTCCGGGCTACCGGCACGGGTGTAACGGTTATAGGCAATGAAGTTTTTGTAAGCGTTGTAGTAAACCGCTGTGTTCATCACCACGCCTTCGGTCGGCTGTCCTTTCAGACCCCATTCGAAGTTGTTGCTGGTTTCGGTTTTCAAATCCGGGTTACCAATCAGCGCATATTGCTGACTACCCGCATAGCTGGAACCGAGGTTCCATGAACCATACAGCTGGCTGGCGTTCGGGAATTGTGCGCCGCGCTTGTATTGCAGATAGGTCATCAGTGTTGGCGTGAGCTCATACTGGAATGCCAGTGATGGCAGAACCTGCGTATCGCTATTGCCTGAGCCGTAAAGCGTTTCAACTTCTGATTCGGTTAGAACGGTGCTGCCGCTGGTCAGGCTGCTGAGGTTATCAGGTTTGGTATTTTGGTACGCCACACGCACGCCCGGCACCACCGCAAAGTTGTGACCATCCAGGTCGAAGTTGATCTTATCCTGCACAAAGCCGCCCAGCGTGTAGCTGCGGCTGTCTGCTTCAGGCTGCATGATCACACTGAAGGTACTAGGCGTCGGTGACTGGCGGAATGGGCGCTCGGTTTTTTCCAGACGTCCATTTAAACCGGCAGTCAGCTCATGACGACCCAGTGTTTTAGCCAGGTTGGTTTCAAAGCCGTAGCTGTCAGTGTTGTAGTCCGAGTAAACCGTTTCATAGGCTGACGCACTCGAAGGCATATAGGTGTTGTCATGCGCTTCGGTGTGCTGCCAGTAGACACGCGTGCTCAGGCTGTCGATGAAGTCGTTGTAAGGCGTGTACTCGTCCGCCAGGCTCAGGCCGAAGCGACGGGTATCGCTCTGCTGCTGTGCGGTGCCGTAAACGGTATTGCCTGAAGTATCCCAGCTGTCGTAATGGGTGTGATTGGTTTTATGGTAGAAGTCGGCGGTACCGGTGATTTTATGCGCGTCATTCGGCTCCCACACCACGCTACCCAGCAGTGCGTCAGAGTGCCAGTTGGCAGGATAGGCGCCACGGCTCGCATCATTGTTTTGCGTTTCCTGTCCATCGCGACGGCTGTAAACAAAGATACCGCGCAGTTCCTGATCGCCTGCTGCGGCAGTGATGCCGTTGTGCCAGCTGCGGTTTGAGGAATCGAAGTCGCTCTGGTAGCCAAAGTAGGTGGTTTTACCGGGATGTAAGTAGTCGTCTGGCGTCTTGTTGCGGAACGATACCGCACCACCAATCGCGGTGTTGGCCTGAGAGACTGAAGTCGCGCCTTTATCAATATCCACGCGACCAAACATGTATGGGTCGATGTAATCGCGGCCAATACCAAAGGTATCCAAACCGGCGCGGCTGACGTAGCTACGGCCAGTGGCATCCGGCAGAGAAACACCGTCAACGTTGATATCGACGCGGTTGCTTTCCAGACCACGGATGTTGTAGCCGGTGTAGCCCGCGCGATCAAAACCACTTTTACCTGCAGAAGAGCCGCCGCTTGCACCAGTTGCCGTCACGCCTGGTTCGTAGCGCATGATGGTGCCGAAATTATTGCCACCATCACGCTGCATATCGGCGGCGGTAATGGTGCTTTTGCTACCGGCTTGATTCTCCAGCTTCGGCGCAGTTACCGTCATAACCGGCTCTGCACTGGTGGATTTGTCAGAAGATAAAGCAAGTGTCGTGTTGTCGCTGGCTGCATAGCTGCAAGCGGCGTGAATAGCGGAAGACAAAATCGCAACTTTAAACAGACGTTGCTGGGTCATTCCCTGAAAGAGTGAAGACATGCGCGAAATACCTGGTTAATTGTTAGTATTCGCTCACTGGATTGCCGCCAAAAAAACGCGATATGCGTTAATAAACCGTAAAATGTGTGGACTTATTTTATGTAATAAATAATTTCGTCAGGAATGTAATGCAATTGGTAATCATTATCAATAAACTTTACACTAAGATGTATCTTAGACCGCACATTTTGTTAACTTGTTTATAATCAATAATTAAGAAGAGGCGCCTGATGTCGCAAAAACCGGCTGTGACGATTTACTACTGCACTCAATGCAACTGGCTGCTGCGTTCGGCGTGGATGGCGCAGGAACTGCTGCACACTTTTGCCGAAGATTTGAGCGCGGTGACGCTGAAGCCTGGCACGGGTGGCGTGTTTGAAATCTCGATTGATGGCACGGTGATTTGGGAGCGTAAACAGGAAGGCGGATTCCCGGATGCGGCCGCGCTGAAACAGCGCGTGCGTGATTTCTGCTGGCCGGATCGCGAGTTAGGGCACGTGGATAAGAAGAAGCCGGGTTAATCCCCGAGCGGAGCAATGCGCATGCCCTTAAGTCGCATCGAACATGACAGAATCGCCAGACATAGTGCCCGACTGCTCAACCCTCAGCCTCTTGTTCTAGCGGCCACAGCAGGCGATCCTGCGCGGTGCTTAGCGTGACGATGGCAGGATGATAAATGGCAAACGGTTCGGCCAGCGGGCACGCCAGATATTTGCCGTGCTGACTCGGCACGAACTCAGAGCGCGGTAGAAAAGCCGCGCCCTCAAAGCCCTGCTCCATCATCTCCAGCACCAGACGCGGTTCTGACACTTTGATGCTGATATTGATGTGGCTTAAGTTGCTAAACAGGGTGTTACGCAGCACTTCATAAGTGCCTTCACCACCAATGCGATGTAGCAAAATTAACGGAATCCCGTTGAGATCGGTAAAGTTGAGGGTTTTTCCCGCCAGAATCGCGCTGTAATGCGCGGAAACCACGGCGATAGTATCAATCGGTTCCAGTTCACGCACAAACCACGCCTGGCGATCGTGTGGCACCTGCATCAGTGCAATATCGACACGCTGATCGACCAGCATCGCTTCCAGATGGCTGGAATCGGACACCACCACGTTGATATCCCAGTCGGGCCGGTTCTGATAATAATCCATCAGGATCGGGGTGAAATAACGCAGATACAGGTAGGAAATACCGATGGTGACGCGGCGCTGTTTGTGGGTAGCAATGGTGACCGTCTGCCGCTTTAAACTGTTCACCTGGCTGAGAATATCGCAGGCACGACGATAGAGAAAACTGCCCGCTTCGGTTAACACCATGGCACGTGGCGTGCGCGTAAAAAGCGGTGAGCCAATCTCCTGTTCTAACTCTTGCAGACGTTTTCCCAACGGCGGTTGTGCGATGTTCAATAGCTTCGCGGCTTTACTGATCGAGCCCTGTTCCGCTATCGTGCAAAAATAATGCAATCGTTTCAGATCCATAATCCCTCCGCGCCCTGTTCGCGCTACTTTACCATGGCCGAAATCGATCCAACCGCGCTGAGCGCAAGCTTAGTGGATATACATGCTCCATAAGTGGCTGATCGGCATCACCAGCACCAGCGCCGGTAACATGTTCGCTACCGGGAAGGATTTGATCCCGGCGATACGGAAGCCCGCCGCTAGCATCACAAACCCACCGGCTGCGGTGAAATCACTCATCATCGGTGCCGTGGTATGCGGCATAATCAGCACTGCCGCCGAGGCCAGCACCAGTTGCACGATCAACTGTGGAATGGCAATCACCGCCACCGCATAACCGAGCAGCGTGGCAAATATCGCCGCCGTGAAGATGTCCATGATGGATTTCACCAGCAGGATATTGGCATCGTGGGTCATGCCTTCGGTCATGGCACCAATAATGCCGGTGCCGCTGGCGCAGAACAGCACCATGATCGCCACATACTTTTCAGTGAACGCTTCACCACTCAATCCTCCTTCTGCTGGCTGGCTTTGAAAACGGCTCACCAGCCCTTTCGCCAGATTTCCCAGTCGACCTATCTTCTGCTCCAGATAGGCATATTCACCCAGCGCCGCACCGAGGATCAGCGCCAGAATTACCGCCGGCAAACTGTGGATCTTGCCGATCAAAACAATGCCGAGGCCCATCGACGACAGGCCGAACGTCATGGGCAACGCGATGCGCAACCTCTCTGGCACTCTGGTGCCAAGAAAGGCGCCCACCAGCCCGCCAATCAGCACCGCGCTGCCGTTGACAAAGGGTCCCACTACCATAATTTACTCCTTACTTATCGTTATGTTTTTCACCCCAGCGTTTGAGGTTGCCCACATCGAGATCGAACAGATCGAGGGCGCGCGCCACGCTGTGATGGACCATCTCATCCACGGACTGCGGCTGCTGATAAAAAGCCGGAACCGGAGGATAAATAATCCCTCCCATTTCCGTGACTGATTGCATATTGCGGATGTGCGCCAGATTGAGCGGCGTTTCTCGTACCATCAGCACCAACCGGCGACGCTCTTTCAGGATCACATCCGCTGCTCGCGTCAGCAGATTGCTGGTCAGCCCATTGGCAATCGATGCCAGCGAGTTCATTGAGCAGGGCGCCACCAGCATGCCGAGGGTTTTAAACGATCCACTGGAGATCGACGCGCCGAGATTGCTGATGCTGTGCACCTCATCGGCCAGATCCACCACATCCTGCCGTTGCCATTGGGTTTCCATCGAACGCGTCACTTCTGCGCCTTTGGTCACCACCAGATGCACTTCCACATCCTGATCGCGCAGCAACTGCAGCGCCTTCATGCCGTACTGAAAACCCGACGCGCCGCTAATGCCGACGATAATGCGCCTTCTGCTCACTGCTACCTCACTTACTCAAAATCAGGAAGAAAACGTTTCACATCCACCTCTTTGAACTTCGAGCGTTCAAAGTGCGCCTTCATGTGCCACGGCACGGTGCAATCAAAGATGGTTTTGCAGGTCACGCCCTGTTGGCTGATGCTGGCGCTGTATTCCGGCACCTGTGAAGGATCGAGCGGATGGCAGCGCACACCGGGAATGGTGAGATGATCGACATCGCCCTGATAGCGGGTTTGCATCGCCCACAAAATGTCGTCGGTATCGAACACATCGACATCGTCATCCACCAGGATCACGTGTTTGAGTTCAGAGAAGGCGGCGAAGGCGATCAGTGCCGCCTGGCGCTGGCGCCCTTCATCCACTGCAGAAGCTTTTTTGAACTGGATGACGGCCAGTAATTTTCCGCCGCCAGAGGTGTGCGCATTGACGTTCAACACGCGACCCGGCATCGCACGATCCAGCATATCCAGAATGCTGGCTTCCGTGGGAATACCCGCCATGCTGACGTGCTCGCCACTCGGGCCCAGGGTTGTTTGCAGAATCGGGTGTTTACGATGGGTGACGGCTTTCACCTTGATCACCGGCAGCGCATCCTTGGCTTCGCCGGTGTATCCCGGAAACTCTGGCATCGCTTTACCTGTATTGGTGTTCTGATCTTCACGCACGCGCACGTTCGGCAGCAGTTCGCCTTCAATCACGATTTCAGCATGGGCGATGGCTTTTTCATTGATGCTCACGCACGGCGTTAACTGCACCGGATAGCCGCGCAGCGCACCGGCAATGCTGAGTTCGTTGTAGCCCAGCGGCGTGGTCGGTGGTTCAAAGCAGGCGGCGATCTCAATCGCCGGATCAACACCAATACTGATCGAGATCGGCAGAGGCTGTCCGGCCTTTTCGGCTTTTTCACGGAAGGCGTCGATGTGACGACCCGGCGTCAGCCACATCGACAGCTCATCACGGCTCTGAATGCACAGGCGATGGATAGTGATATCCGATTCGTGGGTTTCCGGATCCGAGGCGTAGCACATGCCCATGGTGAAATAGGGACCAGCATCTTCTTCAGTGTTGGTAGGTGCAGGCAACAGCGTGCGTAGATCGAAAGCCGGATCTTCCGCATAGTGCACCACTTCCTGGCACAGCGGTTTGGTGCTGGTCACCACCGGAGCAATCGCGTGGTGGACGGAATCTTTCAGCAGGAAGCCTAGCTTTTCAGGCGGGCAGTTGAGCAGATGGCCAACGCGCTCACGAGTCGACATCAAACCGGTGACCACGCGCACATCAGGGAAGCCTTTAACCTTATTGAACATCATCGCCGGACCTTTGCGGGTTGGACGTTCACAGGTGCCACCTGCGCCGACATAGCGATAAACACCAGACAGTTCGGCGTGTGGATCGACTTCAGTATCGGTGCTGACAAACTCGCCTTTCAGGCTGGTGAGTAGCGCGATGGCCGAGCGCAGATCGTGCACGGCTGGGGTTTTATTTTCAGACATACTTCTCTCCATAAACGCGTTAACTGCGATGAAGAAAAAGTAGCGCCAAATAAAAAAGTTAAAAACTACCGTTTATATTCACAGGCTAAACCTTTTTGGTATGCCTGTAATAAAGGATGTTGGGATGTTTTTATTTTATGAATTTCGTAGCAGAAAGGTTAATACCACAGGCAATAAAAAAGGCGCGATAAGACGCGCCCTTAACCTGTTAACTGTTCGAGATTTTTTCTGTCGCTTCGTTCAATGCATTAATGACGATATTCAGCGACTCAGGCGAAATATCTTCCTGGGATAAGCGATGATTCAGCGTGTGTCGAATATGATGAATCGCCTGCTCGACTTCCGGAATACTGCGATTATTCACCAGAATCGCCAGCGAAGTCAGTCGCTCAATAATATTGGCAATATTCTCGCCGTTCTCGGCTAATAATGCGCGACCACCTTCATTGAGTGCGTAGGCTTTACGCGATGCATGTGCATCTACCACGCGGATCGCATCCATCTCTTCGAGCAAAGTGAGGTTAGGATAGATGATGCCAGGGCTGGGGGAATATTCCCCTTTGGACAGCTCTTCCACTGACTTGATCAGCTCATAGCCATGCGCAGAACCGTTGGCGAGGAAATGCATCATCAACAGGCGGATATCACTGGCATCCAGCATCCTTTCCCGGCGCTTTTTACGCGCACCTGCACAGATTGCACGTTGTGCATTATCGGACTGCCATGGAAAATCCCGCTGCTGTTTCATTGCCTTCCCTGAGGTCAATTAAGGGAGGTTGATAGTAGTCTGCCGCCTGGCAAAATTCAACACAGGCGGCAGCGGGCGCGGCGAAGTCAGTTATTTCTGATGCCAGTAAGCCACCGCGCGTACGAAATCAGTGTGCGCACCACGGCGTTGCGTGAAGTAGTCGCTCAGCAGTTTTACCGCTTCACCTTCACCTGTCAGCCAGATGAAATACTCTTCTGTGGGCAGTGAGATCTGATCCAGCTGCGCAATCAGCGGGCCGAGGTTATCTACCTGCATGCTGCCACTGCCGAGCCAGGTCACCTGCACATTTGGCAGATCGCCGAGATAATCGCGTCCGGTGGTTTCATCGGCGTAGGCCAGCAGATGGATCTGCTGCGCCTGCATCTCAGCGTAGCGACGCTTAAAGGCTGGCAGACCGGTCTCATCGCACACGTAAATCTGGCAGGCATAATCCACGGGCACCACACAGGACCCACGCGGGCCGCCCATGGCGATTTGATCACCTGGCTTTGCCTCATTCGCCCAGCTGCTGGCCACGCCGCCATCGTGAATATAGAAATCGAGCGTCAGGGAATCCGTACCGTTAAACGCCAGCGGCGTGTAGTCACGCGCAGCCGGACGTACGCCACCAGGCCAGACGATCCCTTCTTCGGTCATTTGCGGCAAGGCCAAAGCACTGCCAGCGTTGTCCGGGAAGAACACTTTGATGTGATCGTCGAACGATGGCGAATTGAAGCCCGCCAGATCGCTGCCGGTAAACTCGATGCGCCAGAATTCACCGGCGATTAAGGTTTTGCTCGCCACGGTGATATGACGGAAACGTAATTCGTTGCGTACGCGCTTCGGTGCGCGATCGTTAGTGTTTTTTTGCAAGTGTTCTCTCCAGGCAGATGCATCATGCTGACGTCCCTGCCAATCGGTGTATTTAAAGGATTGCCAGTGCTTCGGCGGCCATTTCCGCGACCTGTGAGTCGTTAGCGCCGTGCGCCCCGCTCACGCCAACCGCGCCAATCACTTCGCCGTTAAGCCATAAAGGAATACCGCCTTCCAGCGGGGTGACGCCGGGCGTGGCCAGAAAACTCGGGCTGCCAGCGTTGATGAAGGTCTCAAATTCTTTTGACGGTGCACGCAGCAGTACTGCCGTGCGCGCTTTGCCCAGCGCCACCGTCGGGCTGATGCCAATCGCCTTGTCGCTGCGATCCAGGCTCACTAACTCGCCCGCTCGATCCACCACGGCCACACTGATATGCCAGCCAAATTCTGCTGCGGCCTCGAATGCGGCGTTAATCACCACGCGAGCAGCTGCCAAAGAGATGGTGTGACAAGGGTTTGCCAGCGCACTGCTGGCCGATGCTGATTGTTTATCCATAATTTTGCCCCGTACCGGACGTCAGAAGTCCGCGCATGAATCAAACGTTATCGAAAATCATTCTCATCTGACGTCAGGCAGAATAGCTATGATATATCTTCGTTGCAATGCCGAAAAATGCTATTGGGAAAAGTTGCAGAATTTTCGGTGTGGCTTGGCAGGCATTAACGCTGAAGGGGTTTCAGGAGAGCACCGCAGCGAGTTCTCCCGCACAGGGAATTGAGTTCGACTAGCGGACAACAGCAAGCAACGATCGCGCCGCAACAAACGTGCGGCGTGTCATCGATATTAACGGAGTAAAGCGCGGTAAAACGGAGGTGAAATCAGGCCTGATGGTTACTGCAGTTGACGAAGCTATTGTCATCCTGGCTGTGCTGCGGCAGCGGGTTATCACCCACAATTTCATGCTGCTGGCAGTGAGTCTGATGAGGATGCAGGCCGCCCGGCGGAGAGAAAGGCTCAGCCATCTGTGCACTTGCCAGCGAGGAAAACGCCACAAGCGCTGTCATGAGGAACAACGGTAAAAGTCGCATAATTTTTTCTTTTTCACTTTAGCGGTCCAGAGCGGACCAGGAATGCAGGTGATTATCCAGCCTGATGTGTGGCGGCTGGTGTTTTACGCGGCCAATCAGGTTTCAATGAAGGATTTTACGCCAGTTACGGCGAATATTTTATAAAATCGTGCGGTTAGTCACAGATAACCGCACGATTTATGCATTAGCAGGTGGAGACCGGAATGTAGAAAGTGCCCTGCAGCAAATCGGGCGTGCTGTATTTCAGATCCAGCTTGAGCAGGTCTTTACCGGCCCGGCGCGCCACACCCAGTGCAGGCAAGTGGTTGTAGTAAATCTCGGCGGTAAACGCGTTGATCTCTTCCGGCGTACCGTGCCAGTCAATTTCCGCATATAAACCACTCTCGCCGGTCCAGTTCTGCACATTACGCGGCAGCACATCGGCATACTGACTCTCCAGTGCCTGGAACAAGCTAATGTGCTGCTGATCGGCAGAATTCACTCCCGGACTGAACTGGAAGCCCAGCCAGCCACGGCTGACATGTTTACCGGCAAAGCGGACAAAATCGCGGGTATGCTGCGCGACCACCTGATTATGATGATCGATGTACTCGCCAAAGCGGCACTCCCACTCAATCACTTCACCACACAGCTGCAACTCCGGCTTCTCGGCCAGACGCGCGTTGACCCACGAACGCTGCGTGGAAATACGACTGTGGAAATCCTTCATCAGCATGTCCGGGATGCGACGATAGGCGCCGGGCGTCATGGAGAAGTGGCTTTTGAATACCCTCGTGAAATTCTGCTGGTTATCGAAGCCAAAGCGCACGGCAATATCAATGAGCGGCATGCTGGTCAAACGCAGCGCCATCGCTGACATGGTCAGGCGACGCTTGCGCGTATACGAGGCCAGCGTTTGGCCGGTCATCTCTTTGAACATGCGCTGCATGTGCCACTTGGAGTAACCAGATTTCAGGGTAATCAGATCGATATTGAGCTCATCGGTCAGATTCGCCTCTATCCAGTCCACCAGATCGTTGATGTACTGTTTTTTAAGATTCAGGCTGAGCATGATTTTTTCAATCGAGTGATAAGTGTGAAGGTAATGAATTTGCGCGATTAGTCACATAAATATAACAAAAACGTATTACTTACGTAAGGAAGAGTAAAGGCAGCGAGGCGGGAACAGCATTAATTGCTTAGGTTACTAACGTTTTAGGGTCAATTTTTGCACTGCGATAATGTGAATAAGGTCGCTATTACCAGCGACCTTCACGCAATTTTTGTAACGGGGCGCACACTGTTGCGAAACCGGTCTCTGTGAAGACTCAGTGCGTATGCATGCCTGCCGCGTTCATCATCATACGAAACAGTGATGCCACCACACCCAGTGCCAGCACGCTTGCGCCATAAATAATGACCAGCCACATCACCCGCTTCCACCATGGCGACGGCGTTACCCTGTCTTTCATCTTGCTGACCTGGATTGGCATATCAATGGTACCCCTCATCGGCTTTGATTTTTCCGCGGAACACGTAGTAACTCCAGAAGGTGTAACCCAGAATCACCGGAATAATCAGTAAAGCGCCCACCAACATAAACGCCTGGCTACTGGCCGGAGATGCGGCCTGCCAGATAGTGATCGACGGCGGTACGATGTTTGGCCAGATACTGATACCCAGACCGGAGAAACCGAGGAAAATCAGCGCCAGCGTCAAAAGAAACGGTGAGTAATGCGCCTCACGCTTGATGGCGCGCACAACCCCCCACGAGCACAGCACCACCAGTAGCGGAACCGGCAGGAACCAGAACAGGTTGGGACGTGAGAACCAGCGTTGCGCGATATCCGCGTGGGTGAGCGGCGTCCAGACACTGATAATGCCAACCACCAACAGCAACGTCAGGGTGAGCGGTGTGGCCAGCGCTGACATTTTGCGGTGCAGGTCGTGCTCAGTTTTCATAATCAGCCAGGTGCAGCCCAGCAGTGCATAAGCAATCACTAAGCCAACACCGCAGAACAGCGGGAACGGCGCCAGCCAACTCATTGCTGAACCGACATATTCACGGCCTGATACCGGGAAGCCATTAAGAATGGCGCCCACGGCCACGCCCTGACTAAAGGTCGCCAGCAGCGATCCGGCGATGAACGATTTATCCCAAAACGGACGATGCTCTTCGGTAGCTTTAAAGCGGAACTCAAACGCCACGCCGCGAAAAATCAAACCGATGAGCATCGCGGTTAATGGGATCGATAGCGCATCCAGCAGCACCGAATAGGCCAGCGGGAATGCGCCATACAGCGCTGCGCCCCCTAGCACTAGCCAGGTTTCATTACCATCCCACACTGGCGCCACAGTGTTGACCATCATGTCGCGCTCGATCGGATCTTTGTTGAACGGCAGCAACAGTCCAATACCCAAATCGAAGCCATCCATCACGATATACATCAGGGTACCAAACACGATGATGGCGAACCAAATGATAGAAAAGTCGATCATAATTATTGCTCCCCACGTTTATGGGTATTGGCCGCAGATAGCGGACGAGCCGGAGTGTGTTGCTCGCCCGGGCCACCGTGCGCCACTTCTCTACCTTCACCGGTCACTGGACCTTGTTTAATCAGGCGCATCATGTAGTGATAGCCGACACCAAACACCGAGCAGTAGACCACGATGAACGCCATCAGGCTGATGCTCATATGCAGATTGCCATGGGCGGAGACCGCATCAATGGTGCGCTGCACGCCATATACTACCCACGGCTGGCGACCCATTTCGGTGGTGATCCATCCCGCCAGAATGGCGATCAGTCCCGATGGCCCCATCAGCAAACAGAACCACAAAAACGGCCGCGACTGATACAGGCGCTTCTTCACCCGCAGCCACAGGCTGATCACTCCCATACCGATCATCAACAAACCGAGCGCTACCATCACGCGGAACGACCAGAAAATCACGGTGGAGTTTGGGCGATCCTCTTTCGGGAAGGTTTTCAGTGCCGGGATCTGCTTCTCGAGGCTGTGCGTCAGAATCAGGCTACCGAGATAGGGAATCTCCAGCGCATATTTGGTGCGCTCCTGCTCCATATCCGGCACACCGAACAGAATCAGTGGCGTGGCTTCACCCGGCTTGTTTTCCCAGTGCCCTTCTATCGCCGCGATTTTGGCTGGCTGATATTCCAGCGTGTTCAGGCCATGCGCATCGCCGAGAAACGCCTGAATCGGTGAGACGATCAGTGCCATCCACAGCGCCATCGAAAACATCTTGCGCACGGCTGGGTTGTCATTGCCTCGCAGCAGATGCCAGGCCGCAGAAGCGCCGACAAAGAAGGCACTGGCGAGGAAAGCCGCGGTGGACATATGTAGCAATCTGAACGGGAATGACGGGTTAAAAATGATCTTGAGCCAGTCCTCCGGCACCACAACGCCGTTTTCGATGATGTAACCCTGTGGGGTGTGCATCCAGCTGTTACTGGCCAGAATCCAGAAGGTCGAGAAGATGGTGCCTAACGCCACCATGCAGGTGGCGAAGAAGTGCAGACCAGGACCGACGCGATTCCAGCCAAACAGCATCACACCGAGGAAACCCGCTTCCAGGAAGAAGGCGGTTAACACTTCATAGGTGAGCAGTGGCCCGGTGATACTGCCGGCAAACTGCGAGAAACCACTCCAGTTAGTGCCGAACTGATAGGCCATTACCAGCCCGGAGACCACACCCATACCGAAGTTAACGGCAAAGGCTTTGGACCAAAAATGATAGAGATCGCGATAGGTCTCGTTGCGGGTTTTCAGCCACATCCCTTCGAGCACCGCCAGGAAACTGGCGAGGCCGATGGTGATGGCTGGAAAAATAATATGGAAGGAGACAGTAAAGGCGAACTGTATCCTTGCCAGGTGAAAGGCATCTAATCCAAACATTGCTTACCTCATTGCCACAAAGTGCACTGGAATTTTTACTTATAATGAACAACAGCGTGCGGGGAGTTATTTCGTCTTATCGAATGAAAGGTCGCACTAATGTAAAGGGAAGGCGCCAGAACGAAAATAAACAGAGGAAGTCTGTAAAACTATAACAGTGTTTTTTGATGGCGATCATTGTCTCAACCAGAGACTAATTGATTGATATGACAGCCACAAGGTTAACAACCATCATTTATTGTGACGATATTGTTATTGACCCATAAGGCAGAACTTCAGCGTTAATAGGTAAGCACTTCATTTGATTATTATTAAATGCAGACAACAGAAAGGTTAATTAGCTTTCTCGCCAAATGGCGTGTCAATAATTCCAGACAATATGGTGTTATCCCGATTGTTAATTAAAATGGCCTGTTTTTAATACCAAACGATATATTTTTCCAGACCTGCACTCAGCGCATCGCGCTCTCTTCACTCTTAACGCTTTGCGGCATAGCGTTTGCAAGCATTAACCCGCTGTGCTTTTTTAGAGCAGCAAAGCCATCGGTTAATCAGCGAAGGAGAGGTTATGACCCGTCTTACCGCACAGGATTTTCCCCAGGAACTGCTTGAGTTATATGACTATTACGCGCACGGCAGGATCAGTAAACGTGAGTTCATCACCCTGGCCGCCAAATTCACCATCGCCGGCATGACCGGTGCCACCCTGCTTACCGCCATGAGCCCCAACTATGCACTGGCGCAGCAAGTTGAATTCACCGACCCTGAGATCAAACCCGAATACATCCACTATCCCTCTCCGCAAGGCCATGGCGAGGTGCGCGGCTATCTGGTGCGTCCAGCCAAGGCAACCGGCAAAGTGGGCGCGGTGGTGGTGGTGCATGAGAATCGCGGACTGAATCCGTACATTGAAGATGTGGCACGTCGCGTGGCCAAAGCCGGATATATCGCGCTGGCACCGGATGGCCTGAGCTCAATGGGCGGTTATCCCGGCAATGATGAAGAGGGTCGTGCGATGCAGGCCAAAGTCGATCCCACTAAGTTGATGAACGACTTTTTTGCTGCCGTCGATTTCCTGATGCACCACGAAGAAGGCACTGGCAAGGTGGGGATCACTGGCTTCTGTTACGGCGGCGGCGTGGCGAATGCTGCTGCAGTGGCCTTCCCGGAACTGGCTTGTGCAGTGCCGTTTTATGGTCGCCAGCCCAAAGCGGAAGACGTGCCGCGCATCAACGCCCCGCTGCTGCTGCACTATGCCGCGCTAGACAAAGGCATCAACGAAGGCTGGCCAGCGTATGAAGAGGCGCTGAAAGCTAACCATAAAACCTATGAAGCCTATATCTATCCCGGCGTGAATCATGGCTTCCACAACGACTCGACCCCGCGTTATGACAAAGCGGCAGCAGGGCTGGCGTGGAGCAGGACGTTGGGGTGGTTTGAGAAATACCTGCACGGATAATGCCAGCACCCGGCGGCGGGACGCGCAACGAGGACGGCCCTGGGGCCGCCCTCTTCTCACGGCTACAGTGCGAAATGTCGCAATGCATCGCGATTGATTTCAATGCCTAATCCCGGCCCGTTCGGGATTTGCACCCACCCTTTTTGCTGCACAATGGGCTCAGCAATGATGGCCTGTCGAATCGGATGCTCGGTTTGATCGAATTCAAGCAGCGGCTGAACCGGCTGTAACGACGTGGGCGTATGCGTGGGCACTGTCGCCATCCATTGTAACGAAGCTGCAATACCAATGCCGCTGCCCCAGACATGCGGATTGACGCGCACACCAAACGCCTGCGCCATATCAGCAATCTTCTTGCACTCTGATAAACCACCGGCCGCACAAATATCGGGTTGGATAATATCCATCGCCTGCTGTGTCAGCACTTCGCGGAAACCATAGCGGGTGAATTCGCACTCGCCACCGGCTACCGGGATATCAATCGCGGCTTTCACTGCACGGTAGCCGGCTAAATCTTCCGGCGGCACTGGCTCTTCAAACCAGCCAATATCCAGCTCTTCCACTTCCCGGCCAAGCCGAATGGCGGCTATCGCATCATAGGCATGATTAGCATCGATCATTAGCGCCGCATCTTCGCCAATGGTGTCGCGAATGGCCCGCGTCACGGCGGCATCCTCACTCACGCCAAATCCCACTTTGAGCTTCATTGCCTGGAATCCCTGCTCTATGTAACCCGCCGCTTCTTCGCACAAATAGTGCAGCGGATCCCCACTGTCACGCCGATACAATCCGGTGGCGTAAGCCTGCACTTCGGTTCGCGTGGCGCCACCTAGCAGTTGATAAGTCGGGACGCCAAAATATTTGCCGCGCAGATCCCACAGCGCGATATCAATGCCGCTCAATCCCTGAATCACCACGCCTTTTTGGCCGTGGTCGCGCAGTCTGGCGTAAAGTTCCTGCCAGAGAAACTCGCTGCGCAATGCATCTTCGCCAATCAACATCTGCCCGAGCTCCTCCACCACCGCTTTGGTGATGCGCGCCGGACCGTAGCACTCTCCCCAGCCAACCAGCCCCTGATCGGTCACGATCTCCACCAGCATCGCGGTGCGGGTATCATAACGGGCACGTGAATAGGCGAACGGTTGGCTAAGTTTGGCACTTAGCAGGTGCGTGTTAACCGCGGTGATTTTCATGATTGTGGCTCCTGCGGGGTGTCAAAAATTTCACTCATGATGCGTCCATCGAGATCGCGTGTGTCAAGGCCAAGCCAGTGCGCCAGCGTTGCCGCCGGATCGGTCATGCGGTAAGGCCCTCGCTGCTGGCGCGGATGGTAGTAACCTTGTCGAATGCCTTTGCCCCATGCCAGCATCACGCCATAGTTGGAGCCAAGCGCGGTTTCTGCGGTGGGTTTCTGCGGGCCATGATTTGCGCCTGGCTCCTCTACAGCACAAATATCTTCACCCATCTGGCTAACGCCCCAGACGAAACCGGTGTTGTAGGCAAAGACAATGTCGCCTGCGCAGTCGCCCCAGAATCCCAGAGCCACTGCATCGTCACGTCGCAGCGCGATACTCACCGCGTTACGCACGCCATCGCCCTCCTGCACCTGCCAGCCGCTCAATGCCTGCAGGGTTCGCGCACAGAGATCGTCAACCTGCGCTGGTGCAACGACGTCATGATTCACGAAGATTTCCAAACCACCGCGCTCTGCTTTGAGATAGAGCGGCGAACGGGCCATATCCGGCAAACCTTGCGCGTCCAGCACGGCCAGCGCCTGCTTTTGCAGATAACGATAGATGTCGCACATATAACTGTTGGGCACAGCCCCGTGATCGGAGGCGAGCATCACCAGCGTTTCCTCGTCCGTTTCATCCAGTAAGCGGCCAATGCTGTGATCAAGGATTTGGTAACTGCGACGCATCACCGCGTCGTATTGCTCTGCCTGCTGTGCATCAAAGAACGGGGAATCCGGATCGGTCTGCCCAAGGCAGTTGTGGTGTGACTCGTCCACCAGTCGGTGCACCGTGGCCCACAATGCAAACCCCTGCCGTTGCGTTAATTCCAGCGCGCTATCCACCAGCCACTGTGACTGCTCATCTCCCTCCTGCCAGGTTGCCGCCAGATAAGGGGTATGTGGCGCCGCTTTTGCCACCCATTTGCTGAAGAAAGGTGTTTGCTGCTGTAAATAACGCGCATCACTGCTCAGGGCATTGGCACGCGTTACCTGGCTTTGCAAAATTTCGATATTGCCCTGCGTGTCGCATTCACCGCAGTAAAAACGCACGCTGCCAGGAATGTCATAAGCGGCAAGCGACAGCCAGGCAGACCACTCTCCGATCGGCAGGACAACCCGCTTTTCACCGAGCAGCAGGGAGGGCTGTCCCTGCTCAACCTGCAGCGTTAACGCCAGCTCATCACCCTGCCCGCCGCGTAACCACAGGACATAACCCTCTTCGCTCACCTCAAGCGCCTGCCACGCGCCTTTATTGTGATACGCCAGCGCACTTTTCGGTGGCCAGCCCAGCGTTTGTTGCTTTGCACCGCCCTGGCCTAAACGCTCGGCGAGACGCGTGGTGTGCCCCATCGGACGGAATATCTCGCCCGGCCACGCCTGCGCACGTCCCCAATAGGGCGCAAAGCTGAAGTGGTCGCCATCGGCTTTGACGCTTTCCGGAAAATGCACCAGTGCCGCACGCTGTCCAGCCTCTTGCAGGGTTGCCAGCAAGTTGTGGCTTTGCTGATTGTCGGGCGGCAATCCCTGGCCAATCCAGCTGGTGCCGGGACTCTGCCCGGTCAGAAAGGTCACCCAGTTCACATCGCCCCATGCCGAGATAAAGGGCAGCAACTCCGCTGCAGAACCCTGCTGTAACATGCGGGCAATGTGGGGCAGCGCGCCCTGTGCCACATAGCGTTGCAGCAGCGGCATGGTCAGGCCGTCAACGCCAAAAATAATCGCCTTGCGCATCGTAACTCCTGTCAAAGAGAGGGCGTGAGTCGCACGCCGGGAGAGGGGAAGCCGGGCTGCTGCATCAGCCCTTCCAGAATACTTTGCAGGCTACTGCGGATGTGTAGTCGCATCGCCTGTTCGGCCGCATCGGCATCGCGCGACTGCATGGCCGCTAAAATCTGACAATGCTCGAGCCAGGATTGCCATTTACGGCCTGGCAGATTCATCGCGATAACGTGAAACAGCTGAAGACGATCCAGATAAAGCGTCATGATGCTGCTGATATAAGGATTGTCGGCGTGCGCAAAGATCAGCGTATGAATCTCATCACCGGCATCGGTGGCATTCAGTTCATCGTCACGCAGACCTTGCTCCAGCGCGGCCAGCTTATCCGCCATCACCGCCAGCTCATGATCAGGCGTTCGCTGCGTCGCCTGCCGCGTGGCAATCCCTTCCAGTGCCTCACGAATGACAAACAGCTGTTGAATATCCTGCAATTTGATTTCGCTGACGAACCAGCCTTTGCGTGGCGTCAACTCCACAAAGCGTTCCTGCTGCAGGCGATACAGCGCTTCACGTATCGGCGTGCGACTCATGCCCAACTGGTCAATCAATCCCATCTCTGTCAATGAGCTACCCGGAGCCAGCGTCAGTGACAAAATCATCTCTTTGATACGCCGATACGCTATTTCGCTGAACGAAGGCTTGTAGCCAGGACTCTCCATTACGCTTCCTCCCCAACATCCCGCAGTTCAAAACGTTTGATCTTGCCGACCATGAACAGATAGAAAAGGATCACTGCCACCGCATGTGCGATCACGAACCACAACACGCCGTTGAAAGATCCGGTGAGTTGCAGGATGAAGCCGATGATGATCGGCGTGGTGATGCTCGACGCATTGCTGAAGGTGTTAAGCACGCTGCCGGATAAACCTGCGATCTCTTTTGGCGCGGTGTCAGCGTTGACCGTCCAGCCCATGCCGCCTATGCCTTTGCCGAGGAAAGAGGCCGCCATAATCGCGATAACGGAAGTTTCTGAGTCGGTGTAATTACACATTACCATCACGCAACACAGCAGCATGCCGCAGACAATCGGCAGTTTGCGCGCCAGTGACAGCGACATCCCGCGACGAATCAGCACATCTGACAGGAAGCCGCCCATAATGCCGCCAAGGAATCCGCATACTGCCGGAATGGCAGCGACAAACCCCGCTTTCATGATGGTCATGTGCTTTTCCTGCACCAGGTAAACCGGAAACCAGGTGATGAAGAAGAAGCCAATCGCGTTTAAGCAATATTGCGCAAGGTAGATGCCCAGCATCATGCGGCTACTGAGTAGTTGTTTCAGCCAGCTGAGGCGCGGTTTGTGCTTATCGCCATCCATATTCACCAGCGCCCCACCCTGCTGCATATGATCCAACTCAGCCTGGTTCGTCATCGGATGGGACAAGGGGTCGTGCACCAGTTTGCGGAATAGCGGCAGGAAGGCGATGCCGATCAGACCCAGCACGGTAAACACCGAGTGCCAGCCGTAGGTATGTGCCAGCCAGCCCATCAGTGGGGCAAAAAATACGGTGGCACCGTATTGCGCGGAGGCAAAGATCGCCGCCGCCGTGCCGCGCTCAGAAGCCGGGAACCAGGCCGCCACCAGGCGACTGTTCGCCGGAAATGACGGTGATTCCGCCGCACCGACTAAAAATCGCAGACAAAACACCACCACGACCGCCGCCGCGCCAGTGACAAAGCCCGCGAGGCCGGTCATCAGGGTGAACAGCGACCAGAAAAAGATACTCAGGCTGTAGATCAGTTTCGAGCCGTAGCGATCCAGCAACCAACCACCCGGCAATTGGAACAGCACATAGGCCCAGCCGAATGCCGAAAAGATCACGCCCATGTCTACGGCGTTGAGTCCGAGATCTTTTGCCATCCCCGGCCCCGCCAGCGAGATCGAGGCGCGGTCGGCATAGTTAATCAGCGTGACAAAAAACAGCACGGCGACCACCAGCCAGCGCACGTTCGTTCTGCGTGCACTGATCGCCTTATCCAGCGTTATCGATTTAGATTGTCCCTGTGGCATGACGTACCTCATGACGACAGCATTAACCTTTTGGCCGTGGTGTTTTTGGCCCCGTAACGCATCAAATTCAAGTTGGATGCGGATTGTATACAACGTAGATACAGGCTGGAGAGCGCGCCAGCGGGGTTACGGGTAACCGCTGTTTTTTGGTCATAAATTGTGAGAAGGATCGAGAGATTAAGGGGAAGATCAGGAAAAAATGTGATGATGATCGAAGTGAAAAAAGGTCAGGTCAGCGCCGCGCGCCGACCTCGCGATTCAGGCGGATTGCGCATCCTTCACAATGCGGTGCACATTGCTTTCCAGCCAGTCGGCCAGGCCAATCACATGCCCTTCAACTTCACGCCCGAGCGGCGTCAGTCGATACTCCACATGCGGTGGCACCACTTCATAGGCGATGCGTTCGATAAACCCATCTTCTTCCATATAGCGCAGCGTTTGCGCCAGCATGCGTTCACTGACGCCACCAATCTTGCGGCGCAGTTCGCTAAAACGCAGCGTTTCTTCGCGCAGCGCTAATAATACCAATACGCTCCAGCGGCTGGTGATGCGCTTGAGCACGTCGCGTGAAGGGCAATTGACGTTAAGCAGCTCGCCGCGGATAAATTTATTACTCAATTTTTCAGACATTTATGCTGCCTCTTCCAAACTAACAAATCTGTAAGTACTTACTAAAAGTTAGTTTATCCCTTAGGCTGATTTCATTCCAGCTCAAACTGAAGGAGAACATCATGATTGCGATTACCGGTGCCACAGGCCAACTGGGCCGTTTGGTGATTAACGAGTTACTGAAGAAAGTCCCTGCCAGCGAGGTGATTGCGGCAGTGCGTTCACCTGAGAAAGCAGACGATTTGAAAGCGCTGGGCGTGACGTTGCGCACGGCGGATTACAGCAAGCCAGACACGCTGAAAAGCGCATTCAGCGGCGTCGACAAACTGCTGCTGATCTCTTCCAGCGAAGTGGGTCAGCGTGAAGCGCAGCACCAGGCGGTGATTGATGCGGCAAAAGCGGCGGGCGTGAAGTTTATCGCTTACACCAGCCTGTTGCATGCGGACACCACCACGCTGGGTCTGGGCGTAGAGCATCGCGCCACAGAAGCGATGCTTAAGGCCTCAGGCGTGCCCTATGCCCTGCTGCGTAATGGCTGGTACACCGAAAACTATGCCGCCAGTATTGCCCCAGCGCTGGCGCATCACGCCTTTATTGGCGCGGTGGGTGAAGGCCGCATCTCATCGGCCGCTCGCGTGGACTATGCCGCCGCCGCCGCTGAAGTGATCAGCCGTGACGATCAGGCAGGTAAAGTGTATGAGCTCGCTGGTGATGAGAGCTATACGCTGGCCGAGTTCAGCGCCGAGATTGCTAAACAGTCTGGCGAGCAAGTGGATTACATCAATCTGCCCCCTGCTGAGTTTGAGGCAGCATTGAAAGGCGCCGGTTTGCCGGATGCGTTGGCAGAACTGCTGGCGGACTCCGATGCCGGTGCCGCACAAGGCGGGCTGTTTGATGACAGCCGAGCGCTGAGCAAACTGATTGGTCGCCCGACCACGCCTTATGCCGAGGTGATTAAAGCCACACTGGCAAAATAATGCCTGTTCAGGCCAGCCCGAGCTGGCCTGATTCCCGTCTCGTATGCCATCAAATGATCAAAGCCAAACGCGGTATTTAAGCCAAATAATGGCGATTTTCTTATTTACAGATAATTCTGTGCGCTGATTTGAACCAGTATTTAAAACACTGCTTTCACTTCCTGAAATATAGCTTGTTGTAATCGCTGTAAATTCACTAAAAAGCCGGATCAATCGACAAGATTTATTACGTTCATAGATATTTCGCATTGTTGTCTCAGCTATTCAAAGCTCTATAATTTGTGCTTTGAGCAACCAGGCAATTTCAGGAGGCCGCTATTAATACTAACCACCAGCAACGTCAAGCTTTCGGGGAACACGAAGCCCATGCTGATCTGGGGTATCAATACGATCCTCACGAATTTATCCGCGAAGGCATGGAGGATTCTGAGCCGGAACCGGAGCTGATCCAGGGTCTGCCCGCGCCAGATGCGCTCACCCCTGCCGATCGCTACCTTGAACTGTTCGAGCACGTGCAGATGTCGCGCATATTTCCGGATGGAAAAACATTTCCGGACTGCGCGCCAAAATATGATCCGCTGGATATATTAATCCGCTATCGTCGCACTCGTCGCTCGGCCGAATTCGATCTCGAAAAATTCGTGCACGACCATTTTTATTTACCCCAGGTGAATGAAAGCTTTTATGTTTCCAATCCTGATAAATCGCTAACGGAACATATTGACGAGTTGTGGCCGGTGTTAACCAAAATGCCGCAACAGCATTTACCGCACTCATCGCTGCTGCCGCTGCCAAAACCTTATGTGGTGCCGGGTGGGCGTTTTGGTGAGACCTATTATTGGGACTCCTATTTCAGCATGCTTGGCCTCGCAGATGCCGGGCGTGACGATCTGCTGCGCGATATGGCAGACAACTTCGCATGGCTGATCGATAACTACGGTCACGTGCCCAATGGCAATCGCACCTATTATCTCAGCCGCTCACAGCCGCCGGTGTTTGCCCTGATGGTGGAGCTGTTTGAAGAGGATGGGATTCGCGGTGCCAAACGTTATCTCGACCAGCTGATGAAAGAGTATCAGTTCTGGATGGATGGCGCGGGCGAGCTGATGCCACATCAGGCGTATCGCCACGTGGTGCGCATGCCCGATGGCTCGCTGCTCAACCGCTACTGGGATGACCGCGACACCCCGCGCGATGAGTCGTGGATGGAAGACGTGGAAACTGCCAGCAAATCGAGCCGACCGGCTAATGAGGTGTACCGCGATTTGCGTGCCGGTGCCGCATCGGGCTGGGATTACTCCTCGCGCTGGTTGCGCGATCCGCAACGTCTGGCCAGCATTCGCACTACACAGTTTATCCCTGTGGACCTGAATGCGTTTCTCTACAAGCTGGAGCTGATGATCTCCACCCTGTCGCATGCTAAAGGCGAAGAGCTGACGGCGCTGGCGTGGCAGAAGAAAGCCGACACGCGTAAGCAGGCGATTCATCGTTATCTGTGGGATGACACCGCAGGCGTGTACCGTGATTATAACTGGCGCGACGAACGCTTTGGTGCCTTCACGGCAGCGGCTGTGGTGCCGCTGTTCCTCGGCCTGGCCACGCCGGAGCAAGCGCATCTGCAGGCGGTGGCGCTGCGCCAGTTGCTGCTGACGCAGGGCGGTCTGGTGACATCGATGGTAGAGAGCGGTGAACAGTGGGATAAACCCAACGGCTGGGCACCATTACAATGGATGGCGGTAGTGGGTCTGAATCATTACGGCGAAGAGACGCTGGCGACAGAGATTGCCGTTAACTGGCTGACCACGGTGAAGAACTTCTATTCGCTGCATCACAAGCTGGTGGAGAAGTATGACATCAGCGGCGATCGCGCCCGTCCGGGTGGCGGCGGTGAATATCCACTGCAGGATGGATTTGGCTGGACCAACGGTGTGACCCGCAGGCTAATGTCGATGTACGGGCATCTGCTGGCGGATTAAAACAGAAAGGGCGCATCAGGCGTAATGCTTGTCAGTTAAGATCTTAATGGAGGCCGCAGCGGATAACGTTGCGGCTTCTTTTTTACCGCCCTTGGGTAATGCCGCACTCTTCTTTCCGGCAGCACCAG
>NZ_JBBCKX010000010.1:0-137126 GCF_037153115.1 Pantoea sp. USMM079
TACAACTACGAACGGATCAAGACGGGGTTAGGTGGACTGAGTCCGGTACAATACCGAACTCAGTACCAACAGGCGATGTTATAACTGTCCAGGTTAAGGGGTTCACTTCATGTATTACGCCGCTACCAAAAAAACAGGGCCATTACTGGCCCTGTTTTTATTCGTCTTCTTCGTCACGCAGCGGCACAATCAGCATATCGATATGCACGGTGTTGATCAGCTGGCGCGCTGATGACATCAGCTTGCTCCAGAAATCCTGGTGGTGACCACAGACCACCAAATCCACATCGTATTTCTTAATCGCATCCACCAGCACCTGGCCGAGATCGCCGCTGCCGCTCAGGGTTTCACTGATCGGATAACCGGCGTTGGTAGAAAGCTCTTTCAGCGCGGTGTGCGTCTCCTCAGAAATGCGTTTCTGCATGTCGCCCAGATTGACGTCAATCAGCCCGGTGTAGAGGTCTGAGTAATTCACATCAACGTGGATCAGCGAGATTTTTGCATCATAAGGACGGGCCAGTGAAACGGCTTTATCAACCAGCAACTGGCTTTCCGGGGAAAGGTCTACTGCAATCAGGATGTGTTTATAAGCCATGATAAAACTCCTTCTCAAGATTCTGGGGCTACCTGAATTCCCGCCGCTCGGCGAGCGAAATCCTTTGCGCGAAACAGCGATGAAGCGCCACCAACCACAATTTATGCCCTGCAGGCGTTCTGTTGTTATGACCTGAGTATAGCCAGAGTTGTTAACAAATGCTGCAATCCACGGCTCGCTTGTGAGGAAGATCAAGCGCTATCGCAATTTTCACTCGCGGTGAACGAAAATCATCGCTGGAAAAAAATTGAACAGATCTCCTACACTGAAAATGAGTGCCACTGCCGTCTGGGTGACGCGCTCGGGTTCGCATAACAACAATGCAATTCGATTCATCTGTGGCTGGTTAATTTCCCGTGGGGCGTCTACAGCATTTCCCCGCTGCCTTCGACGTCATTACGGCTCCAGCTGGGAGGGGAACATGATCAGCACTATCGCGCTTTTTTGGGCTCTGTGTGTGGTTTGTCTGGTGAATATGGCGCGCTACTTCTCTTCTTTGCGCTCGCTATTGGCTGTGCTGCGCGGTTGCGATCCGCTGCTGTATCAATATGTGGATGGGGCGGGTTTCTTCACGTCTCATGGTCAGCCGAGCAAGCAGGTGCGACTGGTGCGTTATATCTGGGATAAACGCTATCGCGATCATCACGACGACGAATTTATTCGCCGCTGCGAGCGCGTACGCAGGCAGTTTGTCCTGACCAGCGGGCTCTGTTTTTTGGTGGTGGTGAGCCTGATTGGTCTGGCGATCTGGCACTAAACAGCGGCAATAAAAAAGGGCGACCAGTGTTGAACCGTCGCCCTCTTGTTTGCTGATAGCAGCTTAGATAATTTTCAGCGCGATCCAGTAGAGCGAACCTGACAGCACAATACACACCGGCAGGGTAAACACCCACGCCATGGCGATATTTTTAATGGTGCGGCTCTGCAAGCCACCGCCATCCACCAGCATGGTACCGGCAACGGACGATGACAGGATATGCGTGGTGGAAACCGGCATACCGGTATAACTGGCAACCCCAATCGACACCGCAGCGGTCACCTGTGCTGACATGCCCTGCGCGTAGGTCATGCCTTTCTTACCGATTTTCTCACCGATGGTGGTTGCCACACGACGCCAGCCAATCATGGTGCCGATGCCCAGCGCTAATGCCACCGCCATGATGATCCAGATTGGTGCGTATTCCACGGTGCCCAGCAGATCGCCCTTCAGCTTATTGAGGAAGCGCTTATCGTCCGGAGTGGTCTCTGGCAGTTTCGCGGCTTTATCGGCCGTGTCCGAGACGCACATCAACAGGCGACGCATCTGGCTGCGCTGATCCACCGTCAGTTGGTCATAGCTGTTCAGATTGGTCAGCAACACTTGTGCACGATTGATAGCCTGCAGCGCACGACTGCTGTCGCAATGGAACTCATGCGGCCCGCCCACAGACTCTTCCGGCGTTGGCACCGCAGGCGGCGCCATCTGGACGATATGGGTGAGTGAATCGCTGTGCTGCTGATAATACTGTTCCAGATGATTCACCGCATCGCGAGTACGGGTGATGTCATAACCTGAGGCATTCATGTTGACCACGAAACCCGCAGGCGCAACACCGATTAGCACTAACATAATCAGGCCAATGCCTTTCTGACCATCGTTCGCACCGTGGGAGTAGCTCACGCCAATCGCCGAAACGATCAAGGCAATACGCGTCCAGAACGGTGGCTTCTTCTTGCCATCGATCTTTTCACGGTCAGCCGGTGTCATGTGGATGCGCGAACGTTTAGGGGTTCCGCTCCAGTAACGACGCAGGATGAAAATCAGCGAGCCCGCAATCACCAGGCCGACAATCGGCGACAGGATCAGTGACAGGAAGATATTAATGACTTTCGGCAGGTTGAGGGCATCAACCACCGAGGTGCCGGTCATCAGCGCATTGGTGAGACCAATACCGATAATGGCGCCAATCAGGGTGTGAGAACTGGACGCAGGCAAACCCAGATACCAGGTACCTAAGTTCCAGATAATCGCCGCCAGCAGCATGGAGAACACCATGGCCAGGCCGTGCGCGGAACCCACATTCAGCAGTAAATCAGTTGGCAGCATATGCACGATGGCATAAGCCACGCTCAAGCCGCCCAGCAAAACGCCTAAGAAGTTGAAAACACCCGCCATCACAACTGCCAATTGCGCCCGCATCGCGCGGGTATAGATGACGGTAGCGACTGCGTTAGCAGTGTCGTGGAAACCGTTGATTGCCTCATAGAACAATACAAACAGCAGAGCGATAACCAAAAACAGGCCGGTACTGAGGTCAAGACCAGCGAACAGATGTAGCATAAACGTTACGCCATTTTTTGGAGGACATGAACGCGGCGCATTATCGGCGACAACCCGCATGATGTGAAAGGAAAATATAGTCCTTTTTTGTCTTAAAATTGCCACAAACCCCATCAGACAAGGTAAAAAGACTGAAAAATAAGTGAGTTACAATATGACACATTTACGGCATTTTTTTGACGCTGGCGCGAAATGCCGCAGATCTCTACAATCACCGCCTTTCAATTATGTGGATTAAGCACTGTGGACAAGTTTGACGTTATCGTAATAGGTGCAGGCGCTGCCGGCATGTTCTGTGCGGCGCAGGCAGGGCAGTTGGGTCGTCGTGTGCTGTTGCTGGATAACGGCAAAAAGGCGGGACGTAAAATCCTGATGTCCGGTGGTGGCCGCTGTAACTTCACCAATATGTACACCGAACCGGCCGCCTATCTCTCGCACAACCCGCATTTCAGTAAGTCGGCATTGGCGCGTTACACCCAGTGGGACTTCATCGATCTGGTGAATCGCCACAAGATTGCGTATCACGAGAAAACCCTCGGCCAGTTGTTCTGCGATGATTCGGCGCAGCAGATCGTGGATTTGCTGTTAAAAGAGTGCGAAGACGGGCAGGTTACGTTGCGCTTGCGCAGTGAAGTGCTGAGCGTGACGCGCGATGAAAACGGCTACAGGCTGCAACTGAATGGCTCCGAGGTGCAGGCTGAGAAATTGGTGATCGCCAGCGGTGGCTTATCGATGCCGGGTCTGGGCGCGACACCATTCGGGTACAAAGTGGCCGAGCAGTTTGGTTTGAAAGTGTTCCCGACGCGCGCAGCCCTGGTGCCGTTTACGCTGCATAAGCCACTGCTTGAGCAGCTGCATACCTTATCGGGTGTGTCATTGCCCACCACCATCACCGCGCAGGATGGCACGCTGTTTAAAGAAGCGATGCTGTTTACCCATCGCGGTTTGTCGGGTCCGGCGGTATTGCAAATCTCCAGCTACTGGCAGCCGGGTGAGTTTGTCACCATTAACCTGTCGCCGGAAACCTCGCTGGAAGAATTCATCAACGTGCAGCGCGAGGCGCATCCGAATCTCAGCCTGAAAAACAGCCTGGCGAAAATCCTGCCGAAGCGTCTGGTGGAAGTGTTGCAGGAGCTGAAGCAGATCCCGGATGTGACGCTGAAGCAGCTCAACAGCAAGCAGCAGGCCGAGTTGGTCATCACGTTGCATCAGTGGCGCGTGCAGCCGAATGGCACTGAAGGTTATCGCACTGCCGAAGTGACGATGGGCGGCGTCGATACCACGCAACTCTCCTCCAAAACCATGGAAGCGCGCGATGTGCCCGGTTTGTACTTTATTGGTGAAGTGGTGGATGTCACCGGCTGGCTCGGCGGATACAACTTCCAGTGGGCGTGGAGTTCAGCCTGGGCGTGTGCGCAGGCGCTGTGAGTTATCACGTCGCCATCAAAGGCGACGCCAGTGTACGAGGTTCAGCTTTATGCTGAGGTTGCAGCGCTAATGCCTGGCTCTGCGTAACGGCGTCACTGCAGGTGTCAGGTTTTTCGGCTGGTCGTGCAGCAATACTTGCCCCAGCAGGCTATCGCTGTTGACCACGCCGTACTTTAGATGCGTCGCGATATATTTGCGGTCAAAGCTGGTGAGCTTATACACCGGTGGCAACACCTCCGGTAAAGCGTCCACCATCAGCATGCGGCTCAGCTTCACCGGACGCCAGCCGCTCAGCGTTTGATACAATAACGCACCGGCTTCCGCTTTGCGTAAGTAGAAGTTGTAGTGATTCTCTTCCCGCAGCGCCTGCTGCTGAGCGATATACACCACCAGATAATCCGGCGTCTTGATGCCCTGCAGAATTGTGTCGTAGTTCGGCAGCGCCAATAATTGCTGGAAGAAGGCTTCAGAGCCTAACTCCACAATCGGACGGAAGCAGTGCAGCCAGCGGCCGATAAAGGCATTGTTTTTCGGCGCGGCGAGAAACCAGGATTCCATAACCGGATAAGCGCGATCGCGGGTGGATTCCTCGCGATAAAAAGCCACCAGGTCATAACGCTCATCCGCATTCACCGCTAACAGCTCATCGAGGCTGCGATTGAGGATAATGGTGGCATCCATCCAGATTCCGCCATAACGATGCAGCAGCTCCAGGCGAATCACATCGCTTTTGTGCGAAGCCCGCATCCCCGCGTGGACAAACTTCAGGTCTGGTAAATAGTCATGCAGATTGAGATTGTTGATTACCGTCAACGCATAGCCAGGGTTTTCACGGGCAATCTTATCGACAAAAATCTGGACTTCAGCCGGGAGCTTTTCACTTTCCCAGTACATCCAAACCTGACGCGGAATGGGCGCAGGCGGATTAGCACGACCCTGCAGGTTAATATCCTGTTCGGCTGCGGCGTGATAGGCGGGAAGGCGTTTGCGTGTGGTCAGCTTTTTTTCCGCCAGCAACGCCAGCGAAATCAAATGCATTTTAAGTTTATGGTTGGACATGATCATTCCTGTAACCCTGTCGGCCGCTATCCCAGCTTCTGCCGCTTTAGGGCGAAAAACTGGCCCTGTGACAGCGGGCACGATGAAGCGCAATGGCGCGAAAAGTGGCTCAAAATTAACAAACAGCGCCGAACTGCTCAATAAATAAACTCTGAAAACGTTACTTTAAGAGAATACGCAGGCGGCGTTCTCTTGCCGTACCGTTGCCGTGGGTGTTTAAGGGCTGTTAACCGATGAATCTGTTAAGATCGCCGCGTTTTTTCCAACAGGCCCATGATTCCATGTTCAAACTTAAATTCCTTCTGCCCGTGCTTATCGTCATCAGCGCGGCTGTCTGGTGGCTGATGCCGCACTATAGCGATGAAGATAAAGGCTATTACATCGCCATGTTCTGCACCTTGACCCATGACGGGCGCGACAACTCACCCCTGGCGATGCAACAGATTATTGAAGGCAGCAACTCGGACTATGCGCTGCAGAAAATTCATTTCCAGTCAGGTCTGGCAGAACATCTGCAAAGCGTGTGGCAGGATTTGTCAGCGGAGCAGCAACAGCAGGCGCGGCAGGAGAGTCTGTCCTGCCGCAAGGTGATGTCTGAAAAGTTATTACCGGGTAAAGCAGTGCAGTGATTAATGCACGGGCAGCGCTAATACCGCGTCGGTGGTTTTGATCTCGGCAAACACATCAGCAACGCCTGTCAATGCGCTCTGCTGCAGCACCTTGTGATCGACTACCTTGTTATCCCAGGTCGCCAGATCGCGCGTGGCGGTGGCATCTTCCGGGATAATGACCGAGTAGCCAAGCGGTACGGCATCACGTGCGGTGGACGACACGCACATATGGGTCATTAGACCGGTGACAATTAACTGCTTGATGCCCAGACTGTCGAGTTGTTGTTTCAAATCGGTTCCCACGAAAGAACTCGGTGTGGCTTTGGTAATGACACGATCATTTTTGCCCGGCTGCAAATCCTTGTGGAATTCAGCGAAGCGGCTGCCTTTGGCGAACAGCGGGCCATCTGCCGCGCCTTCATGGCGGACGAAGAACACCGGCATGCCATGCTTGTGTGCAAACTCAACCAGGCGCTTGCTGTTTTGCAGTGCTTTCATACCGTCTGGAATGGGCATTTTGCCGCCAGCGAAGTATTCGTTCTGAATATCAATCACGATGACCGCGGTTTGATTGGCCGTCAACTGGGGGGTGGCGGTGGCACCGCTCATGGTACGAATGGTCGGTGCATTTTCAGCTTTGTGTTCTTCGGCAATAGCGCTGCCTGAAATTGCCATCGCTAATGCTAAGGTGCCTGAAGCAAAAAGGTTTTTCATCACTAATCATCTCTTTGATTGGGAAGTCAGGGTGACTTCCGATGCACAGCAGTATGGCGATTGTGCCGAAAGTGAAGGAGTACTGCGCATGACAAATAACGTTCACTTTGCGCCAAAAATGGCGCAACTGGATGCGCCCATTAAGGTCGGTATTGTGGTGTTTGACGACATCATCCCGTTTCATCTTTCCGTTCCCTGTGCGGTGTTTGAGAAGGCGGAACGCGAAGATGGCCGAGCTTGCTACCAATTAATGATCTGTGCCACCCACGCCGGTCCGCTTCGCACCAACAGCGGTTTTTCGATTGTCGCGGAGCATGAACTGGCTATGCTGGCCGAAGCGGATATGGTGGTGGTGCCCAGCTGGAGCGATCCTGCCGTTGCGCCACCGCCCGCGTTGTTGCAGGCGTTACAGCAGGCTGCCCAGCGTGGGGCTCAGATTGTTGGCTTGTGTCTTGGCGCCTTTGTGCTCGGAGCCGCTGGCTTGCTGCATCAGCAGCGCGCCACGACACACTGGCGTTGGATGAGTGATTTTGAACGGCTTTACCCCGATGTGACGATTGACCGTGACGTGTTGTATATCGACGAAGGGCAGATTGTGACCTCGGCGGGCACTGCAGCGAGTATCGATTGCTGCCTGCATCTGGTGCGTGAACAGTGTGGAGTGGATGTGGCCAACAGTGTGGCGCGCATGCTGGTGGTACCGCCGCATCGGCAGGGCGGCCAGGCACAATATATTGAGCAGCCGGTCTATCACTCGGCGGGCAACGATCGATTTATGTCGGCGCTCAGTTGGGCCACCGAAAATTTGCAGCAGGCCCTCACGCTGGATCAGTTGGCGGAGAGAGCGTTGATGAGTCGTCGCAGTTTTACGCGCCGTTTTAACCAAACCACCGGCAGCTGTTTCAGTGATTGGTTAGTGAATCAGCGTCTGGCATTGGCGCAGCGATTTTTGGAAAAAACCGACCAGCCGATTGAGCTGATCGCAGAAAAGGCCGGATTCTCTTCGCCATTAATGTTAAGGCGACATTTTAAAAAGAATTTGAATACGTCTCCGTTACAATACCGGAAAACATTTCGTGGTCGGGTGTGAATTAATGGTTTGTAAATCAACCTATTGATAAGAATGCATTGAAAATAGGACGGATAAAATTATTCCCGGATCATTTTGACAGGCTATCTGATGAGAAGAATATTTCAGCGTGGCCAATGAGGGCTATTCTTAACAACGGATGGCGAACCATCCGTTGTTATGCAAATCCTGCAAAGAAAAATAGTGACGCGACTTATTAACGCATCACACAATCAATGCGTGAGGGAAATTGACCTGAGCGCAGCGCTGGCGTTCTCACTTCTTTCATTTTCTCACTGCTGTTAAATCCATGCTTACGGCAAATCACGCATGGATCAGTGCTCTCTTTCAATTGCTGCTCGGCTTCGCTCCCCAGCTGACGCTTACGGCAGTAGAGTGGGGTGCAACCCATCACTTGCTTAAAGGAGCGAGTGAACGATTGCTGGCTTTCAAAATGGTATTTTACGGCCAGACTGATGATCGGTGCGTTGCTGTATTTCAGCTCGCTGACACAGCATGCCAGTTTCTTTTTACGGATATACCGTGCCAGCGTTTCATTATGATAGCGGGCAAATAATTTCTGCAAATACCATTTAGAATAACCCGATTTCACTGCGATATCATCAATGCTTAAGCGCTGATCCAGATTGTCCATAATCCATTTGGTCACCGAATCAATAACCCCTTCGTTGTATTTTTGCGGCATCTTTTTGATCCTCCATTAACTGGATACAGTGTAAAATAATTAATCTTTCCATTCATCCGATTAACGTAAAGTTTTATAAGGAATTGGCTGTTTTATTATTTGTCATCAAGGCTGGTCTTGCTTTTAGTGAAATTAAGGCCGCTTTTGTTGAATCGATGTTGAATATTTAGCGTAATCACGCCCGTTATTTTTAACTCAAATTTTCCATCGCTTTGCCGAGCTTAACAGTATGAGAAAACGTGGCGCTGGCACACCTCATCAATACGCACTGGCGATTAACGTGCCAGACTGATGGTTTTTTCATAGCTCAGGAGCAGTGCGCATGGCTTTTCGTTTCCCGCTAAAACAGTCACTTGCCGTGATTTTGACGGCGATGGCTGCGCTACCCACCACCTCCGCGTTAGCGGCCAATGTGTATGGCGAGCAGTTGGAAGGTTTTCAGTATCCCTACCCACTTGAACACTTTAATTTCTCCTCACAGCAGCAACCGCTGAGCATGGGGTACATGGATGTCAAACCCGCGCAGCAGGCTAATGGTCAAACGGTGGTATTACTGCACGGTAAGAATTTTTGTGGTGCAACCTGGGAAGACACCATCAAAGCGCTTAGCCAGCAGGGATATCGGGTGATTGCGCCGGACCAGATTGGCTTTTGCAGCTCGACGAAACCCGCCAATTACCAATACAGCTTCCAGCAACTGGCGCTGAATACCCATCAACTGTTAGCGCATCTTGGCGTTGCTAAGGCAGTGATTATCGGGCATTCAACCGGTGGCATGCTGGCGACGCGCTATGCGCTGATGTATCCACAGCAGACACAGAAGCTGGTGCTGGTGAACCCGATTGGACTGGAGGATTGGAAAGCCAAAGGCGCACCGTGGCGCTCGGTGGATCAGTGGTATCAGCGCGAACTGAAGCTCAGTGCGGCGGGTATTAAAAAGTATGAGCAGACGACTTACTACAGCGGTCAGTGGAAGCCGGAGTACGACAAGTGGGTGGATATGCTGGCAGGTCTCAACAACGGGCCAGGCCACAAGAAGGTGGCGTGGAACTCTGCGCTCATTTACGACATGATTTTCACCCAGCCGGTCTATTACGAATTCAAAGACCTGAAAGTGCCGACAACGCTGATGATCGGAACCGCCGATACCACCGCGATTGGCAGCGATATTGCTCCCGCTGCGGTCAAAGCGCAGTTAGGTCATTACAATGTGTTGGGCAAACAGGTGACAAAGATGATTCCGGAGGCACATTTAATTGAGTTCCCAGGTATGGGACATGCGCCGCAGATGGAAGAGCCGCAGAAGTTTAATCAGACGCTGATTAGCGATCTGGCGCGTCCATTGTAAGATGCGGTGGCAAATGGGCGTGCTTATGCACGCCCTGACATTACTGTGCCTGCTTTTTTTTGCCGTTTTTGGCTTCGTACATACGCGCATCGCTGCCTTCCAGCAGCTGTTCCAGCGACAGCGGATGATCGGGATCAAACTCCACAATGCCTGATGAGAAGTGCAGTGCGTAGCGGCGGTCGAGATCCTGAGTTTGCTTTTGCAGGAAACGATCAAAGCGCGCCAAAACGCCCTCGGCATCGGCCTGCTGTAAGCCGTTAAACAGCACCACAAACTCATCACCGCCCAGGCGGGCAAAGATATCAGCGTGGCGGAAACTCACTTTCATCGCATCCGCAAAATCCATCAATGCACGATCCCCCTCGCGGTGGCCGAGCGTATCATTGATAGCTTTAAAACGGTCGAGGTCGAGGAAGGTCAGACTGGCCGGGAGTTGCCTGACTTCGCACTCATTCAGCGCGAGCTGTCCCAGCGTCATAAATCCGCGACGGTTGGTGATTTGCGTCAGTTCATCCGAGGTCGCTGTCTGGAACGCCACCAACTCTGCTTCGGCCATCGCGGCCAAATCGCGCAGCGTATTCATGTCATCCGCATTAAATTCGCGCGCATGGTGGTCGACGATACAGAGCGTGCCCACTTTGGCACCCGCTGGCGTACGCAGCGGACAACCCGCGTAAAAGCGCACGGGATTCTCTGAGGTTTTCACTAACGGATTATCGTGGAAACGCTCATCTTCAAGGGCGTTTTCGACCACCATCACATCGTCTTGCAGGACCGCGTGGCCACAGAACGACGTATTACGGGGTGCGGTCGCCGCGCTTTGGCCAGCGATAGATTTGAACCACTGGTGGTCCTCCTCCAGCAGGCTAACCAGCGCAACCGGCACGCCGAACAAACGACGAGCAAGGCGGGTTAAACGATCAAAACGCTCTTCTGCAGGCGTGTGCAGAATGTTGAGCGCACGTAACTGGGCCAGACGACGTGACTCGTCCGCAGGCAGTGCAGGTGCTTTCATCGCGTTACTCTTTCTTTTGAATTATTCGGGTACAACAACACTGGTGTTTTACTGCCACAAAGGCATAAACCGCCTGGCAACGGTAGCGATATCCATTGCCAAGCGTAGCGATTATCAGAGCACTTTTTGCTCGGCGAGATCAAGGGCAAAATAGCTGAAAATCAGGTCAGCACCGGCACGTTTAATCGCACCAAGGCTTTCCAGAACCACATTACGTTCGTCGATGGCACCTGCCTGCGCGGCGAATTTGATCATCGCGTATTCACCACTCACCTGGTACGCAGCCAGCGGCAGAGTAGTGCGCTCGCGGATATCACGCAGAATATCGAGGTAGGCGCCAGCCGGTTTTACCATCAGTGAATCAGCCCCTTCGGCTTCATCAATCAGGGACTCGCGAATCGCTTCACGGCGGTTCATCGGATTCATCTGATAAGTTTTACGATCGCCTTTTAATGCCGTTCCTGCTGCTTCCCGGAACGGACCGTAGAATGAAGAGGCGAACTTGGTGGAGTAAGACATGATGGCCGTATCGGTGAAGCCTGCGGCATCCAGTGCCTGACGGATGGCTTTCACCTGGCCATCCATTGCCGCTGAAGGGGCGATAAAATCCGCACCGGCTTGCGCGGCGACCACGGCTTGTTTGCCGAGGTTAATTAATGTCTGGTCGTTATCCACGCCGTGATCGCACAGCACGCCACAGTGGCCGTGGCTGGTGTATTCACAGAAGCAGGTATCGGACATCACGATCATTTCTGGCACGGTGTCTTTGCAGATACGCGACATACGCGCCACAAGGCCATTCTCATTCCATGCATCGCTGCCGGTTGCATCCGTGTGATGCGAGATACCGAAGGTCATCACTGAGCGAATACCGGCTTTGGCGATACGCTCAATCTCATAGGCGAGACGTTTCTCAGGAATACGCATCACACCCGGCATGGCGTTAATCGGCACGTAATCGTCCACGCCTTCTTCAACGAAGATTGGCAGGGCCAGATCGCTCAGACGAAGGTGGGATTCCTGGAACATTTCACGCATTGATGCGCTTTTGCGCAGTCTTCTTGGACGTTGGAGAAGATTGAATTCAGACATGTTCGTACAACTTTTGCTGGTGAAAAAAGTGACAACAGTTTACCCCTTTTCGCCAGCGGGGATGAAGGATTGTGTGCGGAAACGAAAACTCCCGCCGGGCGGCGGGAGTGGGGAAGATTACTCGTTGATGTCCGGGTGCTGCTGCACCAGGTTTTTACGTTTCGCCTCGAGCTTAGCGATCTCTTCATCAATATCTTCGATTTTCTGCTCAATGTTGTCGTGATGCTCCTGCAGGATTTCACGCGCTTCTTCAATATCCGACGCCGCCGGTGTGGCACCGCGCAGCGGCTTGTTGGCGGTCTCTTTCATATAGATACCCGTGATCAAACCAATCACCGCGACCACCATCAGATAATAAGCCGGCATATACAGATTGTTGGTTGTTTCAACCAACCACGCGGCGAAGGTCGGGGTTAAACCGGCAATCAGTACCGAGATATTGAAGGCACTGGCCAGCGCACTGTAACGAATGTGCGTTGGGAACATCGCCGGCAGCGACGAAGCCATCACGCCGGTAAAGGCGTTAAGGATCACCGCCAGCAGCAGCAGACCCGCAAAAATCAGCCCCAGCACGCCGCTGTTAATCAACATAAAGGCCGGAATCGAGAAGGCGAACAGCGCGATACTGCCGATGATGATAAACGGGCGACGGCCAAAGCGGTCACTCAGCATGCCCATCACCGGCTGCACAAACAGCATACCCATCATGATGGCGATAATGATCAGCACGCCGTGATCTTCCGAGTAGTGCAGGTTATGCGACAGGTAGCTCGGCATGTAGGTCAGCAACATGTAGTAGGTCACGTTGGTGGCAATCACCAGACCGATACAGGCCAGCAGACTTTTCCAGTGCTTGGTGGCGATCTCTTTGAAGGATACTTTCGGGCCGTCACGCAGACCTTCACGATCGCCTTGTTCCAGCTTATCAACGTGCTGCTGGAACGCCGGTGTCTCTTCCAGTGCGTGACGCAGATACAGACCGATGATCCCTAACGGTAGCGCGAGGAAGAACGGCAGACGCCAGCCCCACTCAAGGAATTTCGCTTCACCGATGACGGTGGAAATCAGCACCACGACGCCCGCACCCAGCACGAAGCCGGCTATGGAGCCGAAGTCGAGCCAGCTGCCCATAAAGCCACGCTTACGGTCAGGCGAATATTCTGCGACAAAGATCGAGGCACCGGTATATTCACCGCCCACTGAGAAGCCCTGCGCCATTTTCGCCAGCAGCAGCAGAATCGGTGCCCAGATGCCGATGGTGGCATAAGAGGGGATCAGGCCGATACAGAAGGTACTGATCGACATGATGACAATGGTGATTGAGAGGATTTTCTGACGACCGTATTTGTCGCCGAGCATACCGAAGAATAGTCCACCCAGTGGGCGAATCAGGAAGGGAACCGAGAAGGTACCCAGTGCAGCAATCATCTGCACACTAGGCGATGCATCCGGGAAGAACACCTTACCCAGCGCATACGCCACAAAGCCATAAACACCGAAATCAAACCACTCCATCGCGTTGCCCAGAGACGCAGCGGTAATGGCTTTACGTAAACGGGCGTCATCGATAATCGTGACGTCATCCAGCCCGATAGGTTTTACACGCTTCCTACGTAGTTTCATGTTGTAACCCTGTATTGGAATTCGAAAAATCCTCAACGCTGCAGACTACATTTTGTGGCCAGTCCACGGCGTTGAGAAGATTTAAGCATAGCCGTGAAAGAGGACTTTATCCGGCGTAGCAACGGTAATAATTAGGGGCGAAATGATTACGTCCCGCGACAGAGTATACCGATTTTGTGTGATATTTGTCATGTTTCAGCCAGCAACTGGCTATTTTTTGGCTAAAACTCTGGCGGAATGAGGGGGGAAACGCAGCTTATAAAATCCTGGTTATCGCGCGTCAGGCCGCGTAATGCGTGCGTTTCAGCCAGGAATGCATCAAAAGGGTGGCAAAGGGTGTCATTTATTTTTTTCTGAAAAAAACGCGGAGAAAATTTTGATGATTATCAGCGATATCAACTGCGCATCGCTGATTGATTAATCCATTGTTCTGACAAGTGGCGGCTTGATTGCTATACCTGATTGTTGCGCAAATAAATAAGAAATTCTTATCATTAAGCGAAGCGGTAAGCTTTGCTTGCCAGCCTGTCATCATTCGGTAATACTCTGCCGCCTGGCTCAGGTGGAGTGTTCATGTCGAGAAAAAACGCCCGATTGTTTGAGAATCCCTGGCTGTCGCAAATTGACAGTGTAGAAAAGAATCTTATCAATTATGCGCCTGATGCACGGCGAACGTTTACCGATCCTGTGGCACCGATTGGCTGGATTGACTGCGGTGAACGTGCCGATGCCCAATTGGCATTACTGGCCCAACAACCTGATGAACTGCTGAAACGCCTGAAAACCTGGCGGCAGGCGGGATTGCTCACCAGCCAGGCGGCCGAGAGTTTGCGGCAGCTGCAACGCCTGACGCAAACCAGTATCGCGCGTAATCAACCCATTACCCAGCTTGATGAGTATCAGCAGTTGGTGGGACAGCTGACGCCGACCTTAGAACGTATTAACCAGCGCCTGAATGGCCAGCGCCCGCCAGTCACGCTGGCGGATGACACACTGGAAGTGGCGCTGCGTATCGCCGAAAAACGCCGTCGCTCAGAGTAGCGATCGCAGTGGTGCGCCGCTTATCCATCCCTGAATATCTTCCACTGCCTGCGTGAAGTAGGTGCGGTAATTGCTGTCGGCGACATAGCCAAGGTGCGGCGTGGCCAGCACATTGGGCAGATGGCGCAACGGGTGGTCAGCAGGTAGCGGTTCCTGTTCGAACACATCGATTCCGGCCCCAGCCAATTGACCGGATTGCAGCGCGGCAATCATCGCTTGCTGGTCGACAAGTGCGGCGCGTGAGGTGTTGATCAACAGCGCGCCTGGCTTCATCTGCGCCAGTGCAGCGTGGTCGATCACGTGTCGCGAGCGCTCGCTGAGCACCAGGTGCACCGAGACAAAATCGCTCGCTTGCATCAAGGCGTGCAGCGAAGGCATCCGTTCTGCGCCACATTCGGTCGCGCGTGAGTCGGTGAGATTTTGACTCCATGCGCAAACGCGCATCCCAAAGGCCTGCGCCACTTTGGCCATCTCGCCACCGATTTTACCCAGCCCCACTAAGCCCAACGTTTTGCCCTGCAAACCGAGCCCCAGCGTTTGCTGCCACGGCCCGTTATTGCGCATTGCCTGATTTTCTAACCTGATGTGGCGTGCCAGCCCAATCAGCAAACCCCAGGTGAGCTCCATCGGTGCAGCGCTGCTGCTGGCGGTGCCGCACACGGCGATATAGCGCTCGGCACAGGCGTGCAGATCAATCGAGGCATTACGCATGCCGGAGGTGACCACCAGTTTCAGGTTAGGCAAGCGACCAATCAGTTCGGCCGTGAGCGGTGTGCGCTCGCGCATAACAACGAGGATATCGGCGTGTTCGATATGGCGCACCCGCTCATCTTCATTGTCAAAATGCTGGGTCAGTGCGGTGGTGTGTACGGTTGGTTGCAGCGATGCCCAATCGGCCAGCGACAGGGCAACGTTTTGGTAATCATCAAGAATGACGCAATTCAGGCTCATGGGATTCCTCAACGAGAAGTGGCTGACGCCCTTGCTCATTGAGCCAGGCGCGAAGCCGGTCATTATCCATCGGACGGGCGTAATAGTAGCCCTGAATGTAGACAACGCCACGTTGCTTCAGGTAGTCGAACTGCAACGAGGTCTCCACACCTTCACCGAGCACATCCAGCTTGAGTTTGTGGCACAGATTTATGATGGCATCCAGCACCGGCGTTTCTACCTCCAGACCTTCAATGGCGTTAATAAAGCCGCGATCGATTTTCAGGTAATCCAGCGGGAAGGTCAGCAGATACGAGAGTGAGCAGTGGCCGGTGCCGAAGTCATCAATCGCCACCTTCATGCCGTGTGACTGCAGATGCCGCAGTTTGCGTGCCACCAGTTCGCCGTCATCAATCAGACTGCGTTCGGTCAACTCGAGCGTCACCACCATTTGCTTGTCTTTAATGCGGCGGGCAAAACGCTGAATATCCTGCACGAAATCGGCATGCTGCAAATGTTCTGCCGCCACGTTCAGGCCGATGTGGAAACCGGGCTCGACCTGCCAGCCCTGAATATCCTCTGCCATCAAATCCAGCAAATGTTGGGTCAGCTGCACAATGATCCCTTCAGATTCGGCGTGGCTGATAAAGATATCCGGACGGATCATCTCACCATTCGGCAATTGCCAGCGCAACAGGGCTTCCGCGCCTTTGCAGCGCTCGATTTCCGTGCTGTAAACCGGCTGGTAATGGACCGAGAATTGACGGCTACGCATCGCGCGGCGGATTTCATCGGCCCACGAAATGCGGCGGCGCAGCCAGTTGGCGGTCAATACCATCAGCAGGATAGAAAAAATCGCGGCCATCGGCAGGAAGATAAACAGCGCCTGACGCCAGGCTTTCAGCAACTCGGAGGCGGGCACGGTGACATTAACGCTAATCGGATAGCGGCTGGATTCGGCCTGATAAGGCTCACTTTTCAGATACAGCTCGGGTTCGATATCGGCCGGGCCGCTGGTTATCGGTGCGCCGCCGCTAAAGCGCATGCTCATCTGATAGCCACGCGACTCGCCAATCGCGTGCATAAAGTCCATCAGATACTGACCATCAATCACCGCCCAGAAGCCGGTGCTATCAGGCAGTTGACGCACAAATACCACGGCGGGTCGATTGGGCACGCCGTAAGTGCCACGAATGGAGATGCTCCACCAGGCTTTACCGGTAATCGGCGGCGGTTGCATCATCATCTGGGTCAGGGTGCCATGCACCAGGCCAAAGGCCGATGAGCAGCTGATGTTCTCGCCACTCAACAGACCGACGGAACGGAAATAGGCGTTGAGGGTGCCAGCGCGCTGCAGTTGATCCTCGATTTTCGCACAAGGCTGATAATGGTACTGACGCAGCTGGGTGATCATATCCCAGGCGTTATCACTCATTTTTTCGGCTTGAGTGAGTAAGGAGTTAGCGGTGGAGATCTGCTGCTGGCTCACCGTGTGCCGCGCTTCAATGGCCGTACAAAGGATGCCCAGTACCAGTGGTAATAACCCGGCACAGACAATTAACAGCCAGCCAAAATCGCGATTTTTTCTTTGCGGTGGCACCTGACTTTCCTCGGTCATTTTAAGCAGCAGATGAGGGCTAAGCTGCGGCGTCAGCAGCATAACACTTCCAGGGGCCGTGCATATTAGCGTTTTGATTTTGCTCTGGGCTGACTCAGGTCAAATATCGGCGTCGCTTTGCGTTAATTGACAATGTTTTGCCGTTATTGGCATTTCCCAGCGGGAAAAGCGCTGTGCCACGATGATGGGAAAGCATATTGACCTGAAATGAGGAGCGAAAATGAGCACTGAAACCCTGGATGTGGCTTCCCTGCGCCAACGCATTAGCGAAGGCGAATGGCAGGCGCGTGTGAAGCTGGCGCAGGCCTATCACCTGGCGGCAAGGCTGCGCTGGACCGACCATATCTACACCCACTTTTCTCTGCGTGTGCCGGGCGATCAGCCCCATTTTCTGATTAACGCTTTCGGTCAAACCTTCGATGAAATCTCGGCGGAGACGCTGGTGAAAATTGATATCGACGGAAACATCATTGATGACCCGACGGGGCTGGGGATTAACCACGCGGGATTTGTGATTCACAGCGCAATTCACCGTGCACGTCCGGATGCGCATGCCGTGCTGCATACGCATACGGCGGCGGGCATTGGTGTCTCTGCGCAGCGCAACGGTTTGCTGATGATTTCGCAGCACAGCACGCGCTTCCACCATCGCCTTGGCTATCACGATTATGAAGGCATTGCGCTGGATCTTGATGAGCAGCAACGCATTGTGGCCGATCTCGGCGATCTTAATGCGCTAATCCTGCGCAATCACGGCCTGCTGACCAGCGGCGGCAGTATTGAAGAAGCGTTCTATAACCTTTACTACCTGGAGCGTGCTTGCCAGGCGCAGCTAGCGGCTCAGTCGGGCGGTGCGGATTTGATCATCCTGCCTGATGAGGTATCCGAGAAAGCGGCGCAAGCCTTCGACAACAGCATCCGTAACCACAAATATCAGCTGCACTGGGATGCCTACATCCGCCAGCTCAACCGCAACGCACTCTGAGAATCCCTTATGAAATGGCTGAAAACGGTAGTTTCGACGCTGTTGCTGTGCGCGGCGTTTAGTAGTCAGGCGGCGCCTGATTTGAGCAAAGTCACTCTGGTGCTGGGCGATCAGGCGCGCAATTTGCGTTCGCTGATTGAGGCCGCCGATGTCATGAAAGATGCGCCCTATCAATATCGCTGGGCGAATTTCCAGGGGGCGGCACCGCTGTTTGAAGCACAGCGTGCGGGTGCGGTCGATACCTCCTACGCCGGAGATTTGCCGGTATTGATGGCGGCGTCCGGCGGCGTGCCGTTGAAGATCATCGCCACCAACGTCGGCGATGCCGGTTCGAACGGATTGATCGTTCCGGCGGATTCGCCAATCCACAGCGTAAAAGATCTGGCCGGAAAAGAAGTGGTGGTGTCATCGGCGCGCGGCAGCATTTCGCAGCATCTGTTGTATGAAGCGCTGGAAGAAGCGCAGGTCAAACGCGATACGGTGCCGGTGCGGTTTGTTTTGCCAACCGATGCCAGTGCCGCGTTTAATTCCGGGCAGATTGCCGCCTGGGCCACGTTTGATCCCTATCTGGGGATTGCTGAACAGCACGGTGCACGCCTGCTGCGCGATGGCAAAGGGTTAACCACGGCACTGTCGTTTGTCACTGCCACGCAGAGTTCGCTGGACGATCCCGCTAAGCGGGCGGCGATTGTCGATTTCACCCATCGTTTAGCCAAAGCCCGCGAATGGGCACTGGAGCACCCGCAGCAGTACAACGCAGTCTATGCCCAGTTAACACGCCTCTCGCCGGAAGATGCGCAGAAGATTACGCCGCGCATTTCACACGGCGTTCGGGGTGTAACGGCAGAAGATGTGGCGAAAGTGCAGAAGGTGTCAAATCTGTTTAGCGAGCTGAAGATTTTGCCGAACAAAGTCGATGTGCAGGCGATTACGGATAACAGCGTATTCACGCAATAAACGCCAATCTGGCGCGATGTATCGCGCCGTTACACTAATGTGCACATCAACCTGCGCGAAGCCTCTCGCCGCGACGCTGATGTGCACATGCTGTAGCGGTGCAAACCCCTGGCTATTAACGCGGACGCGATCCCGGTCGGCCATTGCCTAACATAATCGCCAGTCGGCTGCCACCCGGCGTGGTCTCCATCAATATCTTAGTGACGCTGGTCAGTGGTACTGACAGCAGCATGCCCACCGGCCCCAACAGCCAGCCCCAGAATATCAGCGACAGAAACACCACCAGCGTCGAGAGCCCCAATCCGCGCCCCATCAGCTTTGGCTCCAGCATATTGCCAAACACCATATGAATCGCACTGAACAGCGCGACCACGAACAGCGCATCGTAGACGCCATTTAACACCAGAGCCTGAATAAACGGCGGGATGCCGGCGATGATGGGGCCGATATTGGGCACGAAGTTGAGGATAAACGCCACCACGCCCCAGAACAGCGCGAATTTCACGCCGATCAATTCCAGCACCAGCCATACCGCGAGCCCGGTGATGACGCTGACCAGGGTTTTCAGCGCCAGATAGTGGGTCACGCCTTTGAACGCTTTATGGAGTCCGGCGATGCGGATTTGCGGATTGACCATCGCGTTACGCATTTTGTACGGCAGATGACGCACTTCAAACAGCATAAATACCACGGTGAGGATCAGCAGCAGCACGTTGGTCATGGCACCGGAAAACTGTTTCAGCAGCGTGGTGGCCATATCCATCATCACATTCGGGTCGAGCCGGGCGGCTAAGGCTTCCGTGGAGACATTGATATGAAAGCGAGCGGCAAAGTGCTGCACCACGCCGAGCTTTTGTTCCAGCATGCTGCGGATTTGCGGATAGGTGTCGCTGAAGTCACTGGCCGAACTGGCCATCACGCCAACCAACAACAGGATGACGATAAATATAACGCTGATCACCGCAGTGATGGCCAGACCACGTGGCACGCCTCGACGCATCAGCAGGGTGACCAGTGGATTCAGCACAATCGCCAGAAAGCTGGCGAGCAGGAAGGGCACCAGAATTTCTGACGCAGCACGGATGCCCGCCAGAATAATCACCAGCATCGCCATTTTGACCAGCATGTTCTGGCCAATTTTTTCCTGGGGCAGGTTGTTCATTTACTCTCCTGAGTCATCAATGGCTCAGGAGAGTGTAGTTGAATGAAAGTAAGTGATTGTTTATTTAGGAATAAGCGAAACGTCAGTGTGTTATTTCCCCTGACGTTGCATTAGCGCTGTGGCGCCCAGCATCAGGGTGAGGCTGGCAAGCAGTGTCACGGTGGCCATCGCCATCCCTTGACCCACGGAACCTTGCTCGAACTGACGCCAGATAAAAATCGCCACGGTTTGCGTCCCGGCGGGTGCCAGCAGCAGCGAGGTCACCAGTTCGCGCGATGCTACGGCAAACACCATCATCATCGCGGCCAGCAGACTCGGTGCGACCAGCGGCAGGACGATCAGGCGCAGCGCCTGTAAGCGTGACGCGCCGTGCACGCGCGCCGCCGGTTCCAGCGTGGGGGCCAGTTGGCGCAGCGCACTGCTGACATAGCGTACCGGCCAAGGCAGCAGCAGGCAGCTGTAGGAAAGCAGCAGAATAAACATTGTGTTGTAAGGGGAAACCGGCCAGAAGCCGCGGTTCCACAGCAGAATCAACCCGACGCCGACCACCACGCCGGGCATGGCGGCAGGCAGCAACGCCAGGCCATCCATCATCGCCAGCAGGCGCGTTTTTCCTTCTGACACGCGCCAGGCAATCAGGAAACCGAGCAGCCCAGTAAGCAGTGCTGCGCCCAGCGCCAGCCCAATGCTGGTGGAGAAGGCCGCTAACGCATCCCCTTGCTGACTGAACAGCGCGCCGAAGTGGCGCAGCGTCAGGTTATCCAGATGCAGGCCGCCGGAAAGGGTATTCAGTAATCCACTCAGCGTCATTGCGCCCAGCGGCAGTACCACGGCGAGTAAAACGGTGAGGATAAACGGCAGCAACATCAGCGGCAGCCAGCGTCCGCCTTCAGCCAGTTCCTGCACCACCGGTTTGCCGTTAACGGCCGTCACATCGCTGCTGCCGGTCAGTTTACGTTGCAGGAACCAGGCGGTGAGCGCCACCAGGCTCAGCATCAACGAGAGTGATGCCGCGCCCGGTAAATCGATTGGCCAGTCCGCCAGTTTGGTTTCGATACCGACCGTCATCAACGTCAGATGCGCCTGAGTGCCGAGCGCCGCAGGCACGCCGAATTCTTCAATCGCCAGCGTGAATGCCAGCAGCACGCCACCGGCTAACGCTGGCAGTGTCAGCGGCAATGTGATCTGGGCAAAAGCGCGCCAGGCTGATGCGCCGTGCACGCGAGCCACCCAGGCGAGGCGTTGACCGCTCGCCATCAATGAACGCGATACGGCAAAGTAGACCACCGGGAAGATATTCAGCGTCATCACCAGCGTCATACCGGTACTGCTGAACAGCAGGCTATCAAAGTTGATGCCGATGAGTTGCTCAAAATAGCCGTTGCGTTGCAGCGCCAGCGTCCATGACAGCGCCACGATATAGGGCGGCGTGAGGAAGGGGATCAGGAATAACAGATCCCACATTGCCGCACCCGGCAGGCGGAAGAGGCCGCGCAGCGCGCCGAGCGGTAAGCCCAGCAGCAAACTGCACAGCGCCACGCCGCCGCCGATTTTCAGCGTGCCCAGCCACATCGGAACCAGCTGGGGATCTTCAAACAGCGCCGGTAACGCGCTGAAAGCCCCACTCCAGTTCCCCTCGCCAAGCTGTGGAAACAGTGCCTGTAGCACGATAAACAGCAGCGGCAGTGCCACCAGCAGCATCAGCGCCAGCAGAATCAATCCATTCAGGGCACGCGACATCATTTACTGTCCGAACAGAGCGCCAAAGCGCTTCAGCACCGCCGAGCGCTCGCTGCTGCCATCGCTATTGGCGGGCAGCAGTTTGATCTCGGTGAACAGCGGACGCTGGGCTTTGATATCGGTACGTGCAGGCATCAACCAGGCCTTCGCGACCTGCTCCTGGCCTTCATCCGACAGCACATAATCGACGAACTTCTTCGCATCATCGGCATGTTGGCTGCTTTTCAGAATCATCATCGGACGCGGGGCCACCACGGTGCCGTTTTCCGGGAAGATCACTTTGACGCTTTCACCCTGCGCAATGTTGTTATAGGTGACGTAATCCACTGCACCAAACACCGCCGCTTTCGCACCCTGCAATACTGGCGTCACCGCCTGGGCATTCGGGCCGCTCATCACCATGCCGTTGGCTTTTAACTGGTCAAACAGCTGCCAGGCTTTTTCACCCTCGCTGTTTTGCAGGCCAATCAGCAGATCGAGTGAAGCACCAGAGAGTGCCGGATCGGGGGTGGTGACTTTGTCTTTAAACGCGGGTGCAGTCAGATCCTGCCAGGTTTTTGGCTCTGGCGTGCCGCTCTTGGTGTTCCACACGATGCCGAGCGCGGAAATGCCCTGTGCCACGTAGTTGGCCGTTTTGAACTGATCCGGCACTTTAGCGGCATTGGCGCTTTCGTACGGCAACAGCCAGCCACGATGTTGCAGATCTTCAGCGGTATCCCATGAGGCAGAGATCAGCACATCGGCTTGCGGATTAGCCTGTTCGGCTTCCAGACGCGCCATCACTTTGCCGGTGGTGGCCTGGAAGATATTCACTTTAATACCGGTTTGCTTTTCGAATCCGGTGGCCAGACTTTTTGATAGCGAACCCGGACCGGCGGTGTACACCGTCAGTGCCTGGGCATCGTTGATCATCATAGCGGAGGTCAAAATCATCGCGCTGATGGCTCCTGTTTTAACTGACTTGAGAGATGGCATTGCGGTCCCCTGAGAGGTGAGTAACGGAAACAATCTGGCCCTGTGCCAGGTGAATAATGCGGTCGGCGAGCGTGTTGGCTTCCTCGCGGTCATGCGTGACATAAACAGCGGTAATGCCCGCGCTGCGCAGTAAATCCGCCATGGTGTGCACCAGGGTTTCACGCAGGTCGCGGTCAAGATTGGAGAGCGGTTCGTCGAACAACAAAATCGCCGGTTTGGCAACCAAAGCACGGGCGAGGGCGACACGCTGCTGCTGTCCGCCAGAGAGCAACGCGGGTTTGCGATCGCCAAAATCAGCCAGGCCGACCTGCGCCAGCGCCGCATCGGCCTGTTCACGTGCCGCCGCTTTTTTCACACCGCGCATGCGCAACGGGAAAGCGACGTTTTGCGCTACGGTCATATGCGGCCACAGAGCGTAATCCTGGAAAACCATGCCGAGGTTGCGCATTTCCGGCGCATCGCAATGACGCGCGGAGGCAGCGTAACGATCGCCAATCCACAACTCGCCTGCTGTGGGTTGCAACAGGCCCGCCAGCAGTTTCAGCAGCGTGCTTTTGCCACAGCCGCTCGGGCCGAGCAGCGCAAGGATTTCGCCTGCGGGAATGGTCAGGGAGAGATCGTGCAGAATCGTCAGGTTATTCACTGACCATCTGAGATTTTTCAGTTCGATAGGCACGGCATGCGTCACTGGCCACCTCCGGCAAAGGAGTGGCACTGCGGCACGCGCGCCTGACAGCAAATCAGGAGCAGCATCAGATTGTGTATCCTCTTTGGGATTTGATGGGCGCGAGTGTAAGTGGGCGATATGACGAAATGATGACCACAAATTAGGGCGATCACCGGATGCAGTCGGCAGGAAAAGGCGTATAGTTAGCCTTCTATACAAATATTTAGTCACCCACGAGCGCAATCACTCATGCCTGACCAGCCTGCCGCAGCCCCTGAACACGGCCGACTTCGCCTGAATCTTCTGATCCTCTCCATTGTGAAGTTCAACTTCGCCAGCTATCTCACGATTGGCCTGCCGTTGGCGGTGCTGCCGGGCTTTGTCCATGACGGATTGGGCTACAGCGCCTTTTGGGCGGGATTGGTGATCAGCCTGCAGTACATCGCCACGCTGCTGAGCCGTCCGCATGCGGGGCGCTATGCTGATATGTGGGGGCCGAAGAAGGTCGTGGTGCTGGGGCTGGTGGGTTGCCTGATTAGCGGCATCTGTATCCTGCTTTCGGCACTGACGGAAGGGCAGGGCGTCCTCAGCCTGATTTTGTTGTGTCTGGGGCGCGTGATACTGGGCGTGGGGCAAAGTTTCTCGGGCACCGGCACGTCACTGTGGGGTGTGGCGCGCGTTGGGTCGCTGCATATTGGCCGGGTGATTTCCTGGAACGGTATTGTCACCTACGGCGCGATGGCGGTCGGTGCGCCGCTCGGTGTGGTGATTTTCCGCAGCGGCGGTTTACTGCTGCTTTCAGGCATTATTATCGCCATCTGCTTGCTGGCGATTGCGCTGGCGCTGCCGCGTGCGCCAGTGAAAGGCAGCAAAGCCAAACCGCTGCCGTTCCGCGATGTGCTGGGCAAAATCTACGGTTTTGGCCTGATTCTGGCGATGGGATCAGCAGGTTTTGGCGTGATCGCTACCTTTATCACCCTGTTCTATCAGGATAAGGGCTGGGATGGTGCTGCCTTTGCCTTAACGATGTTCAGCGCCGCCTTTGTCGGTACGCGTCTGCTGTTCCCCAATGCGATTAATAAGCTCGGTGGCCTGCGCGTCGCCAGCATCTGTTTTGCCGTCGAAGCGGTTGGACTGTTTCTGGTGGCGGGATCGTTCGATCCGTGGATGGCGAAAATGGGTGCGTTTCTGACCGGTGCAGGTTTCTCGCTGGTGTTCCCGGCGATTGGTGTGGTGGCGGTGAAAGTGGTGCCCCAGCAGAACCAGGGCAGCGCGCTGGCGACCTACACGGCGTTTATGGATTTGTCGCTAGGTATCACCGGACCGATTGCGGGTTTTATCATGAGTTACGCCGGGGTGTCGCTGGTCTATCTGCTGACTGCGCTGCTGGTATGTTTGGCGCTGTTCTGCACGCTACGCATGATGAAGCGGCTGCCACAAGAAACGGGCGTGGAGATCAAGGAAAATGCCTAATTTTCAATCAATAAGGCATCCTCAAATTATTCATGTCAATCGCTCAGGCATCCTCTAAATAGTTTACGTCAGAGCAAGGCGGCAAGTTTGTAAGTCCTCAGGAGCTTACGTCCGTAAGTGATTGAGGTGTGCAAACGTTGTTAAATCGCTCAGGCATCCTCTAAATAGTTTACGTCAGAGCAAGGCGGCAAGTTTGTAAGTCCTCAGGAGCTTACGTCCGTAAGTGACTGGGGCGCACAAACGCGGCCAACGCAGCTATGACGTAAAATATGACGAGGATGGAAAAAAGGGCCTCCGACCGAGGCCAACACTAACAAAGTGTGTCTTGTTATGGACACAGATAAGGGTAGGGGAAACGGCGGCACACACCCTCGGCCGCCGTTATAAATCAGGCTTGCAGCAACTCAATACTCTGGCGAATCTCGCGCTCAATCTCTTTCGCGCCCCACTTCTCCAGCTCCGAGGAGAATGGCTCAAAGGCGTAAATGCCCTTATAGCCCAGCATCTCCAGACGCTTCACTTGCGCCACGCTGTTCAGCACATCGCGGTCGCTCAGCATAATGCGCTCTTCATCCGTCAGTGCCGCCGTTGGGCGGGTGTCTTCCACGCCTGAGAGATGCACTAAGCCAATCTGGTTCACCTCAATCTCCTGCGGGAACTCCTGCTCGGCGTTCTCGTAAAGGTGATGATGGAAGGTATCCAGCAGCAATTTAAACGGCACGCCCGCCTGCTTAATCAGCTTTTGCGTCTGCACCGCAGAGCGCAGTGAACTCACCGGGAAGCCCAGCGGCTCAACCAGCCCCTGAATACCGTATTCAGCGAAGCGCGGTGCCAGGATCTGCAACGCCTCCAGCGTTTTCTCTGGTGCGATGGCAATACCCTCGTTCAATGGGCACATCACCAGCGCTTTGGCTCCAATGGCTTTCGCTTCTTGCAACATCGCTTCGGCTTTGCTCAACAGCGCGTCATCAGGGCGGTTAAACGGATAGAGCGCGTTAATGGTCTCGATCTCGATGTGATACTTATCCGCCAGCGATCGCAGCTGCGATGCGCTAAGACCATCGGTGACCTTGCCGCCCGGCATATCGTTACGCAGTTCCACTTTGCTCAAACCCAGTCGCTGAACTAACTGGAAAAAGGCTTCAAGTGAGAGCGCGGGCGCAATTTTACGGTTGATACAGAAACGGGTTGGATCGATGGCCATGTGTGGCTCCTGTAATAGGATACGGTTCAGATGCTGCAAAGAAAACATTTATTTCATTGTTAGTGAATTATGAAATATCAGATATTGGATCTTCCTCGCAAAAATTTCATATTTCGTTTCGCGTAACATCATGCTGGCGTGATCTCAGTGGAAATTGTGTGGTCACAGAGGGTTATGATTGCGTGTCGACAAGAGAGGCAGGGCGCCGATCGAGCGAGGTTTGCGGCCGTGCTGCAGGGAAGGCGGTAAAAATGCGATCCATGCCGCTAAAAGGAAATTTTCCAAAAAGAAGTATTTGAAAAATTTATTTCATTGTAATAGCTTCATAGCACGCTTTTCGTATTGCCTGGTCAGGTGGCGTTGCAGTGATAACCGACTGCCTGCAGGGAACTTCACATCAAAGAGGCAACGACATGACTATCGTAGGAAACTTTATCGGCGGCAAGATTACCCACAGCGCCAGCAATGAAACCATCCCGGTATACGATCCAGCCACCGGCAAAGTCGCGCGTGAACTGACGCAGAGCACCGCTGCTGAAGTGGAAAAAGCGATCGAAATCGCCCATGCCGCGTTCCCTGAATGGTCGAAAACAGCGCCGCTGCGTCGTGCCCGTGTGATGTTCAACTTCAAAGCACTGATGGAAAAACACCGTGACGAACTGGCTGCGCTGATCGTGTCTGAGCATGGCAAAGTGTGGTCGGATGCGTTGGGTGAGCTGACGCGCGGTATTGAAGTGATCGAGTTTGCCTGCGGAATCCCGCATCTGATCAAAGGTGAAAACTCACCAAGCGTCGGCACCGGCGTGGATAGCTACTCGCTGATGCAGCCGGTTGGCGTGGTCGCGGGTATTACGCCCTTCAACTTCCCGGCGATGGTGCCACTGTGGATGTTCCCAATCGCCCTGGCGTGCGGTAACACCTTTATCCTGAAGCCACCGGCGCTGGATCCATCAGCCTCTGTGCGTATGGCTGAACTGCTGAAAGAAGCGGGACTGCCGGATGGCGTGTTCAACGTGGTGCACTCCTCTAACGAAGATGCTGAGCAGCTGTACAAAGATCCGCGTATTGCCGCAGTGAGCTTCGTCGGTTCTTCCGGCGTGGCCGAGCACATCTATAAAACCGCCAGCGCCCACGGCAAACGTGTGCAGGCGTTTGGTGCGGCGAAAAACCACGCCATCGTAATGCCTGATGCCGATCTGGATGCCACCGTGAATGCCATCATGGGCGGCGCGTTTGGTTCTGCCGGTGAGCGTTGCATGGCGCTGCCTGTGGTTGTTGCAGTGGGCAATGATACTGCTGACAAACTGATTGCGCGTCTGACGCCGCTGATCAAAGCGCTGCGCATCGGCCCCGGTATCCAGAAAGGTGCTGAAGAGAACGAAATGGGCCCGGTGGTTTCTGCCGCGCATCAGAAGAAAGTGCTGGGCTACATCGACAAAGGTGAAGCCGAGGGCGCAAAACTGGTGGTAGATGGTCGCGGCGTAAAAGTCGCAGGCCATGAAGAGGGTTATTACGTGGGCGGCACCCTGTTTGATAACGTGACCCCGGACATGGTGATCTGGCGCGAAGAGATCTTCGGGCCGGTGCTGAGCATCATGCGTTCTACTGATTTTGACAGTGCACTGAAGCTGGTCAACAGCCATGAATTCGGTAACGGCAGCGCCATCTTCACCAGCAACGGCCACACCGCGCGTGAGTTTGTGCAGAACGTGGAAGCGGGCATGGTGGGTGTTAACGTGCCGGTGCCAGTGCCAATGGCGTTCCACAGCTTCGGTGGCTGGAAGCGTTCGGTGTTTGGTGCGCTGAACGTGCACGGTCCAGACGGTGTGCGTTTCTACACCCGCATGAAAACCGCCACCGTGCGCTGGCCGAGCGGTCAGCAGACTGTTTCAGAGTTCAGCATGCCAACGCTGGGCTAATCTCGCTTAACTTAGGAGATCGATGATGTCTTTGATTTCGAAAGCGCAGCAGCCAGACAGTAATGGTCGTATCCAGCACGTCACGCCAGAAAGTGCGGGCTGGGAGTACGTCGGCTTTGATGCCTACCTGCTGAAGAAGGGCCAGAGCCTAAAGCTCAGCAGCGGCGATAAAGAACTGTGTCTGGTGTTGGTGGCGGGTTTTGCCTCGGTAAAAACCCGCAACGCGGAGTTCCCGAACCTGGGTAAGCGCCTGTCACCGTTCGAGCGTATTCCACCGTACTCGGTGTATGTGCCGCACGATGATGAAGTAGAAGTCTACGCCGATAGCGATCTGGAGCTGGCGGTGTGTAATGCACCGAGCAAAGGCAATCTGCCTGCACGCCTGATTGCACCGGAAGATGTGGGTGTAGAGCAGCGTGGTAAAGGACGCAACCAGCGTCTGGTGCACAACATTTTGCCGGACAACAAAGAAGCGGACAGCCTGCTGGTGGTGGAAGTGTATACCGACGAGGGTGCGACCAGTTCGTACCCCAGCCATAAGCACGACCAGAAAACCAGTCCGGATGAGACCTATCTGGAAGAGACCTACTATCACCGTTTCGATCCAGAGCCAGGCTTCGCGATGCAGCGCGTGTATACCGACGACCGTTCACTTGACGAGTGCATGGCGCCGTATAACCGCGATGTGGTGACCGTCCCGCGTGGCTACCATCCGGTGGCCACCATTGCGGGTTACGACAATTACTATCTGAACGTGATGGCCGGTCCGGTGCGTTTGTGGAAGTTCACCTGGGAGAAAGACCACGCCTGGGTGAACAGCGATAAGTACCCGCGCAGCAAATAAAGTCGCAGGTCGCCATAATGGCGACGCTACCGACTAGCGATACGCTTGTCGTTGGGTGCGCAGTGATGTGCACCTGGCAGCACACCGCAAGATATGAATGACAAATGTAAAAAGGGCAGCCAAATGGCTGCCCTTTTTGATGTACAACATCTGGCGAAGTTATTCGCCGGTGCCGGTATTATTCAGCGCTAATGAAACCGCCAGCGTCTGCGCCAGGCAGAGGGAGGCCACCTGCGAACGGAAGCCATCAACCTGCGCTTCGCGCACCACAAAGCACACATCGCTGAAGGCAGCCAGCGGGCTCACCTGGCTGTCGGTGATGGCAATCAGATGTGCCCCGCGTTTGGCACCCAACTCAACCAGCTCAACCGCTTCACGCGCATACGGCGAGTAGCTAATGGCAATCACCACATCTTTGGGATTCACCATGCTCAACTGCTCGGTGAACATGCCGCCGAGACCGTCGATCAGAAACGCACGACGCTCCAGATGGCGCAGCGCATACACCAGATAGGACGCAACGCTGAAGGAGCGACGCAGGCCAATGATGTAGATATTCTCCGCTTCATCCAGCATCTTCACCGCTTTGTTCAGCTGGTCCGGATTGACCTGCATCGCTAACTGCTGCAATGCCTGGCTGTTCACCATAGTAAAGACGTTGAGGATTTCTACCGGGCTTTCAGGCGAGCTGGCGCTGTCATCAGTGGCAGTCTGGCGGAACAGACGGGCGCGCTCGGTGTAGTTCACGGTTTCTTCCATCAGGTGCTGACGGAAAACCTGTTTCATTTCGTTGAAACCGCTAAAACCAAAGGCGTTGGCAAAGCGGATCAGCGTGGAGGGCGGCACATCGGCCTGTTGCGCGATGGAAGCCACGGTATCGAATGCAATGCTGTTGCTGTTATCAAGGATATAACGAGCCACCTGCTTCAGGCGTTTACTCAGCGTCTCATAGCGACGACGGATATCGTCCTGTAACAAGGTTAATTGGGTTGGATTGTTGGTCATGACTTCGGCCCGTCAAAAAATGAAAATATGGCTGGATAATGAGCGCTATAGTACCAGATGGATGGAAAATTTCATTTGTTTGACGCTATCGTGACGCTTATTTCATCGGTTTATGAAATGCCTCACAAAAAGAAGTGATTAGCGGCAGTGCTGATGCCCATAAAAAAAGCGGCCCTTGCGAGCCGCTTTTGCACTGCTTTAACGCCAATCAGCCACGCGCCGCGCGCCAGTAACCAATCAGTCGCAGATAGTTGCCTTTCACCGTTTCAATCAGCGCTTTGTCATCCAGCTCGCCGTTGAGCCACTGACGTGACGGTTGACCGAAGATGGTACGGCCGACGGCGAAGCCTTTGACCCACGGTGCCTGCGCTGCAGCGGCGAAACCGGCTTTCAGCGTCTCTTCCGGCGCATCAAGGCCGAGCAGCAGAATGCCGCGGCAGTGGGGATCGTTCTGTTCGATCAACCCGCTGATAGCCTGCCAGCTCTCTGCCGACAGCGGTGGCAGTTTCCACCAGTCCGGCTGAATGCCCAGGCTATAGAAGTGGCTCAGCATGTCGTAATAGTACGATTCATTTCGGTCCGGATTGCTCTCCGGCAGAATCAGTTCCAGCAGCAGCTCATGCCCGCTCTTGTTACAGCCGTTCCACACATCAAGTACCAGTTCATCCTGCTCTTTACGCAGCTCGGCGCTGTCGTGCGGATGGTAGAACACCAGGCATTTCACCACGTGCTCTGCTGGCCAGTCGACCAGTTGCGAACCGATGTTACCGTGCTCCAGACGCAGGGGACGCGAGCTTGGCAGTTCGATCGGACGGCCAATCCACCAGTTTTTGCCGGTAATCGCGTTCAGTGCTTTCTGGCCGTAGGTGGTATCCGCCAGAATCCCACTCTTCTCATTTAAGCCTGCTTCGTTGGCCGCTTCCTGCGCCGCCTGCAACAGCAGCAGTTTCAACTGTGGGATCTTATCTTCACTGACGCCTGCTTCACGGGCCATATCGGCCAGCTGTTTGCGATGGTCGAACGCGAACACATTGAGTTCTGGCCACTGTTGTTTACGCGTGGTGACGCGGTGCAGATGGTTGAGACGCGCATCCAGATCCGGGCGTTTTACGTCTTTGTCGCGACCGAGGAAATCGTCCAGCTCTTCTTTGGTTGGCATCGCCGGCGCGCAACCATGGCGTGAAACCACCAGCGCACCACAGGCGTTGGCGTAGCGGCAAGCCTGTTCCCAGCTTTCATCATTCAGCCAGCCGCGCAGCAGGCCAGACATAAAGGCATCGCCTGCACCCAGCACGTTCAGGACTTCAACGCGAACGCCGGTTTGCAATTTTGTCTGCTCCCAGCTGTCCGGGATATCACCTTCAAACACCACGCACCCCAGCGGTCCACGTTTACAGACCAGCGTGGCTTTACTTGCCTGGCGCACATTTTTCAGTGCTGTCAGCGTATCCGTACTGCCGCCGGCAATGTGGAACTCTTCTTCCGTTCCTACCACCAAATCGAAATAGTGCAGCACTTCCTGTAGCTGTTTCGTGACTTCGCCGGATTCAACGAAACGCGTTTCGCCATCGCCCAGTGACGTCAGCCCCCACAGCACCGGACGATAATCGATATCCAGTGCGGTGCGCAGACCATTTCGCTTGGCGATATCCAACGCTTTCAGTACTGCCGCGCGGGTTTGCGGATGTGAAAGATGCGTACCGGTGACCGCGACAGCGCGAGAAGAGGTGATGAATTCCTCTTTAATGTCATCCGGCACCAGGCCCATATCGGCACAGTTGTCACGGTAGAAGATCAGTGGGAAGGTATCCTCATCTTTAATACCGAGGATCACCAGGCCGGTCAGGCGGTTTTTATCGGTGATCAGCCCATCGGTGTTGCAACCTACGCGCTGCAATTCTTCTCGCAGAAAGCGGCCGTTATGTTCATCCCCTACGCGCGCCAGCATGGCCGATTTCAGGCCCTGAATAGCTGTTCCATAGGCCACGTTACCGGAAGAACCGCCCAGATATTTATTAAAGCTGGTCATATCTTCCAGACGTGATCCGATTTGCTGACCGTAGAGGTCGACGGCGATGCGTCCGATACAAATCACATCAAGCCGCTTCTGTTGTGTACTCATACCTGTGGTTTCCTTCTGTGATAAGCAGACACTGGGGCGAAAACGCCCAACATCAAGCGCTATGCTTCCGGGTTCTCAAGGTGCCTGATTGGCTATGGTGGCAGTATGAGGAATAAAAATTCCAAATACAATATGAAATGAAACATCCATCGCGATTTTGTGACCGAGGTAAAACTCTGCACGATGCGCTATCACGGCATGCTGTTTAGCATCGGTTTCACTGATGCTATGGCTTGTGAGCCAGGTCGCAGGAAAATGGCTGTGAATAAAGGAAGCTACTGAAGTGAAATGAAATTTCGCTATCTTGTTAAAATGCTATTTTGTCATTTCACTTTTACCCCTGCAACGGCCTTCGCTGGCAACGTTTCATCGCTGAATTTGATCTCCATCGCAAAATGAAATGTTTCTTCTGTAATTACGTTTAATGAAAAAAATATTTGTTTATAATCGCCACACGTTTCACTTATCCGCGGGTGCCGTCACGGCAGCGAAAACCCGAACCGCGTTGTACCTCACGTCAGGTACCAGCATGTAAAGGAAGAAGCATATGGGCACAATCAGACTTACCACGGCACAGGCGCTGGTGAAATTTCTTGATAACCAGTATCTGAACGTTGACGGCGTTGAAACCAAATTTGTGAAAGGCATTTTTGCCATTTTTGGCCACGGTAACGTGCTGGGACTGGGGCAAGCGCTGGAGCAGGACAGCGGCGATCTGGTGGTGCATCAGGGTCGTAATGAACAGGGCATGGCGCATGCGGCGATTGGTTTCGCCAAGCAGTCGCTGCGTCGTCAGATTATCGCCTGTACCTCTTCAGTCGGACCGGGCGCGGCGAACATGATCACCGCAGCTGCCACGGCGACCGCGAACCGCATTCCTTTACTGCTGCTGCCGGGCGATGTGTTCGCCACGCGTCAGCCTGACCCGGTGCTGCAGCAGATTGAGCAGAGCCACGATCTCAGCATCAGTACCAACGATGCCTTCCGCGCGGTGAGCAAATACTGGGATCGCGTTAGCCGTCCTGAACAGCTGATGACTGCCTGTATTAATGCCTTGCGTGTGCTGACCGATCCGGCGGAAACCGGTGCCGTGACCATCGCGCTGCCGCAAGACGTGCAGGGTGAGGCCTGGGACTTCCCGGAATATTTCTTCCAGAAACGTGTGCACCGTCTGGATCGCCGTATGCCGACAGCTGCTCAGTTGGAAGATGCTCTGTCGCTGATTGCGCGTAAACACAAGCCGCTGATTATCGTGGGTGGCGGTCTGAAATATTCCGATGCCGGTGCCGCGCTACTGAAATTCGCGGAACGCTTTAACATTCCGTTTGCGGAAACACAGGCCGGTAAAGGCACCATTGTTTCTGATCATCCGCTGAATGTGGGTGGCGTCGGCGAAACGGGCTGCCTGGCTGCTAACCTGTTGGCGAAAGAAGCCGACCTGGTGATCGGGATCGGCACGCGCTACACCGATTTCACCACCGCCTCGAAATGGATTTTCCAGAATCCTGAAGTGAGCTACCTCAACATCAACGTCAGCAATTTCGACAGCTACAAGCTCGATGCAGTGCAGCTGTTAGCGGATGCGCGTGAAGGGTTGACTGCACTGGAAAGCGGCCTAAAAGGCTTTGAAAACCACTGGGGCGGTCAGGTTGAACAGGCACAAAGCAAGCTGCTGAAAGAGACGCAGCGTGTGTATGCCGCTACTTACAACACCGACGATTTCATTCCCGAAATCGCCGACCACATTGACCGTGAAGCGCTATTTACTGAGTTTGAGCGCCTGACGCAGTCAGTGCTGACGCAGAGCAGCGTGCTGGGCACCTTAAACGAGCAGCTCCCAAAGGATGCAGTGATTGTCGCGGCAGCGGGCAGTCTGCCGGGCGACCTGCAACGCATGTGGCGCACCAAAGATTACAACTCGTACCACGTTGAATACGGCTATTCCTGTATGGGCTACGAAGTCAATGCCGCGTTGGGCGTGAAGCTGGCCCAGCCGCAGCGTGAAGTCTATGTGATGGTGGGAGATGGCTCGTTCATGATGCTGCACTCCGAGCTGGTCACCTCGATTCAGGAAGGCGCGAAAATCAACGTGGTGCTGCTGGATAACATGACCAACGGCTGTATTAACAACCTACAGATGGAACACGGCATGGACAGCTTCACCACCGAGTTCCGTTTCCGCAACCCGGAAGGCGGCAAGTTGGATGGCGGCTTTATTCCGGTCGATTTCGCGGCGATTGCGGGCGGTTACGGTTGCAAAACCTATCGCATTACCACGCTGGAACAGTTGGAAGCGGCACTGATTGACGCGCAGAAACAGACCGTTTCAGTGCTGTTCGACATCAAAGTGCTGCCAAAAACCATGATTCACAAATATTTCAGCTGGTGGCACGTTGGTGTGGCTCAGACTTCAACGTCTGAACGCACGCAGGAAGTGGCCGACAAACTTAACGTGCATATCGAACAAGCACGTAAGTACTAACACCCTTTTTAGGCCGGCGTTCGCCGGCCTTGTTTAACCCTATGTCCCCCAAATAATTCGAGAGTCAGGAAGGCGGCCAACGAGAGCAGCCAACGCACCTGCATCTTGAAATATGAAGGGCATACTTATCCGACTCTACAGGTGTAATTATGACGCTCAAACTCGGTGTAATTGGTACCGGTGCAATTGGTCAGGATCACATTCGTCGCTGCAACAATGTGTTGCAGGGCGCGAAAGTGGTGGCGGTTTCAGACATCAACGTGGAAGGGGCCCGCGCGGCGCTGCAGCGTTTGAATATCGAAGCTGAGGTGTATCAGGATGGTCATCAGGTGATTAACTCGCCGGAGGTGGATGCCATTCTGGTGACATCATGGGATCCGACCCATGAAGAATTCACCCTTGCCGCCATTGCTGCTGGCAAGCCCGTGTTCTGCGAGAAGCCGCTGGCGATGAGCGCCGAAGGCTGCCGTCGCATCGTTGATGCCGAAATCAAACACGGTAAACGCCTGGTGCAGGTGGGCTTTATGCGTCCGTACGATTCAGGCTATCGCGCGTTGAAGAAAGTGATCACTGACGGTGAAATCGGCGAGCCGCTGATGCTGCACTGTGCGCACCGCAACCAGAGCGTGGGGGAAAATTACACCACCGATATGGCAATCACCAACACCCTGATTCACGAGCTGGACGTGCTGCGCTGGTTGACCGAAGACGATTATAAATCGGTGCAGGTGGTGTTCCCGCGTTCCACCTCGAAGAGCCATGCCAAATTGAAAGATCCGCAAATCGTGCTGTTCGAAACCCAGAAGGGCATTCGTATTGATGTCGAGATCTTCGTGAACTGCGCATACGGCTACGACATTCAGTGTGAAGTGGTGGGCGAAGAGGGCATTGCCAAACTGCCTGAGCCTTCATCTATTCAGATGCGTAAAAACGCGCGTCTCGGCAATGCGCTGCTCACTGACTGGAAAGACCGTTTTATCGAGGCTTACGACGTTGAGCTGCAAGCCTTCATCAATGACGCCACGGCGGGCAAGTTGACCGGGCCTTCCGCCTGGGATGGTTTTGCTGCCTCCGTTGCGGCGGATGCCTGCCATAAAGCCCAGAACAGCGGCGCTATCGAGCCGGTGACCATGCCAGCGCGTCCAGACTTTTACGCCAAATAACTGAGCCTGTGCGCTAACACTTCTCTCTCAGAATCAGGGAATTGAAATGAACAAAGACAATGTAAAACTGGCGATTGCGCCAATCGGCTGGACCAACGATGACATGCCAGAGCTGGGCAGCGAAAACACCTTCCAGCAGACCGTCAGTGAAATGGCGCTGGCAGGCTTTACCGGCAGTGAGGTCGGCAGCAAATATCCGAAAGATCCGGCAGTGCTGAAACCGATGCTGGAAATTCGCGGTATTCAGATCTGCAATGCCTGGTTCAGCACCTTCTTCGCCAACGGCGACAAGGCGAAAACCATCGACGAGTTCACCCAGCACATGAACTTCCTGCACGCCATGGGCGCGCGCGTGATTGGCTGCTCTGAGCAGAGTAAAAGCATTCAGGGCACCACGCTGGCAGTGCTGGAGCAGAAGCCGATCTTCACTGACGAAGAGTGGCGTCTGACAGCGGAAGGCTACAACGAGTTGGCTGAGATCGCGGCGAAGAAGGGCATGCGCGTAACGCTGCACCATCACATGGGGACCGGCATTCAGACCCCAGCGGAAATCGATCGCTTTATGGAATCGACCAATCAGAATGTCGGCCTGCTGTATGACACTGGCCACATCTACTACTCCGAAGGCTCACAGCAGGCGATGCTGGATGTGCTGACCAAATATCTGCCACGTATTTTCCACGTGCACCTGAAAGATGTGCGTGACAGCGTGGTGGCTGAAGTGCGTGAAAAATCACTGTCGTTCCTCGATGGCGTGAAGAAAGGCACCTTCACCGTGCCGGGCGACGGCGTGATTGATTTCAAACCGGTGTTCAAAATCCTCGACGATTACGGCTACAAAGGCTGGATGGTGGTGGAAGCGGAACAGGATCCGGCGCTGGCCAATCCGTTCGAATATGCGGTGAAAGCGCGTAAATATATTCGCGAGAATACCGGCTTATAAGTTCAATGATGCGCGATTTATCGCGCTCTTTTGACCATCAGACACAATAAAAAAGGCCGTTATCCCTTGCAGGATAACGGCCTTTCTATTTGGCCTGGATTATGAAGCCAGCGACAGCGCCGGTTTCTGACCGTTGACCGCCAGCCACTCACGAATGCGTGCCTGCTCGGCTTCTGTCAGCCACATACCTTGTTTGGTACGACGCCAGATTGCATCATCCAGTTCGCGCACCCATTCATTTTTCACCAGGTAGCGCAATTCAGCTTCATAAAACTCGTGACCGAAGTTCTCGCCCAGATCCGCCAGACTGCTTGCGCCTGCCAGCAGTTCTTCGGTGCGGCTACCGTAGGTACGGGCAAAGTGGCGCGCCATGCCTTCGCTGATAAACGGATAGCGACGACGCAGGCCTGCGGCGTAATCTTCACGGGTGCCAGAGAAATCACCGCCTGGCAGTACTGCTGATTTAGTCCAGGCTGGGCCGGCGTTGGGATAGTACTTCGCCAGTTTCTCCAGCGCGTGCTCTGCCAGCTTACGATAGGTGGTCAGCTTGCCGCCGAACACCGACAGCAGCGGCGCCTGGCCATTGTCGTCATGCACATCCAGCGTGTAATCACGGGTGATGGCCTGCGGTGAATCCGATTCGTCATCACACAGCGGACGCACACCAGAATAAGTCCAGACGATGTCATCTTTGCTCAGTTGCTGTTTGAAGTGTCCGTTAAACACTTTCAGCAGATAGCTGATTTCGTTGTCATCGATCTTCACGTCTTTCGGATCGCCTTTGTACTCCACATCCGTCGTACCGATGATAGAGAACTCGTCCATCCACGGAATCACAAACACGATACGGTTATCTTCGTTCTGCAGGATATAAGCCTGCTTTTCACGGTGTACGCGCGGCACCACAATGTGGCTGCCTTTGATCAGGCGAATGCCATAAGGTGATTTCAGTTTCAGACCATCGTCGAACAGTTGCTTCACCCATGGACCAGCGGCGTTGACCAGGCCTTTAGCGCGCCAGGTGAAAATTTTGCCGGTATCGATATCTTCCGCTTCCACCATCCAGAGACCGCCTTCGCGCCATGCACGGTTAACGCGGGTACGGGTACGCACTTCGCCGCCCTGTTTCACCACTTCCTGCGCGTTGAGCACGACCATGCGCGCATCATCCACCCAGCAGTCAGAATATTCGAATCCGCGCGTGATCTCAGGCTTAAGGGCCGATTCCGCGCCAAAACGCAGGCCTTTACTGCCCGGTAAGGTGGTGCGTTTACCCAGGCGATCGTACATAAACAGGCCAAGGCGAATCATCCACGCCGGACGCAGATGCGGGCGATGTGGCAAGCGGAAGCGCATTGGGAAGGCAATGTGCGGTGCCATTTTCAGCAGCACTTCGCGTTCGGCCAGCGCTTCGCCCACCAGACGGAATTCGTAATGTTCCAGGTAGCGCAGGCCACCGTGGATTAATTTAGAGCTGTTGGAGGAGGTTGCACAGGCCAAATCCCGCGCCTCCAGCATCAGCACTGACAGTCCGCGTCCTGCAGCGTCCACTGCAATGCCGGCTCCGTTAATGCCGCCGCCGATCACGATCAGGTCTTTGGTTTCCACGTCATCTCCTCCGATGTTCGGAATAGTTCTAAAATGTTCGTTTTCGAGCGTAATAATAATCGGAAACCAACATTGATGCCAGCGCTTAACTCAATAAAAACATTTTTGCGTGATATAGCTAACATTCCTGCAGGAAAAAAAATCCATAGCCATAACTTTTGTCAGGTTATCGCGACGGATTCTCAGGTTAAACTAGGCGCTAATTGTGACGACCTTATGAGAGACACCATGGAAAACTTCGAATGTATTTCGGTTCAGCAGGCTAACGAGCACCTGGCACAAGGCGCGCAGCTGGTGGACATTCGCGACCCACAAAGCTATGCCATGGGCCACGCGACAGGCTCGTTACATCTGTCGAACGACAATCTGGCGGACTTTATCGCGCAGGCGAATCATGAGCTGCCGGTGTTGGTGATGTGCTATCACGGCAACAGCAGCAAAGGTGCAGCACAGTTCCTGTTAGGGCAGGGATTCAACGCCGCGTATAGCATCGATGGCGGTTTTGACGCCTGGCGCGCCGTGTTCCCCTCGCAGGTAGATACTGGCAGCGTCTGAGACGATCACACAAAGGAAGGAGAACCCGCACGATGCGCATCACTCAGTTCAACAACCCACGTATGGCGCAGGCGTTTGTGGATTACATGGCAACGCGCGGCGTCACGCTGCGAATTGAGCGCGAAAGCCACTATGTCATTATGCTGGATGATGAAGGCAGACTGGAGATGGTTGAAAACGAACTTGCCCAGTTCGTACGCGACCCTAATCATCCGCGCTATCAGGCCGCCAGCTGGCATACAGGCAGTACCGAAAGTGGCTTGCGCTATGAACGCAGCAACATCTGGGCGAATATTCGTGAACGCGCAGGCCCGCTCACCATGACGATCATGATCGCCTGCGTGGCGGTGTTCATCATGATGCAGATTGTTGGTGATGATGTGGCGCTGGATTGGCTGGCGTGGCCTGCTGACTCCTCACAGTATTTCCAGGTGTGGCGCTGGTTTAGCCATGCGTTGTTGCACTTCTCACTGCTGCACATCCTGTTCAATCTGATGTGGTGGTGGTATCTCGGTGGCGCAGTGGAAAAGCGTATTGGCAGCGGTAAGCTGTTTGTGATTATGCTCATTTCCGCGCTGTTGAGCGGCTGGATGCAGGCCAAATTCAGCGGTGTGCTGTTCGGCGGACTATCGGGCGTGGTGTATGCGCTGATGGGTTATTGCTGGCTGCGTGGCGAGCGCGATCCCGAAAGTGGCATTTATCTGGAGCGTGGTCTGATGGGCTTCGCTATTGTATGGCTGATTATTGGCTGGTACGGCGCTTTTGGGCTGTCGATTGCTAACGCTGCACATGTCACCGGCTTGCTGGTCGGCCTGGCCATGGCGTTTGTCGATACGCGCAATGTGGCTCGTCGGTAGCAGGTATAAAAAGAAAACGGCTCTGAGCCGAGGAGAGAGATGTGAAGCAGACGCAACGTCATGACGCCATTATCGATTTGGTGCGACGCCAGGGATATGTCAGTACGGAAGAGCTGGTGGATCACTTTGAGGTGAGCCCGCAAACCATTCGGCGTGACCTGAACGATCTGGCCGATCAGAATAAAATCCAGCGTCATCACGGCGGCGCGGCGCTGCCTTCCAGCTCTGAAAACACCGCATGGCAGGACCGCAAAATGATGTGGTCGGCGGAAAAAGCGCGCATTGCCGAGCGTGTGGCGAGCCAGATTCCGGATGGTGCCACGCTGTTTATCGATATCGGCACTACGCCTGAAGCGGTGGCGCATGCGTTGCTGAATCACAACAATCTGCGCGTGGTGACCAACAACCTCAATGTGGCGATTTTGCTGATGGCGAAGCCGGATTTCCGCGTCATCATCGCTGGCGGCGAAGTGCGTACGCGGGATGGCGGCATCATGGGTGAAGCGACGCTGGATTTCATCTCCCAGTTTCGCCTCGATTACGGCATTCTCGGCATCAGCGGCATCGATATGGATGGCTCACTGCTGGAGTTCGATTACCACGAAGTCCGCACCAAACGCGCGATAATCGAAAACTCACGCTGCGTGATGTTGGTGGTGGACCATTCGAAATTTGGCCGTAATGCAATGGTGAACCTGGGGAATATGAGCCTGATTGACTACATGTATACCGATCAGACGCCGCCCGCCAGCGTGCTGAAGGTGATTGAGCAACACGAAGTCCATCTCGAACTCTGCTAATCCATCCTGTCGGGGCGGTTGCTGTGCCGCCCGCAGGATGGCATCTGGTTGCGCGCCACGCGTAAATCCACTTTTTTTCCCTCCATCCGCATTTCTCTGTCGCTTTTTTCTTCGCCCCCGGCTTTACTTATCCTTTCTGGTTATGCGCTCGCCCGTCTTTACCGTTAACGGACTCGAAGGGATTGATATGTCGCAGCAAAAATTTAATAAAACACGTTTCGACGCCGCACTTACCCGCCAATGGCAGCACCTTGGACTCACCTCCGCCCAGCAAATGACACCGCATCAGTGGTGGCAGGCATTAAGCCGTGTGCTGACCGAGATGCTCGCCACGCAGCCGCCCGCTACACCGCGCGCAGGCCAACGCCATGTGAACTATCTGTCGATGGAGTTTCTTATCGGCCGCCTGACCGGTAACAACTTGCTGAATCTGGGTTGGTACGACGAGGTGAAGGAAGCGCTGGCCGCGCATCAGGTAGAACTCAGTGAGTTGCTGGAGGAAGAGGTGGATCCGGCGCTTGGCAACGGTGGATTGGGGCGACTGGCCGCGTGTTACATGGACTCGATGGCCACTGTCGGGCAGGCCGCGATGGGACATGGCCTTAATTATCAGTACGGTTTGTTCCGCCAGACCTTTGACGATGGCCAGCAAAAAGAGGCGCCGGACGACTGGCAGCGCAACAGTTATCCGTGGTTTCGCCATAACGCCGCGCAGGATGTGCAGGTTGGCATCGGCGGCAAAGTGAAGAAAAACAGCGATGGCTCGCTACAGTGGCGACCTAAATTTCATCTTAAAGGTGAAGCCTGGGATTTGCCGGTGGTCGGCTACCGCAATGGCGTGACACTGCCGTTACGTTTGTGGCAAGCCACCAGCGTGCACCCGTTCGATCTCACCCTGTTCAATGATGGCAAGTTCCTGCAGGCCGAACAGCCCGGCATTGATGCTGACAAACTCACCAAGGTGCTGTATCCCAACGATAATCACGCAGAAGGTAAACGCCTGCGCCTGATGCAGCAATATTTCCAGTGCGCCTGTGCGGTGGGCGATATTCTGCGCCGCCACCATCTTGCCGGGCGCTCGATCCACACCTTGCCCGATTTTGAAGTCATCCAGCTCAACGACACGCATCCCACTATCGCCATCCCGGAGATGCTGCGTATCCTGCTGGATGAGCATCAGTTGAGTTGGGATGAAGCCTGGCACATCACCAGCCGCGTTTTCGCCTATACCAATCACACCTTGATGCCGGAAGCGCTGGAGCGTTGGGATGAGTCGCTGGTGCGCGATCTGCTGCCGCGCCATATGCTGATCATCCGCGAAATTAACCAGCGTCTGAAAAAAATCGTCAAGAAGCAGTGGCCCGGCGATAGCGCGACATGGCAAAAGCTGGCGGTGGTGGCTGATGGACAGGTGCGTATGGCGAACCTGTGTGTGGTGAGTTGCTTCGCCGTGAATGGCGTGGCTGCGCTGCACTCTGAGCTGGTGGTGAAGGATCTGTTCCCGGAATACCACCTTCTGTGGCCAAACAAATTCCATAATGTGACCAATGGCATCACGCCGCGCCGCTGGTTGAAGCAGTGCAATCCATTGCTGTCGAACCTGATTGACGAAACGTTGCAGGTGGAGTGGGCCAACGATCTGGATGCGCTGGAGTGGCTGGCGCCCTATGCGCGTAAAAAAGTTTTTCGTCAGCAGTTCCGCACCATCAAGCAGCAGAACAAGCTGCGCCTGACCGTATACATCAAACGCGTGACCGGCATTGATGTGAATCCTGATGCGCTGTTCGATGTGCAGATTAAGCGGCTACACGAGTACAAACGTCAGCACCTCAGCCTGCTACATATGCTGCACTGCTATCGTCAGCTGCGGGACAATCCTGAAAACCCCGACTTTGTGCCGCGCGTATTCCTGTTCGGTGCCAAGGCCGCGCCGGGCTACTACCTTGCCAAGAACATCATCTACGCCATTAACAAAGTGGCCGAGGTGATCAATAACGACCCGAAAGTCGGCGATCGGTTAAAAGTCGTGTTTATCCCTGACTATCGCATTACCGCCGCCGAGTTGATGATTCCGGCAGCCGATCTCTCAGAGCAAATCTCGACTGCCGGTTATGAAGCGTCCGGCACCGGGAATATGAAGCTGGCGCTGAACGGCGCGCTGACCATTGGCACGCTGGATGGTGCGAACGTCGAAATCGCCGAAGCGGTGGGCGAGAAGAACATCTTTATCTTCGGCAATACCGTGGATGAGGTTAAGGCGCTCAAAGCCAACGGTTACAGCCCGAAAAAACTGCGCAAGCAAAATAAGTATCTGGATGGATTGTTGAAAGATCTGGAGAAGGGCAAGTTCAGCGAAGGTGATAAGCAGGCATTCGATATGCTGCTCACCAGCCTGACCAAAGGTGGCGATCCCTGGCTGGTGCTGGCCGATTTCGACGCTTATCTCGACGCGCAGCAACAGGTTGAAGCCTTGTGGAAGAACCCGGAAGCCTGGACTAAAGCGGCGATTCTCAACACCGCGCGCACCGGGCGATTCAGTTCCGATCGTTCGATTCGCGATTACCAGCAACGCATCTGGCAGGCCGCGCGCTGATTTCCAGCTCGCTATTGATGGCCGCTCGACATGGTTTCGATAAGGTTTTCGTCGGATACGTATTGATGCGCACTGCACCCAAGGAGACGTGATGACGTTCAGCAAACTGGATCAGGCCGCGCAGGAAGCGGGTATTGCGGTAGATTTTACCAATGCGAACGGTGAGCGGGTGCGCATTAGCGACGACACCAAACGTGCACTGCTGGCGGTGATGAATACGCCGGAAGGTAAAACGCCACCACTGCCACCGGTGCTGGTTTTCACTCCGCGCCGTCCGCGTCAGTGTTGCCCGCAGGGCAAAGGCGAGTTTAACTGGCAGTTTGAAACCGAACACGGCAAAACTTACAGTGGCCTGCTTCAGGCAGGAGAGACTTTCACATTGCCGCCGCGTCTGCCGCAGGGTTATCACCGTTTGACCCTACGGCAAGGGCGTCAGCAGTGGCACTCGCGCATCATCATCGCGCCGCGTCGCTGCTATTTATCCGAACCGCTAGCGCAAGGCGAAAAACGCTGGGGAGCGCTGGTACAGCTTTATACGCTGCGATCCGATCGCAATTGGGGGATAGGTGATTTTGGCGATCTTGCGCAAATGCTGGAGCAGATCGCCGCTCACGGAGGCGATTTTGTTGGCCTCAACCCGCTACACGCGCTTTATCCTGCGCAGCCTGACCACGCCAGCCCTTATAGCCCCACCTCGCGTCGCTGGCTGAATATGCTGTATATCGACGTTAATCAGGTGGCGGCATTCGCTCAAAGCGCTGAAGCACAGCGCTGGTGGAAACGCGCCAAAACGCGCAAGGCTGTGCAAGCCGCGCGCGCCACTGACTTTATCGATTATCGAGCGGTGGCTGAGTTGAAAATCACCGCGCTACGCCTGTCCTGGCAGCATTATCAGCCTGAGCAGGAATTCCTGCAATTTGTCGCCGAGGGTGGCGATCATCTGCGCTATCAGGCGGCGTTTGACGGCATTCTGGCAGAACGCAGCGCTCAGCAGGAGAAGGAGTGGGGTTGGGCGTCATGGCCGGAAACCTGGCGCAATGCGCATCAGCCTGAGGTGCAGCAGTGGTGTGCTGCACATGAGGACGAGATTCAATTCTGGTGTTGGTTGCAGTGGCTGGCGCAGCAGCAATTTGCCGCCTGCTGGCAGCGTAGCCAGCAGCTCGGCATGACGGTGGGATTGTACCGGGATTTGGCGGTCGGTGTGGCGCAGCACAGCGCAGAAACCTGGCAGGACCCGCAATTGTATAAGCTGGGGGCTTCGGTGGGGGCACCGCCGGATCGCCTGGGGCCATTGGGGCAAAACTGGGCGTTGCCGCCGCTTGATCCGCATGAGATGCGCGCGCGCGGCTATCAGCCCTTTATCGATTTGCTACGCGCCAACATGCGCGATTGCGGTGCGTTGCGTATCGATCACGTGATGGCGTTATTGCGTCTGTGGTGGATTCCGTACGGTGAGACAGCGGATAAAGGCGCTTACGTTTCGTATCCGGTGGAGGATTTGATGGCGATTCTGGCGCTGGAAAGTCAGCGCCATCGCTGCATGGTGATCGGTGAGGATCTGGGCATTGTGCCGCCGATCATCGTTCGCATGATGCGCAGCCACGGCATTTTCTCGTGGAAAGTGCTGTTCTTTGAGCAGGCGCGCGATGGCCGCTACCGCCTGCCTGCGGCTTATCCACGTCAGTCCATTGCCAGCGCCAGTACTCATGATTTGCCCACGTTGAGCGGATTCTGGCAGGCGGAAGATTTGGCATTGGGTGAAAAGCTCGGCATGTACCGCGATAGCGTACTGCATTCCCTGCAACAGCAGCGCACGGCACAAAAGCAGGCATTGCTGGATGCTTTACAGCTGGCGGGGGCCATGCCAGCTCGCAGTCGTCTACCTGCGTTGAAGCAACCGCTGACGCCGGCGATCAATGTGGCGATGCACCGTTACCTGGCCCGTACGGAAAGCGCATTACTGGGATTGCAGCCGGAAGATTGGCTCGGCATGACAATGCCGGTCAACGTGCCTGGCACAGTGGATGAGTATCCCAACTGGCGGCGCAAGTTATGTGTCACGCTGGAAGAGATGTTTGCCGACAAAGCCGTGAAGCAAGTTCTGAAAGCGGTGAATGACGGACGCAAAGCGAGGTAGAAATCTGCGGCAGCGCGGGTACGCTGCCGCAAGAAAATCAATAGTAAGAGTGCTCGCCGCGCTGGTGTTCAGTGAGGTCACGCACACCTTTCAGCTCAGGGAACGCTGCCAGCAACTCTTTCTCGATGCCATCTTTCAGCGTGACGTCGATCATTGAACAGCCGTTACAGCCGCCGCCAAACTGCAGAATCGCGTAACCGTCATCGGTGATTTCCATCAGGGATACACGACCACCGTGACCCGCCAGCTGTGGGTTGATCTGCGCTTGCAGCAGATACTCCACGCGCTCAACCATTGGCGCATCATCAGACACTTTACGCATCTTGGCGTTTGGCGCTTTCAGCGTCAGCTGGGAACCGAGGTTATCGGTGACAAAATCGATCTCAGCATCTTCCAGATAAGGCGCGCTCAACTCATCAACATAGGCTGACAGCTTTTCGAACTTCATTTCAGTATCAGTGGCTTCTACTGCATCGGGTGGGCAGTAAGAAACACCGCATTCCGCGGTTGGCGTACCCGGATTAATGACGAATACGCGAATTTGCGTGCCATCTTCTTGTTTTGACAGCAATTTTGAGAAGTGCTCTTGCGCAGCATCAGTAATAACGATCATGGCGATTGCTCAATAGTTGACTAAATTACTTGGTTATAATACGCCCAACGCCGACGCTCTACAAGGTACGGCACAGGCAGCCAATATGCACGCTGGCCGCGCCTTGCGCCAGCAAAATGCGGCTGATTTCTGCCACCGTGCTTCCGGTGGTAACCACATCGTCGATGAGCAGGATATGGCGTCCGCGCACCGGCATTTCAAGGGAAAAGGCCCCGCGCAGATTCTTTTTCCGCGCCGAAGCGCGCAATGCATGCTGGACCAATCCCCGCCGTCTGCGGCGCACCCCCGCACGATATTCACAACCTAGCCAGTGTGCCAGCGGTTTTGCCAGCAGCTCAGCCTGATTATAGCCACGCTGCCAGGCACGACGCCGATGTAACGGCACACTCAACACCAAATCGATGCGCGGCGTAAGGTTATCGCGGCGACTATTTAAAAATTTTAACAAAAGGAGTCGTGCCAGCATCACTCTGAGTGCGGTTGCCCGAGAAAATTTCAGCTGGATGACCCAATCACTCAGCGGCGGCAGGTAATCACTCACGCAAGTCAGGCTGTGCCACGGCGGTGGACGACGCAGACAGCGGCCGCACAATCGGGTGCCGCTGGCCGGCAGTGCACAGCAGGGGCAGATCGCGGGCAGCGCCGGGATTTGTTGCACACAGCGGCTGCATAGCCCGTGTCTGGCAATCTGTAATGGCAGGCGGCATAGCCAACACAAGGCAGGGATTGATAGCATAGCGGCCTCTTTTCACTTTTCGGGAGTGTAACCGATGAGTTCGCTTTACTGGCACACCACAGGCACTGGCGATCGCGATCTTGTGCTGCTGCACGGCTGGGGATTGAATGCCGAAGTGTGGCAGAACATTGTTCCACGACTCAGCCCGCATTTTCGTCTGCACCTGGTGGATCTGCCTGGCTTTGGCCGCAGCCAGGGATTTGGTGCACTGAACTTAGCCGACATGGCTCAACAGCTGCTTCCGCAACTTCCTGAGCGTGCAGTGTTGCTCGGTTGGTCGCTGGGGGGACTGGTTGCCAGCCAGATTGCGCTGACGCAGCCTGAACGTGTCACCGCGCTGATTAGCGTGGCGTCGTCGCCCTGTTTTACCGCGCACGAGGATTGGCCGGGCATCAAGCCTGAGACGCTGGAGAGCTTCCAGCAGCAGCTGAGCAATGATTTCCAGCGCACCGTAGAACGTTTCCTGGCCTTGCAAACCATGGGTACGGAAAATGCGCGCCAGGATGCACGTCAGCTCAAAGATGTGGTGCTATCGCAGCCAATGCCTTCGGTCGCGGTGCTGGAAGGTGGGTTAGAGATTTTGCGACAGGACGATCTGCGTACGGCGCTGGATAATCTTGCGCTGCCGTTTATGCGTATCTATGGATCACTCGACGGCCTGGTGCCGCGTCGTATTGCGGCGGAGCTGGATGCGCGCTGGCCGGCGTCGCCATCGGTTGTGATGGAGAAGGCCGCCCACGCTCCCTTTATCTCTCATCCTGATGCGTTTTGTCAGCAGGTGCAGCAGTTTATCCACGCAGCCACATAAATTGCCACGCAGCCAGTGTCATCGGCTGGCTGCCGTCGATCTTCTCGCCGCTGATCACATCCTGGAAATGTCGTGTCTGTGGCAGATGCGTGGTGACTTCCCGGCTGCTGAGATTAAACACGCACAAGAGCCCGTCATCACTGCCTGGCGCATGTCGTCGCAACATCAGCACGGTATTTTCACTCTCCAGTAGCGTCATCGCATTATCCGGGTGGAACGCACTCTGGCGGGTGCGCAGCTGGATCAATGCGCTGAGTCGTTCATACACCTGCTGACGCAACGGGTCCTCGCCACTGATCCACTGTTCCATTTCACGCAAACTGTATTTCTGGCGATTGATGGCGCGGTTGTGTCCTGCCGCGCGCACGCCTTCATTGTCGTTGCGCGATCCCAGAATGCTTTGGATATAGATCGCCGGCACGCCCGGAAAGGCGAGCAGAATGGCGTGTGCCAGCAGGAATCGGCGCAGACGCGTGTCATCGTCATCATTCTGCTGGTTGAGAGCATCGAAATAGGTGACGTTAATTTCGTAAGGGCTGGTGGTGCCATCGGGATTGTTTTTATAAGACACCAGCGCCCCTTCCAGCGCCAAATCTCGCACCAGTGCTACGATCTCCACTTCAGACAAAATACCGCGCGCAGGATTGAGGCCAATGCCATCGTGCGAGGCAAGGAAGTTGAAGAACGTGGTGGTACCGTTACCGGTGCCCAGCGTGCTGGCCCATTGACGCAGCGCGCGTGCGGATCCTGAATGAATGGCATAGAGCACCAGCGGCGGCAGTGAAAATTGATACACCATCTGCGCTTCGTCGTGCCCGTTACCAAAATAGCTGATGTTGTCCTTGTGCGGCACATTGGTTTCCGTGACGATCACTGTGCCCGGTGCGACTTCGTTAGCGATGGCGCGAAACAGCTTCACCAGCTGGTGGGTCTTGGGCAGGTGAATACAATTTGTACCCGGCGTCTTCCACATATATCCCACTGCATCAAGGCGAACGTAATCGGCGCCTTTGTTCAGGTAATCCAGCAATACGTCGACCATGCGAATCAGCACTTCAGGATTGGCAAAGTTAAGGTCGATTTGATCAGCGCTGAAGGTGGTCCAGATAAAGCGTGTCTCACCATCAGCCATCTCAAAGGGCGTGAGCAACGGCGAGGTGCGGGGACGCGTCACGGCGCTGAGATCGGTGGCCGGTGGCATGCTAATAAAGAAGTCGTCCCAGCCGGGATCCTGCGCCAGAAAGTGGCGAAACCATTGGCTGTGCGCCGACATATGGTTGCAGACAAAATCGAACATCAGCCGGGTTTCACTGTGCAGCGCTGCGATATGCTGCCACTCGCCACAGAGAGGATTCACCTGGTGATAATCAATCACGGAGAAGCCATCGTCGGAAGAGTAGGGAAAGAACGGCAGCAGATGCACCAGGCTGAAAGTGGATTGCAGATGCTGCTGATAGAAGTGCGAGAAGCTGGCGAGCGTGGGCTGATCGGATTCACGGAACTGATCCGCGTAGCTAATCAGCACCACATCCTTTTCATCCCAGTGGGCTTTGCGTGGCAGTTTAGCGGTATCTCGCGCTGCACGAATGTGGGAAAGCAGACGCTCACGTGCGGCGACGGGGAAGCGGCCTGCGTAAATCTCATCAAGTAGGGCGTTGATTATGTCCATCAGATCGTCGGGCCACGCGGAAGGTCATTTTTTCACACGGATTTTTTCAGCGTAGACGGATGAGGGGATTTATCAACTGTGTACGCGCGGAGCGAAGCTGTCTCCGCGCGTTATTCAGGGCTGGGCGTTAGCGTTTTTTGCCAAATGCTGCTGCCAGCGCATCACCCATCGCGCTGTTACCTGCAGGTGCATTGGCAGGTTTACCGCGTCCTTTGCTGTTAGCGGCGGGACGTGCATTCTCTTTGCCGCTGCTGCGATTATTGCCGCCGCGCGCATTGCTCTCGCCGGGCTGTTCGTCAAGTCGCATGGTGAGGGCGATGCGCTTACGCTGCATATCCACTTCCATCACCTTCACTTTGACGATATCGCCCGCTTTCACCACCTGATGGGGATCTTCGACGAACTTGTCTGACAGTGAAGAGATGTGCACCAGACCATCCTGATGCACGCCGATATCCACGAAAGCACCAAAGTTGGTGACGTTGGTGACCGCGCCTTCCAGAATCATGCCCGGCAGCAGGTCGTTCAGCGTTTCCACGCCTTCGGCAAACTGTGCGGTTTTGAACTCCGGACGGGGATCGCGCCCCGGTTTTTCCAGCTCTTTCATGATGTCGGTGACGGTTGGCAGACCAAAACGCTCGTCGGTGAAGTCGCGCGCGTTGAGATCACGCAACCCACCCGGATTGCCCATCAGCTCGCTCAGCGCCTGTTCAGTCGCGGCCAGAATACGTTCGACCAGCGGGTAAGCTTCCGGGTGCACGGTGGAGGCATCCAGCGGGTTATCGCCGTGATTGATGCGCAGGAAGCCGGCGCACTGCTCGTAAGCTTTTGGCCCAAGACGGCTGACTTTCAGCAACTGCTGGCGATTCTGGAAGCGGCCGTTCTCATCACGCCAGGTGACAATGTTCTGCGCCATCATGCGGGTTAAGCCTGCCACGCGCGTCAGCAAGGCGACTGAAGCGGTATTCAGATCCACGCCGACGGCGTTTACGCAGTCTTCCACCACCGCATCCAGCTTCTTCGCCAGTTGGCTTTGGCTCACATCATGCTGATACTGGCCGACACCGATGGATTTCGGATCGATTTTCACCAGCTCGGCCAGCGGATCCTGTAAGCGACGCGCAATGGAGACGGCGCCGCGAATGGAAACATCCAGATCCGGGAATTCCAGCGCGGCCAGTTCCGATGCGGAGTAGACCGATGCACCAGCCTCACTGACAATCACTTTCTGCGCGTTGATCTGCGAGAACTGCTTCTGCACGTCGAGGAAGAAACGCTCGGTTTCACGTGAAGCGGTACCGTTACCAATCGCCACCAACTCCACCTGGTGTTGGATGCACAGTGCTGCCACAGCCGATGCGGCTTTCGCCACCTGCCCGGTGTGCGGATAGATGGTGTCATGTGCCACCAGTTTGCCGGTGGCATCCACCACGGCGACTTTCACGCCGGTACGCAGGCCCGGATCGAGGCCCATGGTGGCGCGCATGCCTGCCGGAGCCGCCATCAACAAATCGTGCAGGTTGCGGGCGAATACGTTAATCGCTTCATCTTCTGCGCGTTCGCGAATGGTGCCCATCAGTTCGGTTTCGAGATGCAGCAGCACTTTGATGCGCCAGGTCCAGCTCACCACCGCTTTACGCCAGCTGTCTGCCGGAGCATTGTTCAGACGCAGTTGCAGGTGATCGGCGATCAGCGTTTCACCGTGGCTTTCGCGCGGCGCTTCTTCGAATTGTGGATCGGCGTTCAGAGAGAGTTGCAGCACGCCTTCATTGCGACCACGGAACATCGCTAGCGCACGGTGAGAAGGAACGGTACTGAGAGGTTCGTGGTGATCGAAGTAGTCGCGGAATTTCGCGCCTTCTTCCTCTTTACCTTCCACCACACGCGCAACCAGATGCGCGTTTTTCCACAGATAATCACGCACTTTTGCCAGCAGCGTGGCGTCTTCGGCAAAACGTTCCATCAGGATATAACGTGCGCCATCCAGCGCTGCGCGCACATCGGCGACGCCTTTATCCGCATTCACATAGCTTGCAGCCAATGACTCGGGTTCCTGAGAAGGATCGCTCCATAGCGTTTCAGCCAGTGGCTCCAGGCCCGCTTCGATGGCGATCTGCCCACGCGTGCGACGTTTCTGCTTATAAGGCAGATACAGATCTTCCAGTTCAGTTTTGTTCAGCGTGCCATTGATGGCCGTGGCGAGTTCTGGGGTGAGTTTGCCCTGCTCGTCGATGGATTTCAGAATTGACTGGCGGCGATCTTCCAGCTCACGCAGATAGCCAAGGCGGCTCTCCAGCTGACGCAACTGGGTATCATCCAGCCCACCGGTCACTTCCTTACGATAACGTGCGATAAACGGCACGGTGTTCCCTTCATCCAGCAAGCTTACAGCGGCGTCAACCTGGTCGGCGCGAGCCTTCAGCTCACTTGCGATAATCTGGCTCAGTGAATCTTTCATCATCATTAACAATGCTTACACAGGGTTGGAAAACAGGGGACAGTTATACGGATTGGGGCGGCAAATTGCCAGCCGGGGACAGGTGAATCCGTCTTTTTCTGAATGCAGCGCGCACATCGCTGTGCACACCTTGCTGAGAGCAAAGCAGTCGCTTATTGTTGGCCTCTTTGCAGTAACGATACCTTGTTATCACGAGTAGACGTCATGAAAACCCAACTGATTACCCGCGAAGGCTATAACAAATTACGTGCCGAACACGACCATTTGTGGAACGAGAAGCGTCCGGAAATCACAAAAATTGTCTCCTGGGCGGCCAGCCTTGGTGATCGTTCAGAAAACGCCGATTACACCTACAACAAGCGCCTGTTGCGGCAGATAGACCGCCGTGTGTGCTATCTGCGCAAATGCCTCGCCGATCTGAAAATTGTCGATTATGCGCCGCAACAGGAAGGAAAGGTGTTCTTTGGTGCCTGGGTTGAGGTGGAGAATGAACAGGGTGATGCAAAGCGATTCCGCATTGTGGGGCCGGATGAAATCTATGGCGATGCGGTTAAGGATTACATCTCCATTGATTCACCGATGGCCCGTGCGCTGATCAAGAAAGAGGTGGATGACGAAGTCGTGGTGAATACGCCGGAAGGACAGAAAGTCTGGTTTGTTAACTGCATCGAGTATGTGAAGAACCCAGAGTAAAAAAGAGGCGGAGAATAATGGCTTGGGTAAAAAAGCCTTGGGTGCAACTTATTCTCCGGTGGCGAAATGGGCTGGCGTAAAAGGGGAAGCGCCGCAGCATTGCCGCGCCTGAAAGATTTGGATTATTTGCCTGGCGTGGTCGCGGTGGTGGTCGATGTGCTGCTGGTGCCTTTGTCACCGCCGCCCATGGTTGCCAGTGCCACCCCTAACAGTGCACCCACGGCACCCACACCAATCGCGTCTGAATTGCCTTTGGCGGTAGTGGAGGCCTCGGCTCCCGCCGCTTCACCCGCGCTGGTGGCCGCATGAGCCTGAGAAAGGCTGACCAGCACCAGTACACTCAGCAAGACCGCAGTTTTTTTCATTTTTTTCTCTCCAAAGATGCGCAATATCAGCAGGAACCCTTGCAGTTTCTGAGATCGTTGTGCGGGAAGAAAGTGCTGATTAGTGTCTGATTAATCGGACTTTATTTAACACTGGCCTTATCTGGCGCGAGATGCGTATTGTTCCGAGAGCAGATGAGCACTGAAAACGAAAAGAGCCAGATATTATGCTGCGAATGATCGCCCATCGAATGATTCTGGCCTGTCGACTTAAGCCAAATGGCCCCAAATGCTGTGATAACGAGCGGTCTTCGGCCCGGTGATCCATTTTCGAAAAGAAAACCGCGTAAATTTTCGGATTAGCGCTAAGCGGCTGGAAAGCCCCGATAAAAAGCGGGAGACAACGCGCATTTCAGGGCTTAAATTAAATATAAGCTGCTGTTTAATATGCTTTGTAACAATTTCGGCTAGAATATAAACCATTAATAACTGTCACAAGCAGGCATCTTTTTTACACAATATTGACTCAGGCAATGGCGCCTTTGGGAGTTGAACAATGCAAGAGAACTACAAAATTCTGGTCGTCGATGATGATATGCGTTTGCGCGCACTGCTCGAACGTTATCTCACCGAGCAGGGCTTTCAGGTGCGCAGTGTCGCCAACGCCGAGCAGATGGATCGTCTGCTAACTCGTGAATCATTCCATTTAATGGTGCTGGATTTGATGTTGCCAGGCGAAGATGGCTTGTCCATTTGCCGCCGTTTGCGCAGCCAGAGCAACCCGATGCCGATCATTATGGTCACGGCAAAAGGCGAAGAAGTGGATCGTATCGTTGGGCTGGAAATCGGCGCTGATGATTACATTCCGAAGCCGTTTAACCCACGTGAACTGCTGGCCCGTATTCGTGCCGTGCTGCGCCGTCAGGCCAATGAATTGCCAGGTGCGCCTTCACAGGAAGAAGCGGTTATCGCCTTCGGTAAGTTCAAACTGAACCTCGGCACGCGTGAAATGTTCCGTGAAGATGAGCCAATGCCGCTGACCAGCGGTGAGTTTGCAGTGCTGAAAGCACTGGTGAGCCATCCGCGCGAACCGTTATCACGCGATAAGCTGATGAACCTGGCGCGTGGCCGTGAATATAGTGCGATGGAACGTTCTATCGACGTGCAGATTTCCCGTCTGCGCCGCATGGTAGAAGAAGATCCGGCGCATCCACGCTACATCCAGACCGTTTGGGGTCTTGGCTACGTCTTCGTTCCGGACGGCAGTAAAGCATGAGGCGATTGCGCTTCTCTCCTCGCAGTTCGTTTGCCCGCACCCTGTTATTGATCGTTACCTTGCTGTTCGTCAGCCTGGTAACGACCTATCTGGTGGTGTTGAATTTCGCCATTCTTCCAAGTTTGCAGCAGTTCAATAAAGTCCTCGCTTACGAAGTGCGTATGTTGATGACCGATCGACTGCAGCTGGAAGATGGCACGCAACTGGAAGTGCCACCTGCCTTCCGGCGTGAAATTTATCGTGAACTGGGTATTTCGTTGTACACCAACGCAGCGGCAGAAGAGAGTGGCCTGCGCTGGGCACAGCATTACGAATTCCTTAGCGAGCAGATGGCGCAACAGCTGGGTGGCCCGACCGATGTCCGTGTCGAGGTTAACAAGAATTCCCCCGTGGTCTGGCTGAAAACCTGGTTGTCGCCAGACATCTGGGTGCGTGTGCCGTTGACTGAAATCCATCAGGGCGATTTCTCGCCACTGTTCCGCTACACCCTAGCGATTATGTTGCTGGCGATCGGCGGTGCCTGGCTGTTTATCCGCATTCAGAACCGACCCCTGGTCGACCTGGAGCATGCAGCGCTTCAGGTCGGTAAAGGCATCATTCCTCCTCCGCTGCGTGAGTATGGCGCATCGGAAGTGCGTTCCGTAACGCGAGCCTTTAACCAGATGGCGGCGGGCGTCAAACAGCTTGCCGATGACCGTACGCTGCTGATGGCGGGTGTCAGTCATGATTTGCGCACCCCCTTAACACGCATTCGTCTCGCCACCGAGATGATGAGTGAACAGGATGGCTATCTGGCCGAGTCGATCAATAAAGATATCGAAGAGTGCAACGCCATCATCGAGCAGTTCATCGACTATCTGCGTACAGGGCAGGAGATGCAGACCGAACGCGCCGATCTCAACAGCGTGTTAGGCGAAGTGGTGGCGGCAGAAAGCGGCTATGAGCGTGAGATTGAAAATGCGGTGATGCCGGAAGAGTTGATGCTTGATATCAACCCGCTGTCGATTAAGCGTGCCGTGGCGAATCTGGTGGTGAATGCCGCGCGTTATGGTAACGGCTGGATCAAAGTCAGCAGCGGTCAGGAACTGAATCGCGCCTGGTTCCAGGTGGAAGATGATGGTCCGGGTATTAAGCCCGATCAGCTTCAGCATCTGTTCCAGCCTTTTGTACGTGGCGATAGCGCACGCAGCACCAGCGGCACCGGCTTAGGGTTGGCGATTGTGCAGCGTATTATCGACGCGCATGAAGGCTCGCTGGAGATCGGTGAAAGCGAGCATGGCGGATTGCGCATTCGCGCGTGGTTGCCGATACCGGAGAATAACGGTACGGCGTTAGTCAGCACGCATCACAGTTAACGCTTCGCTCAGATAAATGTGGAGCGATGACTGTTTCGCCTGCAGGCATCCGCGACTGGCTGCGTAGCCCTCAGCACCCCAGTTGTTAGCATGAGCGTAAAAATCACGCCGCTTAAGACTGAGTATCAATGAGCCGCCATTTGGCGGCTCATTCACTTCACAACTGCGGGCCAGCCTGAACCAGCGCTTTGCCGGCATCGTTATCGGTATACTTCTCAAAGTTGGTGACAAAACGCTGCGCCAGACCCTGCGCGGCCTCATGCCACGCGGCTTCATCCGGCCAGCTGCGACGTGGATCCAGAATCGCATCATCGACTTTTTCCAGGGTCGCAGGCATCTGCAGGTTAAATACCGGTAGCGTTTCCATCGCTACGTCGTCCAGCTCACCCGCCAGAATCGCATTGATGATGGCGCGGGTATCTTTCAGTGAAATACGTTTACCGCTGCCATTCCAACCGGTATTCACCAGATACGCTTTTGCACCCGCCGCTTCCATACGCTTCACCAGCACATCGGAATATTGCGTTGGATGCAATGTCAGAAAGGCCGCGCCAAAACAAGCTGAAAAAGTCGGCGTTGGCTGGGTGACACCACGCTCGGTGCCGGCCAGTTTGGCGGTAAAGCCCGACAGGAAGTGGTACTGGGTCTGTTCTGGCGTTAAGCGCGAAACCGGCGGCAGTACACCAAAGGCATCCGCGGTCAGGAAAATCACGCGCTGCGCATGGCCCGCTTTGGATACCGGCTGCACGATGTTTTCAATGTGCTCAATCGGATAGGAAACGCGCGTATTTTCTGTTTTGCTGGCATCGGCAAAATCAACGCTGCCATCCGCTCGCACCACCACGTTCTCCAGCAGGGCATCGCGGCGGATGGCGCGATAGATTTCCGGCTCGGCTTTCTCTGACAGATTGATGGTTTTGGCATAGCAGCCACCTTCGAAGTTAAACACGCCATCATCATCCCAACCGTGTTCGTCATCGCCAATCAGCTGACGATCGGGATCGGTGGACAGCGTGGTTTTGCCAGTGCCAGAAAGGCCGAAGAACACCGCGACGTCACCCGCTTTACCCACGTTCGCCGAGCAGTGCATTGACGCGATGCCTTTCAGCGGCAGCAGGTAGTTCATGATGGCGAACAGGCCTTTCTTCATCTCGCCGCCGTACCAGGTGCCGCCAATCAGCTGCATGCGTTCGGTGAGGTTAAAGGCGACAAAGTTCTCAGAGTGTAACCCCTGAGCCTGCCAGTCCGGGTTGGTGCACTGCGCGGCGTTCATCACCACGAAATCCGGCTTAAAGGAGGCCAGCTCGGCTTCATCAGGGCGGATAAACATGTTTTTGACGAAATGCGCCTGCCAGGCGACTTCCATCACAAAACGTACGCTGAGGCGGGTATCCGGATTCGCACCGCAGAAGGCGTCGATGACAAACAGACGTTTGCCAGAGAGTTGTGCGGTGCAGCGATCTTTCAGCGCCTGCCAGGTTTCCTGCGACAGCGGCTGGTTGTCATTTTTACCGTTGCCGACATCATTCCACCACAAGGTGTCACGCGTGGTGTCATCGCGCACGATGTACTTATCTTTTGGCGAACGTCCGGTAAAGATACCGGTATCCACGGCAATGGCGCCGCTCTGCGTCAGGGTGCCTCGCGCATAACCTTCAAGTTCCGGGCGGGTTTCTTCCTGAAACAGCGTATCAAAGTCAGGGTTGTACACCACTTCTGTGGTGCCGCTAATGCCCAAAGCGGCAAGGTCTTGCGATGTCAGGCCGTGAACGCGCATGTGGCTGCTCCTTAGATCGATGCTTCATAGCATTTTTATGAGGGGGTCTGCGTCCTGTCGTGCATGGCCGGACAGGGCAGATCGCGCGCAGTGTACACGTCTGAGCAGGGCGTAAAAGTGAAGAGAGTTAAAAATGCGAGCTGGAACGTGACAAGCAGTGAATTCTGCCAGTTAAGAAACTAAAGTCAGTGTAAGTTAGTTAAATTACGCGGAAGTTGATGGGTTAATTCCTGACAGAAATGCGGGCGGCGATGCCGCCCGTAGGGGAATTAGTGCAATTGATCGCTGTTATTTGTAGGTGAATTACGAATCGCAGCAATGTCTACGGCATCGTAAACATAATGCGAACCGCAATAGTCGCAGTGCATATCGATCTTGCCATCCTCTGCAAGGATTTCGTCCACTTCTTCAACCGGCAGTGTGTTCAGTACTTCGCCACAGCGCTCGCGTGAACAGGTGCATTTGAAACTGACCGGGGTCGGATCAAACACCGTGGCCTCTTCCTGATGATACAGGCGCCACAGCACATCCGTCGCAGGCAGCTCAATCAGCTCTTCGCTCTTCACAGTTTCGGTCAGGGTCGCCAGATGATTGAAATCATCCTGGCTTGGCTCTTGCGCAGGCAGCACCTGCAGCAGAATACCGGCGGCGCCTTTGTCGCTGGTACGAATAAACAAGCGAGTTGGCAACTGCTCAGAACGCATGAAGTAATCTTCCAGGCAGCCAGCCAGCGTATCGGCTTCCAGACCAACAACACCCTGATAACGCTCACCCTTTTCTGGTGAAATGGTAATCACCAGATAACCGTTACCCACCATCTCTTTTAGGCTGCTGCCCGGCGCGATGACGGCATCTTCCTTCACGCGTGCAACGCCACGCAATTCCTGATTGTTATTGCCGTTGATCACCGCCAGCGTCAGTGGACCATCGCCCTGCAGCTGAACAGTGATGTCGCCATCGAATTTCAGCGTCGCGGTCAACAAGCTGGTTGCAACCAGCAACTCACCCAGCAGGATTTTCACCGGTTCGGCGTAGTCGTGATTTTTGACAATTTCACGCCAGGTTTCGGATACGTTGACCAGCTCGCCGCGCACGGCGACATTTTCGAACAGGTAACGGTGCAGTTGATCTTGAACAGACATAGCGTTTCTCTCGTTGGGGCGACGGTTATTCATCGCCCGACAATTTAAATTTCATCAGATCGCGGCGCTCTTTTTTATCCGGGCGGCGATCGGGGTGCGGCATGGTCAGGGCATTCATTTTGCGCGCCAGTGCCATTTTTTCACGCTTCTCAATGCTGGCGGCGGTCTCCGCATACATCCCTTGCGCTTCAGTGGCTGGGCGGCGTTGATCGCCAATGGCGGTGATCACCACCGTTCGTTCATCGTTGCCCTGGCGCAGCGTTAGCTCAGCTTGCAATTCCACAATTTTACTCGGCTTGCTACGCTGGCCGTTGTAATGCACTTTACCGCCTTCGATCATTTCGCGAGCCAGCGCGCGCGTTTTATAAAAACGTGCAGCCCACAGCCATTTATCGAGGCGGACACCTTCGCTGGTTTTTTCTTTCATTGCGGCTCCTGCTTTAACGCAGCGTTTCACACAACTGGCGATAGTCTCGCACTGCAGCATGACGCTGGAAAGATTGATCGGGCCGACCGGAATCCGGATTGCTGACGCCTAAACACCAGCGAATGCCCCAGCGTGCCGCCGCATCGAGGATCGCTTCGCTGTCATCAATAAACAGCGTGCGCTCGCTATCGAATGCAGTTTGCTGCTGAACGGCCTGCCAGAGACGTGGATCCTCTTTCGGATACCCAAAGGTATGGGTAGAAAGTAATAAATCAAGGTGGGGAGCCAAACCGGTTTGCTCCAGCTTTACCTCGAGGTTGTACGGATGCGCATTGGTCAGCAAAATGGTGCGTTTACCCGCAGCACGTAGTGCCTGGAGTAGCGGCAACGTATCCTCGCGCATGGCGGCACGGTGACGTTTTTCCCATGTCATGACGCGGATATCTAAGGCCAGTTCTTGCGACCAGTAATCAAGACAATACCAGTTTAGCGTATGCACCACGGCTTGATACTTTTGCTGAATCAGCTGATGTGCCTCGGCCAGCGTGATATCACGCTCGCGGCTCAGGGTTTCCGGAACGTGTTCCAACCAGAAATGGCGGTCGAAGGCGAGATCGAGCAGCGTGCCATCCATATCCAGCAGCACGGTATCAATCCCGGACCAGTTTAGCGTCATCGTCATACTCTCTCGCCCTAAAAAATAGGGCGACAGGGTAGCACAGAAGGGAAGGGCTCAGAACAGTGAGCGCACGCTCTGCATAGTGCTCAGATTGTGATTGAAGCACTTGTCGTAATACTGCTGAATTTCCACCATGCGCAGGCGATTACGATGCACACGTCGCAGGGCCAGTAGCCCATTGGTGACGCCGCAGAGGATCAGCACCAGCATCAATAATGCGGTACCGAGGTATCGCCATTGCGCCATCGCATCCGGTTCATTGTGCAACGCAATGTGGCGTGTGCCGTTAGCGTCAGTGGTGATGCTGGTAATGATGCCGTTGGCAGCAAACGGCGTGTGCAACAGCATGCCGGACATGCGTTGTAATTCGCGCCATTGCGATGGTGCATCAAGATCAAACAGCGACACGGAAGGCTGTGGCTGATTCACCATCTGACGACCCTCATCACTCACTATCAGGAAGCCGCCCGGTGGTGGGCTATTCAGATTTTCTGCTGCACGACGGGTTTCACGCGAGAAGAAGGTCGAGGTCGCGGTATTCACCAGGTTCTCCAGCGCTTCCGCACTGACCGGGCGTAACAGCACGTTCATGCCGTTAAGCTTGCCGGAATCTGCGCGGTGGATCAGTGAATCCCAATCCTTAGCGTTGCCCAGATTCACCAGGGCATTTTTCAGCCGGACGCAATCCTGCTGCTGGCTGCACAGATCCTGTGTTTTCAGCACTAAATCAGAGAAATCATCCAGCAGAATCATGCCCGATTTCTGTATCGCGGAGGCGAGCTGTGGATTGAGTTTTGGATCGGTGTTGGTTTCCGGATGCAGCTGACGTGTGGTGGTATCAAGCAGAGCGGCAGCTTTATCGATGATATCAGACTGCGGCTGCGGCAGAGGTGCTGCGTTATTCCAGTAAATGGCTGAGCAATCGAACGGCATATACGCATAGCTGCGATTGCTTTGATAGTTGCCCGGTACGGAACACATGCCGGTTCCGCTCACCTTCAGGTTGTCACCGATGTGCAGCGGCAGGGCGTTGAGTTTATCCACGCTATTCACTTCAATGCTTTCGGTGCCTTTTACCCATGCGAGGCTGAGCTTGATTGGCATACTGAGCGGAATCCAGGTAAACAGCATCACCAGCACCACCAGCGAACCACATGCCAGCACCAGATTTTTGCGCCAGCGCTGAACCGGGAAATTGCGAACCTCATCGTGCAGGGAGAGGAAACGCCCCTGGCGCACCACTTGCCGATTCAGATAGATGTCGACATCCGTCACCTGGCCCAAATCGTGCGCCACGTAGGGTTGCCAGTGGGCGGGATAAATTAAATCGATAATGCCCAGCGAGATATTGCTCTGCTCCTGATTGGATTCACCAAACAGGCCCCAGCGTTTCGGTGCTCCGCGCAAGCAGTGCACATCGCGCAGCCCTTTTTCACCCGGGAAGCGGTAAAGGAACCACAGGCTGACCGCAATCATTACGCAGGCTGACAGGGCAATCCACAGCATCAGGCTTCCAGGCAGCACGAGGCTGAGGAAGAAGAGCAGGAAGGCAAAGCAGATAACAATGGCCTCGCGCGTGCCATCCGGCCGCGATAGACGGTACTCTTCCGGCGACTCTTTACGCACTTGCAGCAACTCGACATTTTCGCTCTCCTCTTTACGAATAGAGGCGTTGGTCGACATTGAGCGCACCAGCGGCGGCAAGGCGGGTTGTTCTACGGCATAGTTTACTAACGAGTGACCGTTGAGTGAGATCACCAGCGGCAGCGTTTGAGTACGGATCAGCTCAACATAATTTTCTTCCGCAATGTACTGCTCCCACAGCGGTGGCAGATGCACTTCCACTTCATCGAGGTAGTAGCGCCATTGATGCGCATCATCCGTTGAGAGGCCATAGCGAGTGATGGAACGTGTGACGGGATAAACATTGTTGCTCTGCGCCGTGAGCGTCAGGGATTCGGTCTCACGCGACTTCTTTGAGGAGCGGGCAGCACTCTGTTTTTGCTGTTTCGCCAGGGACGCAATGTACGCTTCAACAGCGTGACGTTCTTCATCAGTGAGTTTGCGGCAGGGGGGACTTATAAACGGCAGCGGTTTCGCCAACGGCGGACGATGCCGCATAGCGTACCAATAACCTATTCCTGCTATCAGAGAGCAGGCCAGCATGACAGCCAGAATGATGATAAAAGTGCTCATGCTTTGCTCAATCCAGCCAAAAAACTGCCTTCACGTTTACGATGTGCTCCCGATGGAACCATTATTACCAGTCAATTTTGGCGAGCAGAAGTCATTCTTACAAGAAAAAACTCAGATAAAATAACGCGCAAAATCATTGAATTATAACTTATTAGATTATTCCTTAATGGGATGTTAACCACAGGACACTCAATTAAATATCGGTATTTTCTGAATTTAACAAAACCCATTGACTTATTGTGAAAATTTAAGTGTATAGATAACAATAAGTTGTTAGCAGGCGTAAGCAAATGTGTGTCACGATGCTTTCCCTGCGCTGCGTGTCGCACATTGCTGCGGGCTTCGGTATGCTGGCGTCATCGCGATTCACAAGGCTGTGCTAAGTTTGAGGCTGATATGAAAACTCCAATGAAAAAACCTGACATCCTCAACGTGGAAGCGGTGGCCCGCTCCCGCTTGTTTACTATTGAAGCGGTTGATCTCGCTTTCAGTAACGGTGCACGCCGTGTCTATGAGCGTATGAAGCCTTCCAACCGGGAAGCGGTGATGATTGTGCCGATTCTGGGTGATGATGTGATCCTGATTCAGGAATATGCCGTGGGGCTGGAAAGCTATGAGTTGGGTTTTCCTAAGGGGTTAATTGACCCAGGCGAAAGCGTGTTTGAAGCCGCAGACCGTGAGTTAAAAGAAGAAGCCGGCTTTGGTGCCCGAAAACTTGAAGCGCTGGGTAAACTCACTATGGCTCCGTCTTACTTCTCCAGCAAAATGAACATTGTGGTGGCAGAAGTGCTTTATGAAGAGAAGCTGGAAGGGGATGAACCTGAACCGCTGATTGTGCACCGCTGGCCGCTCAATAACCTACTGGCGTTGCTGGACGAGCCTGACTTCCGTGAAGCCCGAAATGTCAGTGCGCTGTTCCTGGTGCGTGAGTGGCTGGTGAAGCAGGGTCGATTGACCTACTGAATACGACAAATACGCAATAAAAAAGCCGGCGAATACGCCGGCTTTTTTGATCAGAACAGTTCGTGGCTTTGGCCGTTGTCCATGAGTGTGGTGCCCACATCATGCACTGAATACTCCGTTGGCTGAGTGCCATTGATGAAGTACTCCTGACGGGTATTGCCGCCACCGTTGGCCAGCTTGCCCGTACCGCGATCGATCGTCACAGTGACAACGCCATCTGGCGGTGTCAGCGGCTGTACCGGCACGCCATCCAGCGCAGATTTCATGTACTCATCCCAGGCAGGCTGAGCACTCTTCGCGCCGCCTTCATAGCCAGAAATCTGGTCAGGAATCGCGCCTGACATGGTCGAGCGGCCCAGCGCGCGTGAATCATCAAAACCAATCCACACTGAGGTCACGACACCAGGGCCGTAACCCGAGAACCACGCATCCTTTGAACTGTTGGTGGTACCGGTTTTTCCGCCGATATCGTTACGCTTCAGGTCACGACCCGCACGCCAGCCTGTCCCCATCCAGCCTGGCTCACCGAACACGTTGGAGTTCAGTGCGCTTTTGATCAGGAACGACAGCGGTGTATTAATCACATGCGGTGCGTATTGCTGGTCACCTGCGGGTTGCGGCTGAGCAGGCACTTGCTCCAGCTCCGGCTGTGGCACCGCCTGATTCTGCGATTGATCGGAGGTCGCGACGTTTTCCACGCTCTCTTCGCTCAACGCCAGCGATTTTTTGGTATCACCGTAGATCACCGGCAGATTGCACTGTGGGCAGGCAATCTTCGGTTTCTCTTCGAACACCACGCCGCCTTGTTCATTCTCAATTTTGGTAATGAAGTAAGGATCGACAAGGAAGCCGCCGTTAGCCATCACGGCATAACCGCGCACCACCTGCATTGGGGTAAACGAAGCCGCACCCAGTGCCAGCGATTCGGTATGGATGATGTTCTGTGCTGGGAAGCCGAAGCGCTGCAGATACTCTGCGGCGTAATCCACACCCATCGCACGCATCGCACGTACCATCACCACGTTTTTCGACTCACCCAGGCCCTGACGCAAGCGGATAGGCCCCGCATAGGTCGGCGGTGAGTTTTTGGGGCGCCAGTCGGCTCCGGCACCCGCATCCCAACGTGAAATAGGCACATCGTTCAGAATGGAAGCCAGCGTCAGTCCACGGTCCATCGCGGCGGTATACAAGAACGGTTTGATGTTTGAACCAACCTGACGCAGTGCCTGTGTCGCACGGTTGAACATACTCTGGTTGAAGTCGAAACCACCGACCAGCGCGCGTACCGCACCGTCTTCTGGATTGAGCGAGACGAGGGCCGAGTTGACCAGCGGCACCTGACCTAACCACCAATCGTTATCGACTTTACGCACCCAAATCTGCTGGCCTGCCTGCAGTACCTGCGTCACGCTGCGGGGCGTCGGGCCTTGTAGCGTGTCGGATTTGTAAGGACGCGCCCAGCGAACGCCCGTCATACTCAGAGAGACGCTGCTGCCGTCTTTCATCATCGCGGTGGCTTCATCGGCCGTGGCAGTGGTCACCACGGCAGCATTCAGTGGACCGTAGGTGGGCAGATCTTTCAGCGCGTTTTGAATGCGGCTCTTATCCCAGCTTGCTTCGCCCACTTTCCACAGCACGTTAGTCGGGCCGCGATAACCATGACGCATGTCATACGCCATCACGTTATTGCGCACCGCTTGTTGTGCGGCCTCCTGCAGATGACGCGTGAGGGTGGTATACACTTTGTAGCCATCATCGTAAGCGGCATCACCATAGCGTTTCACCATCTCCTGACGCACCATTTCGCTCAGATAAGGTGCGGAGAAGGCAATTTCGGGACCATGATAGGTTGCGACCAGCGGCGTGTTGCGCGCGGTATCATATTGCTGCTGCGTGATGTAATTCTGGTCAAGCATACGCGCCAGTACCACATTACGACGCGCCAGCGCGCGCGCATGAGAGTAAAGCGGGTTAAAGGTTGACGGTGCTTTCGGCAGACCGGCAATCATCGCCATCTCACTCAACGAAAGCTGATCAACCGGCTTACCGAAATAGACCTGTGCAGCCGCTCCGACACCATAGGCGCGGTAACCCAGATAAATTTTGTTGAGGTAGAGCTCGAGGATTTCATCCTTGCTCAGCAGTTGTTCAATGCGAATCGCCAGGAACGCTTCCTTGATCTTACGCATCAGCGTGCGTTCAGGGCTAAGGAAGAAGTTACGCGCCAGCTGTTGCGTAATGGTACTGGCACCCTGCGAAGCATGGCCGGACACCAGCGCGACGCTGGCAGCACGGAAAATGCCCACCGGGTCGACACCATGGTGCTCATAGAAACGGCTGTCTTCGGTTGCAATGAACGCTTTGATCAGCTCAGGCGGCATCTGTTGCAAGGTGAGCGGCACGCGGCGCTTCTCACCGTACTGGGCGATCAGTTCGCCATCCGCGCTGTAAACCTGCATTGGGGTTTGCAAACGCACGTCTTTCAGCGTGTTCACATCAGGCAGCTGCGGCTCTATGTATTTGTACAAACCATAAACCGTGCCTGCTCCCAGCAGAATGCAACACACTGTAAGAATCAATAAATACTTTACGAACTTCACCTGAGAATTCCCATCTGTTGTCGTTTGGGCAGTTTATAAACAATCGCGCGGTAGTATAAAGGCAAGCCTGACGCTTTGATATACCCGTCATACTTCGAGCGGCAGCTACGTCGGCTGCGCGAGCTCACCTTAGACGCTGACTTCGGTAAGCGCCTGAGTAATAGCTCGTTTTCCGCCTTGCCGCCACTCGAAAGATTGAGGGTCTCTCTTTTTTTACCTTAAAAGATAAGGAGATCGCGCATATGGCTTTTCAGCGCTGGCAAATTGGATTGGACATCCAAAACGGGCAACTCTGCGCCCTGGGCATTGAACGCCGACGTCATGGCTGGCAGTTACGCCATTGGTGGCAGCAACCGCTGCCGCACGATACGTTACGCAACGGCGTGTTGCAAACTACCCCACTGTTACAGGAGATGTTGACGCGCTGGCAGCGCCATCTGCCGAAACGCTATTCACTGCGAGTTGGCTTGCCCCCGCAACTGGTGTTGCAGCGAACATTGCCGCTGCCAGAAACCTCGCTCAGTGAGCCGGCAATGAGCCGTTATGTGGCATCCTCGGCACCACGCTTGTTTCCGGTTGAACCCGCCACGCTGTCGATTGACTACCGCTCGGCACGCAATGCAACGCAGCTGTGCATTACGGCGGCTCGGCGTGAAGTGATTGCGCAGTGGCTGGCGCCGTTAAAGGAGGCTGGCCTGCGACCCGATGTCTTTGAACTGAGCAGCCTGGCGTTGACCCAAATCGCCATGCGCATGCCGCTGCATCGTGACCAACTTTTAATCCATCCGCTTAGCGATCACTGGCTATGGACGTTAGCCGGTGAGCCGGGCACATCAGGCGCGGCCACAGAGCCTCTAACGCTGGCGAAACTGCGTGAAACCTTCCCTCAGGCATCCTCCATCTTTTGCACCTCGACCTACAGCCTGGCTGAACCCAGCGTGGCGCACTGTCAACCGCTTTCATTACTGCATTACCGGCAGCCGCCATTGCCCGCGCACGAAGGGGAATTTGCCATTGCGCTGGGTCTGGCGCTGCGCCCGGAGGATGCATGATGCTGGCCGTCAATTTATTACCCTGGCGCGTCCGGTTGCAGCAGCGCCGCCGCCAGCAAAGTTTTTCCCTGCTGGGATGCGTCCTGCTGGCGACTTTAATGATGGTGCTGTCGTTATGGTGGCGCGGAAGCCAGACACAGGGCCAGATGCACAGGACGTTGGCGGATATCAGCCAACAGCATGAAGCGTTGCAACGCCAGTTGACGCGACAGCAACTGCTGCTGCAGCAACGCGATGAGCTATTAGAGACGCAGCGGATACGGCAGCGTAAAAAGGATGAGCATCAGCGCTGGCAACAGTTCTGGCTGCGCTTGCCAATGTTGATGCAGGACACGCTTTGGCTCAAACGGGTGGAGCGGCGCCAGGGCGTCTTGCTGTTCGAGGGGCAGGCGCAGAGCATGATGGCGATCCAGGATTTTCGTCATCAATTGATGCGGCAGCCGCTGTTTGCCACGGTTAAACCGGCCAGCGTGCAGCGCCAAACCGCTGGGCACTATCGATTTGTCTTGCGCGCGCGGATGCAGGAGAACATCGGTGAATGATGCATTACAGCGCTGGCTCGCTTTAGCCCTGATGTGGCGGATTGCCTGCCTGTTAGGCATGTCTCTGCTGCTGATGCTTATGGCGTGGTGGATTTTGCTTCGCCCGCAGCAACAGGTCCATGCTGGCCAATTACGCCAGCTGGCGGTGTTGTCACAACAGGTGATGCAGCGTCAGCAGCTATTGGCTGCACGACCTGCCATCAACGTACTCGAACAGGAAATCGCACGGTTACAGCAACCCATGAGTGGCGTCACTGAGCAAGCTACGCTTGAAGCTTTGATCACCGCGCGCGGCGATCAACTGGAAAGCTGGCTACCGGATAATCAGCCGCAGCAGTTACAGCTGCGGCTCGGCTGGGCGCAATTTGTTCCGCTGTTTTCAGCGCTGTCATTGACTCGCCTGCCTGTGCCGCAGCGCTTTGAACTCAAAGAAGAGCAGGGAGCGCTGAACACACAGCTGTGGCTGGAGGATGGAGATGCGCCATAGTGCATGGCTGTTAGTGCTGTGGAGCGGCTTTACGCTGGCACGCGATCCCTTTCAGCCGCTGCCCGAGGTGCAATGTCGGATGCAGGTAGCTGAACCTGATGGCTGGCGGTTGCAGGGCATTATCGGTACTCCCACGCGCTATGTTGCCTGGCTACGCTCACCAGAAGGAAAAAATCATCGGCTTGGCCCTTCGGCTCGGTTACCGCGCTCAAGCTGGCAGGTGGCAGCATTAACCGCGAATAGCATGACCTTGCATGTCGCGCAAAGCTGCCCACCGCAGCAAATCATCTGGTCTATAAAAGGAGGATATTATGAAATGGATGACACTACTGCTGTGCCTGAGTTTGAGCCTGCCCCTGCAGGCAAATGAAGAACGCTTAAGCCTGGTGTTTGATGATGCCCCCGTTGAACGTATTTTGCAGGCGCTGGCAGATTATCAACAAACCAACCTGCTGATTGCACCTGGCGTTGAAGGGCGCTTATCACTGCGTCTGGAAAATGTAGGATGGGAACGCGCACTGGCGCTGGTGACCCGGCTGGCAAAACTCACCGTAGTGCAGGAAGAGGGCGTGCTGCTGGTTTATCCCGAAAGCTGGCAACAGATGCAGACACAACAGGCGAAAACAGAGCATGAGGAGCGGCAACAGCAACTTCCTCTCGAACAGCAGTCCGTTACGCTGCATTACGCCAATGCCAGCGATGTCTATCGTAGTCTGCAAGCGGAGCGTTCACTCCTCACTTCACGCGGCAGTGTCACGGTCGATAGCCGCACCAACAGCTTGTTATTGCGTGACACCGCCGCCGCGTTGCGTGACGCCTCGCGCTGGTTGCGCGCGCTGGATATGCCACTCGAACAGGTCGAGTTGTCTGCCCACATCATCACTATCAATGAAGAACATCTGCGTGAGCTGGGGGTGAACTGGCACACCGCACCTGCCCAAAGTGTGACGGCAGCCTTGCATCATCCACAGCTGGAGATCCCATTGGCGGTGAATAATCCTGCTTTGCGTGCGGGCGTTACGCTGGGGCAGGTCAGTGGCGGATTGCTAAATCTGGAACTCAGCGCGCTTGAGCAGGAGAACCAAATTGAAATCATCGCCAGTCCGCGGCTTTTTACCTCTCATCAGCAAACCGCTTCCATTAAACAGGGAACCGAAATTCCTTACGAGGTGAAGTCGGGCAGCAGTGGTGCAACGGCGATTGAATTTAAAGAGGCAGTGTTAGGGATGGAAGTGACGCCCATGGTGCTGGGGAATGGACGGATTCAGTTAAAACTGCGCTTAAGCCAGAACATGCCGGGGCGCAGCCTGAACGTGGGTGAAAGTAGCGTGCTGAGTATTGATAAGCAGGAAATTGAAACGCAGGTGACGCTGCGTGATGGCGAAACGTTGGCGCTGGGCGGGATTTTTCAACAACAGCGCATGCAGACCGAACAGCGGGTACCTTGGTTGGGTGAACTGCCCCTATTGGGAACGCTGTTCCGTCAGCAAACCAAAGAACATAAAAAGAAGGAGTTGGTGATCTTCATTACCCCCAGACTGGTCAGGGAAGCAGCGCTTACAGCCGGATAAAGCGGAAAATTCACTCTGATTTGCCATCTGCGTTGACGCAGGGCAGGAATTAGCTTACAAGGTTTAGCGATTTTTAAAACGGTGTAGCGGAACGCGGCAGGATAACCTTCCGATGGGCGTCAGTCACAAGCGATACTGGCGTCAGAATATATTTTCCTTAAATAAATTGAGTTAAAGCGCGGTGGTAAAAGCGTTCATTTCTAAGCTTATTTCTGTAAGTTTCAGGGATGAAAAGACACAGCCAACGCGCATGCTGCTTGAAGTGTGAAGGAAAACAGGAGGGGCGTTACCGTCTCGCGAACCACAGACCGGTCCTGTTACAAGGTCGCCGGGGGCAATTTATTCGGTTGCCAAACGGCCATGAGTGTTGAGATAATTTTCCGTCTGACTCTTGTTAATGCTCATGAGGTCTCAGTTCCTGTCCCGCCAGCACTATGCTGAACGCGGGGTATCATCAACGAATTCTTAGTAATACCGATAAAATGGCAGAGAAACGCAATATCTTTCTGGTTGGGCCGATGGGTGCCGGCAAAAGCACTATTGGTCGTCAGTTAGCTCAGCAACTCAATATGGAATTTTTCGATTCCGATCAGGAAATTGAGCGACGTACCGGAGCGGATGTAGGCTGGGTATTTGATGTGGAAGGCGAAGACGGTTTCCGCGATCGCGAAGAGAAGATCATTAATGAACTCACCGAGAAACAAGGCATTGTCCTGGCGACCGGTGGTGGTTCTGTCAAATCCCGTGAAACCCGCAATCGTCTCTCCGCCCGCGGCGTGGTCGTTTATCTTGAAACGACTATCGAGAAGCAACTTGCTCGTACACAGCGTGATAAAAAACGTCCGTTGTTACAGGTTGAAGAGCCACCGCGCGAAGTACTGGAAGCTTTAGCTGGCGAACGTAATCCACTTTATGAAGAGATCGCTGACGTCACTATTCGCACTGACGATCAAAGTGCAAAAGTTGTCGCCAATCAGATCATCAACATGCTGGAAAAAAATTAATCCAGCGCCCTGACGGCTCAGCAATAGGTATCGGTCATCATGGAGAAGATCACTGTCTCACTCGGGGATCGTAGTTACCCCATCACCATCGCTGCCGGACTGTTTAACGATCCGGCTTCTTTTTGGCCGCTAAAAGCAGGCGATAACGCCATGCTGGTGACCAATGAGACGCTTGCCCCGATCTACCTCGACAAGCTGTCAGCACTGCTTTCGCAGGCGGGCGTGAAGGTGGATCAGGTGATTTTACCTGATGGTGAAAAGTACAAGACGCTCGCTGTGATGGACGATGTCTTCACCGCGCTGCTGCAGAAACCGCATGGACGTGATACCACGTTAATTGCGCTCGGCGGCGGTGTGATTGGCGATCTTACTGGGTTTGCTGCTGCGAGCTATCAACGCGGTGTGCGCTTTATCCAGGTACCGACAACGCTGCTGTCTCAGGTCGACTCTTCGGTCGGCGGTAAAACAGCCGTCAACCATCCGCTGGGCAAAAACATGATTGGTGCCTTCTACCAGCCAGCCTCAGTGGTGGTCGATACCGATTGCCTGGCTACGCTGCCGGCGCGCGAATTGGCGTCTGGTCTGGCAGAAGTGATCAAATACGGCATTATCCTCGACGGGGAATTCTTCCAGTGGCTCGAGCAGAATCTTGATGCGCTGCTGGCATTGGATCAGCAAGCCCTGGCCTACTGCATCCGTCGCTGCTGTGAACTCAAAGCTGAAGTGGTTGCCGCCGATGAGCGTGAAAACGGTCAACGCGCACTGCTCAATCTGGGCCATACTTTTGGTCATGCGATTGAAGCGCACATGGGCTATGGCAACTGGTTACACGGTGAAGCGATTGCGGCGGGAATGGTCATGGCTGCCCGTACCGCCGAACGTCTGGGTCAGTTCATTTCGACGGATACCGATCGTATTATCGCGCTATTTCTGCGTGCCGGTTTACCGGTGCACGGCCCGGAAAGCATGAAAGCAGAAGCGTATCTTCCGCACATGATGCGCGATAAGAAAGTGCTGGCGGGTGAAATGCGTTTGGTGCTGCCTCTCGCAATTGGCCGCTCTGAAGTGCGCGCAGGTGTGGCACATGATATGGTGCTGGCTGCGATTAACGATTGTATAAAATACTGAAGATATCCGGAATAAGTTGAGCTGCAGCAAGGTGAGCATTGCATGCATTCCAGGCGCTGATGTGAGTGAGCGTCTGGATAATAAAGTGCAACCAACGCCGTTTCAGCTTGAGTATGACGGGTAGAGTGGTGATGCGGTGCGTGGGAAGCGTGCCGTTTTACGGAGGAGGCTAGATGGATGAGTTCAAACCGGAAGACGAGTTAAAACCTGATGCCAGTGACCGCCGTCCTACGCGGCCACGCAAAACGTCTTCTGCGCCGAAAGTGAAGGTACCTGTTTCTCGTCAGCATATGATGATGGGGATCGGCATCCTGGTTCTGCTGTTGGTAGTACTGGGCATCGGTTCGGCTTTGACCGGTCCAGATGAAAAGAAACCAGCGACCACTGCTAATAATGGCAATGCGGCGCCAACGGCAACCGGCGGTGAAAAGAACATCGACCTTTCCGGCTCGACGTCCATGAGCGGCCAGCAAAACGCCACGCCTTCAGCGGAAGGAAACGCACCTCAGACGCCAGCGACATCCTCCTCTTCAGCAGGCGGCGATTCCAACTCGATTTCTATGCCAGCGGTGTCTTCAACACCGACGCAGGCTGCGCCTGTCGATACGCCAGCCAATCAGCAACGTGTGACGCTGCCGGGCGATCTCAACAATGCGTTGAGCAACCAGCAAGGTCAGGTTGATAACGCGGCACAGGGTGCACAAGGCAACAGTTCATTGCCGACCGCGCCTGCTACCGTAAGCGGTAACGGTAAAGCGATAACGCCTCCGGCGATGCGTTCTGAGACATCTGCGCGTGCCAATAGCAACGGTTCACGTGAAGCGCACAGCAACACCGCGCACAAAGCGCCGGCCACGTCGAAACCTGTAGCCGGAGCAAAAGAGAATAAAACACATACCACCGCTGCACACAATGCACCTGTGAGTGCCAGCAGCGGTGCCAGTAAGTCACTGCCAACCGGTGGCAGCTACACGCTGCAGTTGAGCGGTGCCTCGAAAGAAGAGAGCCTGAATGCCTGGGCGAAGAAACAAAATCTGAGCGGTTATCACGTGTATAAGACCACGCGTAACGGTCAGCCCTGGTATGTGCTGGTCAGCGGTGCTTACGCTACGCCAGCCGATGCCAAGCGCGCAGTGGCATCACTGCCTGCTGAAGTTCGTGCGGCAAATCCGTGGGTAAAACCGTTGAGTCAGGTGAAGAAAGAAAGCCAGTAATTGATGTGGGGCTGCGTTCTCGTGGCCCCGTTTAAAGCGCAGAGCTGCTGTCGGTTCCACCACAGCCCATAATTAAGATGTAATAACCACGACAGCATGAAGAAAAATCGCGCTTTCCTTAAATGGGCCGGAGGGAAATACCCGCTGCTTGACGATATCCGTCGTCATTTGCCACAAGGTGACTGTTTAGTCGAACCTTTTGTGGGTGCCGGTTCCGTGTTCCTCAACACCGATTATGATCGCTATCACCTGGCGGACATCAACGGTGACCTGATCAATCTCTATAACATCGTTAAAAACCGCACGGTTGAGTTTATTGAAGACGCGCGGCAGCTGTTCACGCCTGAAGGTAATATCGCAGAGACCTATTACGCGCAACGTCTGGCCTTTAACGCCAGCAAAGATGAATATCAGCGTGCATTACTGTTTCTCTATCTCAATCGGCATGGCTATAACGGTTTGTGCCGTTACAATCTGCGCGGTGAGTTCAATGTGCCTTTTGGTCGTTATCGCAAACCTTACTTCCCGGAAGCGGAGCTGTTGTGGTTTGCCGAACGGGCGCAAAAAGCGACCTTTGTCTGTGAATCGTACGATGTTACTCTGAACAACGCCCCTGCTGGCTCAGTGGTTTATTGCGATCCGCCGTATGCGCCCTTGTCGGCGACGGCGAACTTTACCGCGTACCACACCAATAGCTTTAGCCTGCGCGAGCAGCAGCATCTGGCCGAGCTGGCAAATAAGCTGGCACATGAAAACAGCATACCGGTGCTGATTTCCAACCACGACACGCTGCTCACGCGTGAGTGGTATCAGAATGCGGTTTTACACGTAGTCAAAGCCCGGCGTTCCATCAGCCGAAGCATAAGTGGTCGCACTCAGGTTGACGAACTGCTGGCGCTTTTCCGCTAGCCTGTTTCGTCCGCGACCAACGCATTACGCCAGCTCTGGCTGGCGCACAAAATTGGGAGAATCGGATGAAACAATTTTTGCTGGCCCCTTCAATTCTTGCTGCTGACTTTGCTCGCCTGGGCGAAGATACCGCCAAAGCGCTGGCAGCAGGCGGGGATGTGGTGCATTTCGACGTGATGGATAACCACTATGTGCCTAATCTGACCATGGGGCCAATGGTGCTGAAAGCGCTGCGCGACTATGGCATTACGGCACCGATTGATGTGCATCTGATGGTGAAGCCGGTGGATGCACTGATTCCAGAGTTCGCTAAAGCGGGCGCGACTTACATTACCTTCCATCCTGAAGCTAGTGAGCACGTTGACCGCACACTGCAACTGATCAAAGAGCACGGCTGTAAAGCGGGTCTGGTGTTCAATCCGGCGACGCCGCTCGATTACCTCGACTACGTGATGGATAAACTCGACATCATTCTGCTGATGTCAGTGAACCCTGGCTTCGGCGGCCAATCCTTCATTCCCGGCACGCTGGACAAATTGCGTCAGGCGCGTCGTCTCATTGATCAAAGCGGTTACGATATCCGTCTGGAAGTGGACGGTGGTGTGAAGATCGATAACATCGGTCAGATCGCGGCGGCAGGTGCGGATATGTTTGTGGCCGGTTCAGCGATCTTCGGTCACCCCGATTACAAAAAAGTGATCGACGAAATGCGCGGCGAACTGGAGAAAGTTAATGGCTCATTTCACTGATATCCGCGCGCTGGCGTTTGATCTCGATGGCACGCTGGTTGATAGCGCGCCGGGTCTGTCACAGGCCATCGATCATGCTTTAGGTGATTTGCAGTTACCGCCTCCTGGCCTGGCGCTGGCTTCCACCTGGATTGGCAATGGCGCAGATGTGATGATGACACGCGCGCTGACCTGGGCACTAGGCCGTGAACCGCACGCCGAAGAGCAGCGTGACGCACGCACGCTGTTTGACAAGTATTACGCCGAAACGGTGGAAGCGGGCAGCACGCTGTTCCCGCAGGTGAAAGAGACGCTGGCTGCTTTGCATGCCAAAGGCTTGCCGATGGCCATCGTCACCAACAAGCCGACGCCGTTTGTCGCGCCTTTGCTGCAATCGCTGGGCATTGCCGATTTCTTCACGCTGATTATTGGCGGTGATGATGTGGTGGTGAAAAAGCCCCATCCGGCAGCGATCTTTCTTGTTTTGGGTCACTTTGGCGTACTGCAAAAAGAATTACTGTTTGTTGGTGATTCTCGTAATGATATTCACGCGGCTCAGGCTGCGGGTGTACCTAATGTCGGTATGACGTTTGGCTACAACTATGGCGAGCCGATTGCCGCCAGCCAACCCGATCTCACTCTCGATACTTTTAGCGAACTTTTGCCCGCTCTCGGGCTGTAATTATCAGGATATAACATGAGCAAACCCATCGTTTTCAGCGGCGCCCAGCCTTCCGGTGAACTGACCATTGGCAACTATATGGGTGCGCTGCGTCAGTGGGTGCAGATGCAGGATGATTTTCACTGCATTTACTGCATCGTCGATCTGCACGCCATCACCGTTCGTCAGGATCCGGCTGCGCTGCGCAAAGCCACGCTGGACACGCTGGCGCTGTACCTTGCCTGCGGTATCGATCCAGCGAAAAGCACCATCTTTGTTCAGTCACATGTGCCAGAACACGCGCAGCTGAGCTGGGTACTGAACTGCTATGCCTACTTTGGCGAGCTGAGCCGTATGACGCAGTTTAAGGATAAGTCCGCGCGTTATTCTGAAAACATCACCGCGGGTTTGTTCGATTACCCGGTGCTGATGGCGGCCGATATTCTGCTGTATCAGACCAACCAGGTGCCAGTGGGCGAAGATCAGAAGCAGCATCTGGAACTGAGCCGCGATATCGCCGGCCGTTTCAATGCGCTGTATGGCGATGTGTTCAAAATTCCTGAGCCGTTTATTCCGAAATCAGGCGCACGCGTGATGTCGCTGCTGGAACCGACCAAGAAGATGTCGAAGTCGGATGACAACCGTAACAACGTGATTGGCCTGCTGGAAGACACCAAAGCGGTAGTGAAAAAGATCAAGCGCGCGGTAACCGATTCCGCCGAGCCGCCAGTGGTGCGTTACGACGTGAAAGAAAAAGCCGGTGTTTCTAACCTGCTGGATATTCTTTCTGGTGTCACCGGTAAGTCGATTCCGCAGCTGGAGCAGGAATTCGAAGGCAAGATGTATGGCCACCTGAAAGGCGAAGTGGCGGAAGCGGTTTCCGGCATGCTGACTGAGCTGCAGGAGCGCTATCATCGTTTCCGTAACGACGAAGCTTTCCTGAATCAGGTGATGCGTGATGGCGCCACCAAGGCCCGTGCGCAGGCGCAGGAAACGCTGAAGAAAGTTTATGAAGCGGTGGGTTTTGTGGCTCAGCCTTAATCAGCTAGCTGCCTGACCTATGAACGGCGAGTTGTGATGACTCGCCGTTTTTTTATGTTTAAAACCAGCGTAACTGGCGGCGCAGGCTGACCACGCGCCCGACGATAATCAGCGCCGGGCTGGCAAACTGCTGCGCCAGCGTGCTGAGTTCGGCTAACGTCGCGGTTTCCACCTGTTGTTCTGGCGTGGTGCCGTTCTGCACGATGGCGACCGGCATCGTCGCATCCATGCCATGCTGCAACAGCTGGCGCTGGATCTCGGGTGCCTGATTCAGCCCCATATAGAACACCAGCGTTTGCTGCTCTGCCGCCAGCTTACTCCACTCAATTTCGCCCTGTTGTTGCAGATGACCGGTGACAAAGCGCACGCTCTGCGCATGGTCGCGATGCGTCAGCGGAATGCCGCTGTAGGCGGCACAACCGGAGGCGGCGGTAATACCTGGCACCACGCTGAACGGAATGTTGTGCTGTGCCAGTACTTCTAGTTCCTCACCACCGCGACCGAAAATAAAGGGATCGCCGCCTTTCAGCCGTACCACGCGCTTGCCGCTCTGAGCCTGCTCTAACAGTAACTGGTTAATTTGCGACTGCGGCACGCAGTGATGTCCGGCCTGTTTACCGACGAAGATGCGTTCAGCATCGCGGCGCACCAGGTTGAGAATGGGTTCGGACACCAGACGGTCATACACCACCACATCGGCCTGCTGGATACACTGCAAACCTTTCAGCGTTAATAATCCGGCATCGCCTGGACCCGCGCCCACCAGCACCACTTCACCTTGTTGGGAGAGCGGCGCATCGAACAGCGTATCAACGATATGATCGGCGCGTGGCTTGTCACCATTCGCCAGCGTTTGCGCCAGACGATCGCTGGCAAAGAAGCGCTCCCAAAATGCCCGGCGCTGTCCCATGCTGGCGAAGGTTTTCTTCACCCGGCTGCGCAGTGTGCCAGCGAGTGAAGCCAGTTGGCCCAGATGCTGCGGCAGCATCGCTTCCAGCTTCTCACGCATCAGGCGCGCCAGCACCGGAGCGCGGCCACCGGAGGACACCGCAATCATCAGCGGGGAGCGATCGACAATCGACGGCATGATAGCGCTGGCTTCCTGCGGCGCATCCACCAGATTGCAGAAGATGCGGCGTGCTTCGGCGGCATCGCCCACTTGCTGATTCACAGCGTCATCGTCGGTGGCGGCAATGACCAGCCAGCAGCCCTCCAGCCACTGCTCTTCAAATGTGCCGGGCAATAGGTGCAACTTTCCCTGTTCAGCCCACTGCTGAAACGCAGGAGAGAATTGCACTGCGCCAACGTGCAGATCGGCACCGGCATCCAGCAGCAGGCGCGCTTTGCGCTCGGCTACATCGCCGCCGCCGACCAATAAACAACGCTTGCCTCGCAGACGGCAAAACAGCGGAAAATAGTCCATCGCTCATCCTCAAAAAAGCCCGCAATGTGCGGGCTTAAAAACGTTAAACCGATTTGAGCGCAGTGGCTTGTGGCGCCACTTGCGGCCGCTGAGCCTGTGGCGTGGCGTACCAGTATCCAAGGCCCATCAATACCATGCCAGAGAACATGTTACCCAGCGTCACCCACAGCAGGTTATGACCGATGCCGCTCAAGGTCAGGTCGGCATTATGCTGACCAAACCACGACAGTGCAAAGACCGTCATATTCGCTACCGAGTGTTCATAGCCGGAGGCGATGAACGCCAGCAGGCACCACCAGATGGCAATGAATTTTGCCGTGCCTTCGGTGCGCACTGCCATCCAGATCGCCAGACACACCAGCCAGTTGCACAGCGCACCCTTGAAGAACAGCGCCATGGCGGGCTGCGTGGTTTTCGCCAGCGCGGCACTGTGAATCAGTGCGCCTGCATTGGGTAGCATCGCACCGGCTGCGTAGTAGTAGAGCAGGGCGACAAACACCGAGCCAATCAGATTACCCAGCCAGGTTTGCGGCAATACGCACCACATCTGGCCCTGGCTGATGGTCCCGGCTTTGACGCCCACGGTGAGGAACATTGTATGGCCGGTAAACAGCTCCGACCCGGCAATGATCACCAGCGTCAGGGCGATACCAAAGGTCGCGCCCATGATCAGCGGACGCCAGGTTGGATCGGCCAGGTTGCCGAGAGTAAAAATCAGGATGATAGCGAGGCCGACGTAAGCGCCTGCCATCGCCGAGCTGATCCAGAAGGCCAGCGGGCTGTGCTGCGCCGTACGCACAATGCGCGCCGCGTTGGCGGCGCAGGTATTCAGGGTGTCAGTAAACATAGTGACGTCTCATAAAGTAAAAGAATTCTGTCAGGCGCACACTTCGACCTGGCCCGCAGTAACGCGCACCGGATAGCTCGCCACGGAACGGGCGGCATCTTCCAGGCAGACGCCGTCGCTTAAACGGAAGCGCTGTTTTTTCAGTGGGCTGGCGACCCACAGCGTGTGCTGATGTTCGGCAATCAGGCCGCGTGAGAGCACGCTGGCTGCGGAGAAAGGATCGATGTTACTCAGCGCATAGAGTTGCTCATCATCATGCGGACGGAAGATGGCAATCTGCTGGCCTTTTACCAACGCGCAGACGCCGGTGGCAGGCAGGATTTGTTCGAGTTCACACACGGAATGCCACTGGCTCATGCGTCGATCTCCTCAATCTGGGTGATGGCAATACGCTCGGCAGGGCTTGCCGGACGGTGCTGATCGCGCTGAGCGACGTGCTGCACCAGCGGATCGCGCTGATCGCTGTTGATGAAGGTGCTGAAGTGGATATGCTGCCGGGGATCGTTCACCGTCGCAGCCCATTCACACTCGACTTCAGCCCGCAGTCGCGCCAGTTCAGCTTCCAGTTGCGTATTCAGGCTGAGTTTGTCATCGATAATCACGCTGCGCAGATAGTCGATACCGCCCTCCATGCTTTCCAGCCACAGCGAGGTACGCTGCAATCGGTCACCGGTACGGATATAGAACATCATGAAGCGGTCGAGGTACATGAGCAGAGTGTCGCGATCCAGATCCGCCGCCAGCAGATCGGCGTGACGTGGCTTCATGCCGCCGTTGCCGCATATGTACAGATTCCAGCCTTTTTCCGTCGCGATGATGCCGACATCTTTGCCCTGCGCCTCCGCACATTCGCGCGTGCAGCCCGAGACGCCAAACTTCATTTTGTGCGGTGTACGAATGCCTTTGTAGCGGTTCTCGAGTTCGATACCGAAGCCGAGGCTATCGCCGACGCCATAGCGACACCAGGTGCTGCCCACGCAGGTTTTTGCCATGCGCAACGCTTTGGCATACGCCTGGCCGGTTTCAAATCCGGCATCAATCAGCTGCGACCAGATGGCAGGCAGGTCATCACGCTGGGCACCAAACAGGCCAATACGTTGTGAGCCGGTGATTTTGGTGTAAAGGTTGTACTGGCGCGCCACCGCTCCAATCGTCATCAACCCTTCAGGCGTGATTTCGCCCCCGGGTGAGCGCGGGATCACCGAGTAGGAGCCATCTTTCTGGATATTGCCAAGGAACAGATCGTTACTGTCCTGAAGTGGCGCGAGTTGTGGCTTGAGCACATAGTCGTTCCAGCAGGATGCCAGCAGCGAACCCACGGTGGGTTTGCACACTTCACAGCCATAACCCTGACCGTATTTCGCCAGTAAGGCATCGAAGGAAGTGATCTCTTCGACACGAATCAGGTGATACAACTCCTGACGTGAATAGGGGAAGTGTTCGCACAGGTGGTTGTTGACTTCGATGCCCTGACGGCTCAGTTCCGCGTTGAGCACCTGAGTGAGCAGCGGAATGCAGCCGCCGCAGCCGGTGCCGGCACGGGTTTCGCTTTTCAGCATCGCCACGGTGTGGCAACCGGCTTGCACCGCTTTGACGATATCGCCTTTGCTGACATCAAAGCAGGAGCAGATTTGCGCGCTGTCCGGCAGGGAATCGACTCCCAACACCGGCTTCTCGCCACTGCCTGCTGGCAAAATCAAACCTTCAGGATTATCGGGCAGCGCGATGTTATTCAGCGCCAGCTGTAGCAGATTGCCGTAATCGCTGGTGTCACCGACCAATACCGCGCCGAGCAGCGTGCGATTGTCTTCACTGACGATCAGGCGTTTGTAAATGTGTTTCTGTTCGTCGAGCCACATATAGCTGCGCGCGCCCGGCGTGCGGCCATGCGCATCGCCGATACCACCGACATCCACGCCCAGCAACTTAAGTTTGGCGCTCATATCGGCACCGGAAAAGGCACTGTCGCGTCCCAGCAACGCATCGCTGGCGACCTGTGCCATTTTGTAGCCCGGCGCGACTAAGCCGAACAGCCGGTTTTGCCAGGCTGCGCATTCGCCGACGGCATAAATTGCCGGATCGCGCGTCTGGCAGCGGTCATTGATGGCGATGCCGCCACGCTGGCCGATTTCCAGCCCACACTGTTTTGCCAGCTTGTCTTGCGGACGAATGCCAGTGGAGAACACGATGAAATCGACATCCAACGCGCTACCATCGGCGAATTCCAGCGTCTTACCGCCTTTTGCGTGGTGCACAATTTGCTGGGTATTTTTGCCGGTGTGTACACGCACACCCATTTGTTCGATCTTACGACGCAGTTGCTCGCCACCTTGCGCATCCAGCTGTTCCGCCATTAATCCGGGCGCGAACTCAATGACATGGGTTTCGATGCCGAGGTTTTTCAGTGCGCCTGCCGCTTCGAGACCCAGCAGACCGCCGCCAATCACGGCACCGCGTTGGCTGCGGCGGGCACAGGCTTCTATGGCGTTGAGATCTTCGATGGTGCGATAGACAAAGCAGTCACTGCCTTCGGCACCTCTTATCGGCGGTATCCACGGATAAGAGCCGGTGGCAAAAATCAGCGTGTCGTAATGCACCGCGCGACCGGTATTGGAGTGAATCAGTTTTTCATCGCGGTTGATGGTAATCGCCCGCTCACCGATCAGCAGGTTGACCTGATGTTTTTCGTAATAGCCGGGGCGAACCAGTGACAGCTCTTCAGCGGTGTGATGGGAGAAGTAGGCGGAAAGGTGGACGCGGTCATAGGCGACGCGCGGTTCTTCACAAAAGACGGTAATGGCAAATTGGCCGGGTTCGGCTTTGTCGATCAGTTCTTCTATAAAGCGGTGGCCGACCATGCCGTTGCCAATAATCACGACACTGTGCTTGCTCATGCTTGCCTCAAAAATTGCGGTATCTGCGCTTACGATAGCGCGCAATATCAGGCGCTTATTGATGCACATCAAGCGCACGGCCATATACCTATTTAGAGGTATGTAATTGATTTTGAACGAAAATGATAAGTGGCTTATTTGATTGGTTATTGTGCAGCATCGGTTGCCATCAGTGTCGCTGCTACAAACTGAGCTGAGGGCTTTTTTGCATGGTCATTTTGGCAGACTAAAAACCTATGGCACAGACGGAAAGATTTTCATGCTAGCTTAACCTGTGGCTTAAAACGGGAGGAAGGCATGGCGAATCGCACACTAAAGTGGATCAACAACCTGCGTCTGGCCGGCCAGCAGGGTCTGTGGCAGATGGAAATCAACGGCGGCAAAATAACGGCATTACGCCCCCAGCCACCGCAAATCACGCAGCAGGATGATGCGCTGGATGCCGAAGGAGGGCTGGCAAGTGCCCCATTTATCGAACCGCATATCCATCTCGACACCACGCAAACCGCCGGGCAGCCTGCCTGGAATCAGTCCGGCACGCTGTTTGAAGGTATTGAACGCTGGGCGGAGCGCAAGGCGCTGCTCAGCCATGACGATGTCAAACAGCGCGCACAGCAGACGCTGAAGTGGCAAATTGCCAACGGTATTCAGCATGTGCGTACCCATGTTGATGTTTCCGATCCTACTCTCACCGCGCTGAAAGCCATGCTGGAAGTAAAGGCGGAAATGGCGCCATGGATCGATATTCAAATCGTGGCGTTTCCGCAGGAGGGGATTCTCTCCTATCCAAATGGTGAAGCGCTGCTGGAAGAGGCATTGCGTCTCGGCGCCGATGTGGTGGGCGCCATCCCGCACTTCGAGTTCACACGCGAGTATGGCGTGGAATCGCTGCATAAAACCTTCGCGCTCGCTAACCGTTATGACCGCATGGTGGATGTGCACTGTGATGAGATCGATGATGAGCAATCGCGCTTTGTCGAAACCGTGGCGGCACTGGCACATCGTGATGGCAATGGCGAACGTGTTACCGCCAGCCACACCACGGCGATGCACTCCTACAACAACGCCTACACCTCGCGCTTATTCCGCTTGCTGAAGCTTTCAAAGATTAATTTTGTCGCTAACCCACTGGTGAACATTCACCTGCAGGGCCGTTTTGATAGTTATCCCAAACGCCGTGGCATCACGCGGGTGAAGGAGTTGCTGGAAGCCGATATTAACGTCTGCTTTGGCCATGATGATGTGTTTGATCCCTGGTATCCGCTCGGCACCGCCAGCATGCTGCAGGTGCTGCATATGGGATTACATGTCTGTCAGTTGATGGGCTACGAGCAGATCGACAATGGCCTGAGCCTGATTACCACCAACAGCGCGAAAACGTTGCAATTGAAGGATTACGGTCTGGCGGTAGGTGACCATGCCAGTCTGATTATTCTGCCGGCTGAAAGTGGCTTTGATGCGGTGCGCAGACAAGTGCCTGTGCGCTATTCAATACGGCAGGGAAGCGTGGTGGCGGCAACGCAGCCCGCGAGCAGTGAAATCTATTTGGGTGAGGCGGAAGCGGTGACATTCCGACGATAGTCGCTGCATAAAAAAAGAGTGCGCATCACTGCGCACTCTCTTGCTACTGAGCCAGGCAACAGAGGTGAACGTTCACCCCTGCACGTCACCGATTAGTGCGTAATATGGCCGTGCTGGCGATGTTTGGTCACAAAGCCCAGCAGCACGCACATCACAAACACCACGGCATACAGGCCATTGGCGGTAGAGAGCGCTGCATGTGCGCCGCCTTTCGCCACAATCGGGCCGGTAACCACAAAGGTCAGCATGGTGCCGACGGTGCCGCAGGTGAGGATAAAGTTCACCAGCTTCGGCGAAGAGACTTTGGTTTGCAGCGAACCCAGCGTAATGATGGTGGTGTAGATAGCGCTGGAGCTGAAGCCGAGAATCATAATGATCCAGTGCAGCATGCTGGCGTCACTGGTGGTGACAAACCAGTACATTAAACCGGTTGCCAGGGCCGCCAATACCATCAGGATGCGCTGCAGATCGAAGAAGCGCAGCAGGAAACTGAACACCCACATGCCGACCATGTACGCGGTCCAGAAGTTACCGACGAGCTGACCAGCCGCCGCAATATCCATGCCCATCGATTTGGTGGCGTACTCTGGCACCCAGGAGATAAAGCCCAATTGACCGAGGATGTAGCACAGCGCCGCGATAGACAGGAACAACACGCCGATGCCCCATTTCTCTTTCTCGCCGCCTTGCACGGCTGCTTCGCTTTTCAGTTCCGGGAATTCCACCATCAGCGTCAGGACAAAGATCGCGATGTAAATCACCCCGATGCAGGCGTATACCCAGTACCACGGCAGCATGCGCGCCAGCAGTACGCCAGCGATGATCGGGAAAATGGTACCGGCCATGCTGAAGAACGAGTCGGTAAACAGCAGGCGCGAACCACGCTGGCGACCATCGTACAGATGGGTAATCAGGAAGGTACCGATCGACATGGTGATACCGCTGACCACACCGAGCACAAACATGCACAGCGAGAAGACGGTCAGGTTATGGCTGGTCATCAGGCCTGCCACCGCGAGGATCATCAGCACAAAGCCAAAAATCAGCTGGCGTTTCAACGGCACAATCACCATCAGCCAGGCGTTAAGGAATACCGCGACCAGGATACCGGCATTCAGGAAGGTGAAAGTGTTGCTCATTTCTGAGATGGGCAACTGGAAGTATTGGGCAATATTATCCAGTACCATACCGGTAACGATCACCAGCGCGCCGGTGAGCGCGTAGGAGAAAAAGCTGATCCAGGTAAGGCCAATGCGATTACGGTTTGTCATGTTCTGAACCTGTGATGCGCCGGGATTGGCAAAAAGTGTCATGAATTGTAAATGCAACTGTGATCTTAATAAACAACGAGTGTAACGAGCGCGAAATATTTCATTAATAGTGTGATTTTCGTCACGCAAATGATTGCGCACCCCAAAAAGTATGACAATCGCAACATCAGCGTAAATATCGGTAAAACGCTGGCTCTTGTATAACTTGCTCTTTACAATCGATCTCGTTTTTGAGCTTGCACTCCATGGTAAGGAATCTTTCATGTTTAAACGTACTTTGACAGCGGCAGTCGCCCTGTTAGCGCTCTCTTCTGTATCCGCTACCGCTCTGGCAGCCAAAGGGGATACCCATGTGCTGCTCACCACCTCTGCGGGCAATATCGAACTCGAACTGAACAACCAGAAAGCCCCGGTTTCGGTGAAAAACTTTGTCGACTACGTCAACAACGGTTTCTACAACAACACTATCTTCCACCGTGTGATCCCGGGTTTTATGATCCAGGGCGGCGGTTTCACCACGGATATGCAGCAGAAGCAGACCGTGGCACCGATCAAGAACGAAGCCGACAACGGTTTGCGTAACCTGCGTGGCACCATCTCGATGGCGCGTACTGCAGATAAAGATAGTGCGACCAGCCAGTTCTTCCTCAACGTTGCGGATAACGCCTTCCTCGATCACGGTCAACGCGACTTCGGTTATGCGGTATTTGGTAAAGTTGTGAAAGGCCAGGATGTGATCGATAAGATTGCTCAGGTGCCAACCAAAGATGTCGGCCCGTACCAAAATGTGCCGTCAAAACCGATTGTTATCCTGTCTGCGAAAGTCCTGCCTTAATGAATTAACGCGCTGGCACTCGTCGGCGCGTTCTGCTGCTCTCCGGCAAAGCTAAAATTAGCTCTTATACTTAGGGCAAATTGCTTGTCGGAGGCGCAATGACCAGCCAACTCACCGAAAAACAGAAAGCCACCCTGTGGCAACAGCGCCGCATGGCCAGTTATCAGGCCAGTTGCCGTCTTGCCGGCTACGTACTCAGCGATATCAGCGCTGAGCAGCATGAAGAGCGACTTGAGTCACTAAGGAGGCAATATGGCGGATAACAGTCTGGCCGTGCGCGACCCTTATGTCTGGCACAACGACACGGTGTTGAAAAATCGTCTCGATATTCATGATGAAGCGCAGTTGCGTAAAGCGGAGTTGGCCTTTAGCGCGGCACGTCTGGCGACACTGGAACTCGGTCCGCGCAGCACCGGCATGCCGTGGTTGTGCCATATTCACCGCACGCTGTTTCAGGATCTCTACAGCTGGGCGGGGGAGTTGCGCAGCATTGATATCTGGCGCGACGAAACACCCTATTGCCATTGCGAATACATCGAGAAAGAGGGCAATGCGCTGATGAGCGCGCTGGAAGATGAGCAACAGCTGACAAACCTGACGCAGGATGAGTTTGTCGCGCGGCTGGCGCATTATTACTGTGAGATCTTCGTATTGCATCCGTTCCGCGCGGGTAATGGCCGCACGCAGCGCATTTTCTTTGAACAGCTGGCGCTGCATGCCGGTTACCTGTTGACGTGGGATAAGCTGGAACGAGAAATGTGGCGTACCGCGCTGTTTGCTGGTGTGTCGGGCGATCTGGCACCGCTGACGACACAGTTTGCGAAAGTGGTGAGTCCCGCACGGTAAAATGCGTAGAATAGCGGCGGTTTGACTGGCCTGAGGGCACTATGCTGCTGTTAATTGATAACTACGACTCCTTCACCTGGAATCTATACCAGTACTTCTGTGAGCTGGGCGCAGAAGTGCGCGTGGTGCGTAACGATGCCATCACGCTGGCGCAGATGGATGCGTTGCCGCTGACGCATCTGGTGATTTCACCCGGTCCCTGCACGCCGGATCAGTCCGGTGTGTCTCTGGATGCCATCCGCCATTTTGCCGGTCGCTTACCGATTCTCGGTGTTTGCCTCGGGCATCAGGCAATTGCGCAAGCCTATGGCGCGCAGGTGGTGCGGGCTCGTCAGGTGATGCACGGCAAAACCTCTGTTATCCAGCACACTCATCAAGGCGTATTTCGCGACCTTAATAATCCCCTCACCGTCACGCGCTATCATTCACTGATTGTGGCGCGCGATACGCTGCCCGCAGAATTCGAAGTCACGGCCTGGAGCCTGCGTGATGGTGAGCCCGATGAGATCATGGGCTTCCGCCACCGTACGCTGCCCTTAGAAGGGGTGCAGTTCCATCCTGAGAGCATCCTCAGCGAGCAGGGCCATCAGCTGTTGACTAATTTCCTCAACACGTAACTTATGTTTGCCTTCGTGTGATTTTTTATGCATATTTTGTGATTATAATTTCACTTCAGCTCAATAAATAACCCAATGAGGTCAGCAATGGCAGCGGAAAAACTAGCGGTAACCCGGGAAACGTTCGATAACGTGATTTTGCCTGTTTATGCACCAGCGCAGTTCGTGCCGGTAAAAGGCAAGGGCAGCCGAGTCTGGGATCAGCAGGGCAAAGAGTATATCGACTTCTCCGGCGGTATCGCGGTGACTGCTTTAGGCCATTGCCACCCGGCGCTGGTGGAAACGCTGAAAACGCAGGGCGAAACCCTGTGGCACACCAGCAACGTGTTCACCAACGAACCGGCGCTGCGTCTGGCGAGCAAACTGATTGCAGCGACCTTTGCCGATCGCGTTTTCTTTGGCAACTCCGGCGCGGAAGCTAACGAAGCTGCTTTTAAGCTGGCGCGTTATTACGCCTGCAAAAAACACAGCCCGTTCAAAAGCAAAATCATCGCGTTCCACAATGCGTTCCATGGTCGTACCTTGTTTACCGTTTCTGTTGGCGGCCAGCCGAAATACTCCGACGGCTTTGGTCCAAAGCCGGCAGATATCGTCCATGTGCCGTTTAACGATCTGGATGCGGTGAAAGCAGTGATGGATGACCACACCTGCGCGATTGTCGTTGAACCGATTCAGGGCGAAGGCGGCGTGGTGGCTGCGACGCAGGAATTTATGCAGGGTCTGCGTGCGCTGTGCGATGAGCATAAAGCGCTGCTGGTGCTGGATGAAGTGCAGAGCGGCATGGGTCGTAGCGGTAAGCTGTTCAGCTACGAACATTACGGCATCAAGCCAGACATCATCACCACCGCGAAAGCGCTGGGCGGCGGATTCCCGGTGAGTGCGATGCTAACCACCAATGAAATCGCTTCAGTGATGGCGCCGGGCGTGCACGGCACCACCTATGGCGGCAACCCGCTGGCCTGTGCGATTGCTGAAACGGCTCTGGACATCATCAACACCCCTGAAGTGCTGGGTGGCGTGGAAGCCCGTCGTCAACAGTTCGTTGAGGCACTGCAGGCGATTGACAGCAAATATGATCTTTTCAGTGAGATTCGCGGCAAAGGTTTGCTGATTGGCGCAGCGCTGAAGCCACAGCACGCCAGTAAAGCGCGCGATATCCTCAATGCCTCGGCAGCAGAAGGGTTGATGGTTCTGACCGCAGGCACTGATGTGATTCGTTTTGTGCCGTCACTGGTGATCGAGCCGACTGACATCGAAGAAGGCATGGCGCGTTTCGCCAAAGCGATTGAGAAAGTGCTGGCGGCGTAATCATCCTTTCGGACGCAAAACCTTTAGCCAGCGGCCGTGATGCGGTCGCTGGCTCCAGGCCAGTGAAGAGATGGTGTGCATCACATTCAGGTGTTGCAGGATGCGCTTCACATGCTGCTCGACAATCGTTACCGGCCCTTCATTCATATTCTCCGGCGCTTCCAGAATATTGCTGTCATTGCCTGGCCCGTCATACGCCAGTCGCTGCTGACAGCGCTGCAGCGCAATTTCACAGGATTGCAGATAGCGTTCCGCCAGTTTCGGCGTCAGCATGGTGTGCTCACGCGCCAGGATCGTCATCGCGTTAATATGCTCCACAATGAACTGGCTGTGGGTGACCCACATGCGCATATCTTTCAGGTACTGCGCGTTAAAGCCCGGTTCGCTCGATGCCTGATTCAGTGAGTTGAACAGTGCATTGTGCGCCTGATTGACCTTCATGCGCTGGTAAGCCAGCTTTTCAGGAGATTGCTCCGGCCCCAGCAACATCCGCAAGGCTTCCTGATAAGCCTCCAGCGCATCATGCGCGTTGCTGCGCAGTAATCCGCTCTGCCACTGTGGCCACAGCCAGATCATACCGGCAAAGGCGATCAGGCAGCCCATCAGGGTATCCATCATGCGCGGCAGCAGGAACTGCGCCCCGTTCAGCGACAACAGCTGGAGCGAATACACCGCCGTCACGGTGAAGCCAATCATCGACCAGCCGTAATACTTGCGCGTGACCAGATAGCTGGCGAGGGTGATGGCCAGCATAAACAGCAGGGTGATCGATTCAGGCACTTCGAGCCGTAGCGATCCTGCGGCGATCAGCAATCCGGCAAAGGTGCCCAGCGCACGGTGCTGGATACGCACTCGTGTGGCGCTGTAGCCATTCTGGCTGACAAACATGATGGTCATCAGAATCCAATAAGGCTTGGGAATATTAAAGAACAGCGCCAGCGCACTGCCGAACATCAGCATCACCGAAATACGAGCCGCGGTGCGCAATGCAGCGGACTTGAGCGACAGATAGCTGCGCAGCGCCGGGAACAACGGCAAACGGCGCTGGCGATCGGCCATCAGGTCACGGGTGTATAACGGTTTCTGGGTGCGCAGCACGCGGGCGATGCGGCTGAAATGGTAATAGCAGAAGTTGCCCACCGGATTGTCGGGATGCTGGCGCGCAATTTTTTCCAGCGCGCCGAGCTGCTTTTCCATGTGGAAGCGATCGGGCAATTGATGATAGAGAATGGCATCGGCCAACAGGCGCAGACGCGCAGAGATGGTTTTGGCATTCCAGCGGATCACCGCTTCGGCGTGACTCTGCTCGACCAGCTTTTGCACTTCTTCCGGCTGGTGCAGGCTCACCGAGATGTGCTCCTGCAAATCAAGCGCCACCTGGAAAGCCCGCGTCAGGCGCTTGTGGCTGTTATCGCGGCCGGCAGAGAGCATGTGCATCTGCTGATAGCAGGTGGTGATCAGGTCAACGGCTTTTTGCTGACGCGCCAGCAGCGGCGGCAGCGCTTTCTCGGGATCGGTAAGCTGCGTCAACAGGGTGTATTTTGCATCGCAATAATCCGCCAGTTCCCGATACAGCAGACTGAGCGTTTCGCGCATCGGCTGCTCTTTCCACAGCCAAAACCAGAACCAGTTAAACAGGCCATACCATAGCGTGCCGCCGATATACAGCAGCGGCGGCACCCACATGGGCATGCGTCCTACCAGGCTGAGGCTAAAGATGGCGGCAATCAGTGTGGCGGGCAACAAGCGGCCGTGCAGCGGGCTGATTTCGCCGGTCACGCCTATCAGCAGCGGCAGCACAAACAGGATCAGCGGTAACGGAATGGCGTCACTGGTGAGAAATTGGATCAGGAAACTGGCGGTAGCAAACAGTGAGCCGCCAACAATCAGGCGTTTAAAGAAGCGCTTATGCGGTGTATCAAGACCCGCCATGTTGCAGCAGGCAGGGACTAAGGAGAACAGCAGGCCTTTTTGCAGATCGCCAAACAGCCAGCCTAGTGCCACAGGCAGGCACATCACCAGCGTTTGCCGCAGTGCGTAGTTGACCTCAGGATGATAGATGATTCGGCGCCACATCAGCTCATCGCAAACAAAAACGGCGCGATGTTGCCATCACGCCGTGGGTGATAAGAAATTAGCGGGTGCCGTAGACGACGATGGTTTTACCGTGTGCGGAGATCAGGTTCTGATCTTCCAGCATTTTCAGGATTCGACCCACGGTTTCGCGTGAGCAACCCACGATCTGACCAATCTCCTGACGGGTGATTTTGATTTGCATCCCGTCGGGGTGCGTCATCGCATCGGGTTGTTTCGCCAGATTAAGCAGTGTTTGCGCGATACGGCCCGTCACATCGAGGAAGGCAAGGTTGCCCACTTTCTCGGAAGTGACTTGCAGACGACGCGCCATTTGCGACGAAAGTCGCATTAAAATATCCGGGTTTACCTGAATCAGCTGACGGAATTTTTTGTAGGAAATTTCAGCCACTTCGCAGGCAGTCTTAGCACGTACCCAGGCACTACGTTCCTGGCCTTCTTCAAACAGGCCGAGTTCGCCGATGAAGTCTCCCTGATTGAGGTAGGAGAGGATCATCTCTTTGCCTTCTTCATCTTTGATCAGAACCGCAACGGAACCTTTCACGATGTAGTACAGCGTTTCCGCTTTCTCACCCTGATGGATGAGCGTGCTTTTGGACGGATATTTGTGAATATGGCAATGGGACAGGAACCATTCGAGTGTAGGGTCTGTTTGCGGTTTGCCGAGAACCATTCGCTATTATCCTCTGTTGTAATCGTGCCCAAAACACAGGGGGCAGTTTTCCCTGTCAGGCGGTGTAATCGTCGAGCGTTTCCAGTAAAGGAAAATTATTTCCGGGTAATTCTTAAGCTACGCTTTTGATTCTTCCCGCCTTCGTCTGTGATGACGAAAATATTTTCAGCACTGTTTGTAGCACAGCTTTTGCAAGCTGTCTTCTGTTGTCTCGCTTCAGCAACAGGCGGAAGAGTCTGGATTGCTGTTTATCAAGTGAAAGCGTACTCTGGCGGCAAAACCGCCACTTCAGGAGAAAGAATAATGCAGGCACGAGTGAAATGGGTGGAAGGGCTGACCTTTCTCGGAGAATCCTCATCAGGCCATCAGGTATTAATGGACGGTAACTCGGGTGACAAAGCGCCAAGCCCGATGGAGATGGTTTTGATGGCAGCAGGCGGCTGTAGCGCGATTGACGTGGTATCGATCCTGCAAAAAGGCCGAAATGATGTGGCTGACTGCGAGGTGAAACTTACCTCCGAGCGCCGGGAAGAAGCGCCACGTATTTTTACGCAAATCAACCTGCATTTTATCGTTAGCGGCACAGCGCTAAGCGATAAAGCGGTGGCGCGGGCCGTCGATCTGTCGGCGGAGAAGTATTGCTCGGTGGCGATCATGCTCGGCAATAGTGTGAAAATGACGCACAGTTACGAAGTGATTGAGCGATAACATAAGTGGGCGGCCAAACGGCCGCCGCTACAGAATTTCTGGATTATTCAATCCGTTTACCTTCAATCAGCCGCTGCACCAGTGGCGTCATGATTAACTCCATTGCCAGCCCCATTTTGCCGCCCGGCACCACCAACGTGTTCATATGTGAAATGAACGAGCCCTGGATCATCGCCAGCAGGTAAGGGTAAGCAATGCCTTCCAGTCCACGGAAGTGAATCACCACAAAGCTTTCATCGAGTGACGGAATTTCACGTGCGGCAAATGGGTTGGACGTATCCACCGTAGGTACACGCTGGAAGTTGATGTGGGTGCGCGAGAACTGCGGCGTGATGAAGTTGATATAATCCTCCATTGAACGCACCACTGAATCCATCACCGCTTCACGGGAATGGCCGCGCTCGCTGGTGTCGCGCACCAGCTTTTGAATCCACTCCAGATTGACAATCGGCACCACGCCGACCAGCAAATCGACATGCTCGGCGACGTTGTGCTGCTGTGTAACCACGCCACCGTGTAATCCTTCATAGAACAGCACGTCAGTGTTTTCCGGCAGCGGCTGCCAGGGCGTAAAGGTGCCCGGCACCTGATTCCACGGCACCGCTTCGTCGTAGGTGTGCAGATATTTGCGCGACTCACCCAGCCCGGTTTTTCCGTAATGCTTAAACGTCTGTTCCAGCAGCCCGAAGTCATTGGCTTCCGGACCGAAGTAGCTAATATGACGGCCCAGATCGCGTGCCTTACGGATCGCCATATCCATTTCTGGACGGGTATAACGGTGAAAACTGTCACCTTCCACTTCCGCAGCATGCAGATTCAGCTGCTGGAAAATCTTACGGAAGGCGAGGCTGGTGGTCGTGGTACCGGCACCGCTGGAACCGGTCACGGCAATGATTGGATGCCTGGCTGACATAACAGAACTCCCTGTGAAGTCGGGCGATGAGCATTGTTACCACGAATTACTGCGCGGTGCATTAACCGCGAAACTCGCCTTTCGGCATAATGTTGACGGATTCATGCAGTTCCGACCACACCAGCACAACGTCTCCGCGCTCCAGCTGGCGGCGCACGTCGGCGACTTTCTGTTCCAGGCTGCGCTCCTGCTCACCATAGTCGGTGCCTTCGCGCAGCACGAAAGTTTCAATCAGGTTTTCCAGTGTTGCGACTTCAAGTTCTTGCCAGGGAATAATCACGATCACACATCCAGATAGGTTGAAAGCCAGTCAGGCACACGCTGTTCCAGCCACATTTTCGGCTTCATTAACGTACCGCCAACAAAGCCGACGTGCCCGCCTTGTTGTGTCAGCTGATATTCAATGGAAGGCGACAGTTGCGCCGGCTGCGGGATGACCGCATCGGTCATAAAGGGATCGTCTTTGGCATGGATGATCAGCAGCGGCTTGCGCACGCCCGTGAGCAGAGGCATAGCGCTGGCACGTTGATAATAGTCGTTGGCATCCAGAAAACCGTGCGCCCGTGCGGTAATCGCATCATCAAACTCACGAATGCGGCGAAATGCGCGCAGCTGGCTCAGTTCCACCGGTAGTGTGCCGGGCCAGGCCAGCAGTTTACGCGTAGCGTTCTGTTTCAGCTTGGTCAGTAAATAGTGCTGATAGAAACGAGAAAAGCCAGCATCGAGCTTTTCACTGCAGGGTTCGAGCGCAAAGGGTGCCGAGATGGCGACGGCGGCATCCACAGGCACATCATTTCCCTGCATGCCCAATAAATAGGCCAGCATATTGCCACCGAGTGAAACGCCCACTGCTGCAGTCGGCACCGTGCCCCATTCGCGTTGCAACCAGTGCAGGAAAAAGGTCGCATCTTCGGTTTCACCGGAATGATAGATGCGCTCCAGACGATTCGGCTCGCCGCTGCATCCACGAAAGTGCATCACCACCGCCAGCCAGCCACGCGCCTGACACGCCTGCATCAGGCCATGCGCATACGGGCTACGGAAGCTGCCTTCCAGGCCATGGAACATCACCATGCGCGGCTTGTGACGCGCCTGTGCTGGATCTTCGCTCCACGCGAGATCGACAAAATCACCGTCCGGCAGGTCAAGTCGCTGCCAGTGCGGACGCAGGGTTACGCGCCGACGCAGTATGCGCGGCAGCAGGGTTTGCAGATGCGCGTTACTGAATCCGCGCAGCGGTGTAAATCGCTCGCCGTTCAGGCGATCAAAATAGCTTGGGTAAAGGCTTGTCTGATGCATAACTCGCTGATAGCTTCGATGGGTTGTCCGCTTTACTGGGTGAGGAGCACCCGAATATACATGGAACTGAGTCTTTTTTTATCAATGTTGGGTTTTCTTTGGGTCGCTGCCATCACGCCAGGGCCCAATAATATGTTACTTACCGCCTCAGGTGCTAATTTTGGCTTCCTGCGCACCATCCCGCTGCTCATTGGTATCATGATTGGTATGCAAGTCATGTTGCTGATGGTGGCATTTGGCATCGGTGGTTTGATCCTGCTTTATCCCTCTCTGCATCTGGTGCTGAAGATTGCCGGTAGCCTCTACCTGCTGTGGCTGGCGTGGAAAATTGCCACCGCGGAGTACGAGAAGCTGGAAACTGAAGATGCCAACGTCAAGCAGATGCCGTTCTGGCAGGGTGGCCTGCTACAGTTGATCAACCCAAAAGCCTGGCTGATGGCGTTGGGCGCGGTAGCCAGCTTTAGCCTGGCGGGCGATGCGTATCTGCATTCGGTGATCGCCATCAGTATCGGTATGGCGCTGGTCAATGTGGTATCCGGTGTTATCTGGATGGGATTTGGTTCGCTGATTGGCCGTCTGTTGCGCAGCCCGCGCGCGTGGAAAATCTTCAACCTGGCGATGGGTGCGCTCACTGCCGCCTGTGTACTGCTGATCTGGCGTTGAGTTAGCTGGAGGCGCGTTCAACGCGCTTCCAGGGTAACACCTCACGCACCACGTCACTGTGCGGCTGGCGGATGCGGTTCAGTAGCAGCTGAACACTGCGTGCACCCAGCCGATTCATCGGTTGTTCGATGGTGGTCAGCGGTGGATTGAGGCTGCTGGTGAAGGGAATACCATCAAACCCCACGACAGCGAGATCTTCCGGAATGCGCAATCCGGCCTCCAGCGCGGCGTGAATCACGCCAACCGCCAGCACATCTGAGACTGCAAACACGGCGTCTGGTCGCTCCGGTCGTGCCAGCAGTTCACGCAGTGCGGCACTGCCCGCTTCACACGAAATGTTTTCCGCGTAAGCCACGCCACCCCAATTCAGTTCCAGCTGTTCCAGCGCTTCGCGATAGCCACTTTCACGCTGATGCGAGTAAAGGTAGCGCATATCACAGTTAACCAATGCAATACGGCGGCGGCCTTTGTTGGCCAGATAACGCACGGTTTCGTAAGCCGCTTCTTTATTGTTTATCGTGACACTGGAAGCAGCGATAGCCGGATCGTATTCGGCGCATTGCACCCAAGGCGCGTCACCTATCAACCCCTTCAGCTGTTGCAGGCAGGCCGCGGCATCCATGGTGATCACGCCATCGACCACTTTACCGCTTAATAACGCCAGATAAGCGGCTTCACGCGGCAGCTGTGAGGCCGAATTGCACAACAGGATGTGATAACCCTGCGCTTCGGCTTCAGCTTCAATGCCTTGCACCACACGTGAACAGAAAGGATTGGTGATGTCTGAAATTAACACCAGCAACATATGGCTCTGGGCAGTACGCAGCTGGCGGGCCAGCAGGTTGGGCTGATAGTCACAGTGTTCGATGGCCGCCAATACCTTTGCTCGTGTATCAGAACGCACGCCCGGATGCTGGTTCAACACCCGAGAAACCGTGGCTTTAGACACGCCAGCAAGACGGGCAACTTTCTCAATCGACATGGATTTCAGTACCGCCAGTAGAGGTGAAAAATCAGAAGCCTATCAATAGCACAGTCGCTATGTGAGCGTGTGACATATTTCCGTCTTTACGCCTTCTTTGCATTTGCGCATTTCGCATAGCGTTGCCCGATGTTGATCTAAGAACAGATTTTCATTAGGGATAATTTTTAATTCCTTTATGAAATTACAGCCGCTGGAGAAACTGCCATCACGACATAACATTGGGGTGAATGATGATGGCAGTAAAAAAAACGATAACGGCAGTGGCGGCAGCATTGGCCCTGATGGCATTCCAGGCACAGGCGGTCAACGTCACCGTGGCATATCAAACCTCGGCGGAACCGGCCAAAGTGGCGCAGGCCGATAACACCTTTGCTAAAGAGAGCGGCGCGACGGTCGACTGGCGCAAGTTTGATAGCGGTGCCAGCGTGCTGCGGGCATTGGCTTCCGGTGATGTGCAAATCGGTAATATCGGGTCCAGCCCGCTGGCAGTGGCGGCAACACAGCAGTTGCCCATCGAAGCTTTCTTACTGGCATCACAGCTTGGCAATTCCGAAGCGCTGGTGGTCAAAAAATCCATCACCAGTACCAGGGATCTGATTGGCAAACGCATCGCCGTGCCCTTCATCTCCACCACCCATTACAGCCTGCTGTCAGCGCTCAAACATTGGGGCATCAAGCCATCGCAGGTGCAGTTAGTGAATCTGCAACCGCCAGCCATTATTGCAGCGTGGAAACGCGGTGATATCGACGGCGCGTACGTCTGGTCACCGGCGGTAAACGAGCTGGAAAAGGATGGCACGGTGTTAACCGACTCTTCTCAGGTGGGCAAATGGGGATCGCCAACGCTGGATGTGTGGGTGGTGCGCAAAGATTTCGCTCAGCAGCATCCTGAAGTGGTCACCGCTTTCGCGCGCAGTGCGATTGAGGCACAGCAAGCCTACATTGCGAATCCAGAACAGTGGCTCAAGCAGCCCGACAATCTCAGCAAACTGGCGCGCCTGAGTGGCGTACCGGAAAGCGATGTGCCGGTTCTGGTGCAAGGCAATACCTACCTGACCGCACAGCAGCAGGTGGAACAGCTGGGCAAGCCAGTGAACAAAGCCATTGTTGATACCGCGCACTTCCTGAAAGAGCAGGGCAAAGTGCCGGATGCCGCTAACGATTACAGCAGCTTTGTCACCACGCGCTTTGTCGCGCCTTTGGCGAAATAACGGAGGCCGTATGCTCAGCATCACCAATCTGAATGCACGTTACGCCGGACAACCCGCGCTGCAGGATATCAACCTGCAGCTGGATCAACGCGACCTGCTGGTGGTGCTGGGACCGTCAGGCTGTGGCAAAACCACCTTACTGAACTTGATCGCCGGATTCCTGCCGCTGGAGTCAGGCAGTATCACGCTGGATGGCAAAGCGGTAAATGGACCGGGCGCAGAACGCGGCGTGGTGTTTCAGAACGAAGGGCTACTGCCGTGGCGTAACGTGATCGATAACGTGGCGTTTGGCTTGCAGCTGGCGGGAATGGACAAGGCTGAACGCCACACCATTGCTCGCCGTTTAATCCGCAAAGTCGGACTGGAAGGGGCAGAAAAGCGTTTTGTCTGGCAGCTCTCTGGGGGGCAACGTCAGCGCGTGGGGATTGCGCGTGCGCTGGCGGCTGATCCTCAGTTGCTGCTGTTAGATGAGCCGTTTGGTGCGCTGGATGCCTTTACACGCGAACAGATGCAAACCCTGCTGCTGACGCTGTGGCGTGATACCGGCAAACAGATTCTGTTGATTACCCACGATATTGAAGAAGCGGTGTTTCTTGCCAGCGAACTGGTGCTGCTGTCGCCGGGGCCAGGCCGTGTGGTGGAGCGCATCAAACTCGACTTCGGTCAGCGCTTCGCTGCGGGTGAACCGTGCCGCAGTATCAAATCCGACCCGGCCTTTATCGAGCGCCGTGAATATGTGCTGAATCAGGTCTTTTCCCAGCGGGAGGCGTTTGTATGAGCGCGGTGATTGATGAGAAAACCCAGACTCGCCGACGCACGTTGCGCTGGCCTTTTTCACCGCAGTTTTCCCTGAGCTTGCTGAGTGTAGCCGTGCTGCTGCTGGTGTGGTGGAGCGTGACGGCGCTCAATTTGGTGGCACCGCTATTTCTGCCGCCGCCCCAGCAGGTGCTGCAAAAACTGCTGCTGATCGCCAGCCCGCAAGGCTTTATGGATGCGACCCTATGGCAGCACCTGGGCGCCAGCCTGACGCGCATGCTGGTGGCGCTGTTCTTCGCTGCGTTGATTGGCATCCCGGTGGGGATTGCAATGGGCCTAAGTCCCGCGATTAGGGGGCTGCTCGATCCGCTGATTGAACTCTATCGTCCGGTGCCGCCATTGGCCTATTTGCCGCTGATGGTGATTTGGTTTGGCATCGGCGAAACCTCGAAAATCTTACTGATTTATCTGGCGATCTTCGCGCCGGTGACGCTGTCGACGTTGGCGGGTGTGAAAAATGCTCAGCAGGTGCGGATTCGCGCTGCGCAGGCACTAGGCGCTACGCGCTGGCAACTGCTGCGCTTTGTCATCCTGCCGGGCGCATTGCCTGAAATCCTTACCGGTTTACGCATTGGCCTCGGCGTCGGCTGGTCAACGCTGGTGGCTGCCGAGCTGATTGCCGCCACGCGCGGACTGGGATTTATGGTGCAGTCGGCGGGCGAGTTCCTTGCCACCGATGTGGTGCTGGCCGGAATCGCCGTAATTGCCTTGATCGCTTTTAGCTTAGAACTGGGTCTGCGCGCTTTGCAGCGCCGATTAACGCCCTGGAATGGAGAACAGCAATGAACGAACGTATCACTTTTACCGCGCTGGGCCCGCATATCGGTGCGCAGGTTAGCGATCTCGATCTCAGCCGCCCGTTAAGCGACGCGCAGTTTGAGCAGCTTTATCATGGTCTGCTGCGCCATCAGGTGTTGTTCCTGCGCAATCAGGTGATCACGCCGGAACAGCAGCGCGCTTTGGCGATCCGCTTCGGTGATCTGCACATCCATCCGGTGTATCCGCATGCAGAGGGGGTGGAAGAAATTATCGTGCTGGATACCCATCAGGATAATCCACCGGATAACGATAACTGGCACACCGACGTGACCTTTATTGAAACGCCGCCGGCGATTGCGATTTTAGCGTCTAAGTTGCTGCCGGAGAGCGGTGGCGACACGCTGTGGTCAACCGGCATTGCAGCTTATGAAGCGCTGTCCGAGCCTTTCAAGCAGCTGCTGAGTGGCTTGCAGGCAGAACACGATTTCAAGAAGTCATTCCAGGAATATAAATACCGTAAGACCGAAGAGGAACATCAACGCTGGCAACAAGCCGTAGCGAAGCATCCGCCGGTACACCATCCCGTCATTCGCACGCACCCGGTGAGTGGGCGTAAGGCGCTGTTTGTGAATGAAGGCTTCACGACGCGTTTACTGGGATTGAGTGAGAAGGAGAGCGAAGCACTGCTGAATTTCCTGTTCTGGCACACGGCAAAACCGGAGTTTCAGGTGCGCTGGCGCTGGCAGGAGAATGATGTGGCGATCTGGGATAACCGCGTGACGCAGCATTATGCGAATGCCGATTACTATCCGGCGCGGCGAGTAATGCATCGGGCGACGGTGTTAGGGGATGTTCCGTTTTAAAAGAGTGCGGTGGTAAACCAGGTCGGCCTAAATGCCGACCTGTCGGCAGAAGTTGAACAAGAATACCGGACTTACAACAGACGCTGAGCATCCACGAAATCCGCACCAGACATACTTGCCTGACAGCAGAAGCTGAACAAGAATGCTGGCCTTCCAGAGATGCGAACCCTGCCTGCTGATCTTACAGCAGGCACTCACCCTGCAGGGGCAGCATGGATGCTGAACACTAACTCGCCAGCATCTGCTCCAGTTGTTCCTGAGCATCCAGCCAGGCCATTTCAACGTCTTCCAGCGCCGATTTGCTTTCAGCCTGACGTTGCAGCGCCGAGGTTAAATCGGCCTTACGGCTCTGATCGTAAATTGCACTGTCTGACAGCATCGCTTCCGCTTCGCTGAGCTGGCTCTGCCACTTCGCCATCTGCTTCTCTAACTTCTCGATCTCTTTACGCAACGGCTGGGTTTGCGCGCGCAGTTCAGCATCGCGGCGTTTCTGATCTTTACGAGACTGGGCGCTGTTGGCGTTATCCTGCTTCGGTGCAGCATCCTGCTGGGCTTGCTGCTTTTGCAGATCGCTCAACCACTGCTGGTAATCATCGAGATCGCCTTCAAACACATCGACTTTGCGGTCATGCACCAGATAGAGATCGTCGGTGGTGGATCGTAGTAAATGACGGTCATGCGAAACCACCACCAGCGCGCCTTCGAAATCAATCAGCGCTTCGGTCAATGCCTGACGCATGTCGAGATCAAGGTGGTTGGTCGGTTCATCGAGTAGCAGCAGATTTGGACGTTGCCAGACGATCAGTGCCAGCACCAGTCGCGCTTTTTCACCGCCTGAGAAACGTTCAGTGATTTCACTGACTTTATCACCCTGGAAACCGAAGCCGCCGAGATAATCACGCAGCTGTTGTTCCAGCGTTTGTGGCGCAATGCGGGCCAGATGCTGCAATGGCGATTCATCGGCGCGCAGGTATTCAAGTTGATGCTGAGCGAAGTAGCCAAGCTTGATGCCTTTTGCCAGGCCAACTTTGCCATCCAGCGCTTCAATTTCACCGGCCAGCAGTTTGATCAGCGTTGATTTACCCGCACCGTTACGGCCGAGTAGACCGATGCGTGAACCCGGTACCAGATTCAGTTTGATGGCATCAAGAATGATGCGTTCGCCATAACCCGCCGTGACTTTCTCCATTTTCAATAATGGATTGGGCAGGCTCTCTGGTGCGCGGAAGCTGAAGCTGAACGGGTTATCGACGTGAGCCGGGGCAATTAACTCCATGCGCTCCAGCATCTTGATACGGCTCTGCGCCTGTTTGGCTTTAGTGGCCTGGGCGCGGAAGCGATCGATGTACTTTTGCAGGTGCTGTACTTTTTCCTGCTGGCTCTGGAACAACGCCTGCTGCTGCGCCAGTTTGGCGACGCGCTGGCGCTCGAACGAGCTGTAGTTGCCGGTGTATTCGAACATCGTTTGCTGTTCGATATGAATGATTTTATCCACCACCGGATCAAGGAAGTCACGGTCATGCGAGATGAGGATCAGCGTGCCTTCATAGCTTTTCAACCAGCGCTCTAGCCAGATAACAGCGTCAAGATCGAGGTGGTTAGTCGGTTCATCAAGTAGCAGCAGATCGGATCGGCACACCAGCGCTTGCGCAAGGTTAAGGCGCATGCGCCAGCCACCGGAGAAATCACTCACCGGCCGCATTAATTGTTCCTGGCTAAAGCCCAATCCGTGCAGCAGGCTGGAGGCGCGAGCATGTATGCTCCACGCCTGAATTGCATCCAGCTTGCCATGCAGCAGAGCGATGGCGTTGCCGTCATCCCTGGCGTTGGCATCAGCTAATTCGGATTCAAGCTGACGATATTCGCGGTCGCCGTCGATAACATATTCCAGCGCGGCTTTAGTGAGGGCCGGGGTTTCCTGGTTCACCCATGCCAGCGCCCAGTTACCTGGAAAAGTGAAATTGCCTGCATCACTGCTAATTTCGCCCTTCAGTAGCGACAGCAGCGTGGATTTTCCACAGCCGTTCTTACCCACCAAACCGACTTTTTGGCCGGGATTAATGGTGGCTGTTGCGTTGTCCAGCAGCACGTTAGTGCCGCGGCGTATTTGTAATGCGGAAAAGACAATCATAAGCGCCGTATCGTCAGAATATGTTAATTTATCGGCAACATAATTCAATAATGGTTAGTTGCGTCGAGCATGGTAGCGGAATTCCGTTGCGGTGACGACGCTTTGGAGGGGAACGATGTCGCAGCCACCCAAAATTTTGCTGCTTTACGCCCATCCGGAAACACAGGATTCGATTGCTAATCGGGTTTTGCTGCAGTCGGCTATGGAACTGGACCACGTCACGGTGCACGATTTATACGCCCACTATCCGGATTTTTTCATTGATATTCATTACGAGCAGCAGCTGTTGCGCGAACACCAAATCATCGTTTTCCAGCATCCGTTGTATACCTATAGCTGCCCGGCTTTGCTGAAAGAGTGGCTGGATCGCGTGTTGTCGCGTGGGTTTGCCAGCGGCCAGGACGGGAATGCGCTGGAGGGCAAGTACTGGCGCAGCGTGGTGACCACCGGAGAACCGGAAACCGCGTATCACCATAACGGCCTGAATCGTTACCCGATGAGCGACATCATGCGTCCGTTTGAGCTGACGGCGCAGATGTGTCGTATGCACTGGATGACGCCGATGGTGATCTATTGGGCTCGCCGCCAGACACCGGAAGTGATGCGCAATTATGCGCGCGCCTACCGTGACTGGCTCTCGTCACCCTTGCCGCAGGGAGTGATGTGATGGAAGGTCAAACGTTACTCACTGCCGGAGTGATTTATCTGGTGGCCGCTGTGGTTGTGGTGCCGATTGCGGCCCGACTTGGCATTGGTGCCGTGCTGGGTTATCTGGTGGCAGGCATTGCCATCGGGCCGTGGGGGCTAGGCTTTATCAGCGACGTTGATGAGATTCTGCACTTCTCCGAACTCGGCGTGGTGTTCCTGATGTTCATCATCGGGCTGGAGTTAAATCCCGCCAAGCTCTGGGCGTTAAGACGTTCAATCTTTGGCGTGGGCGCTGCGCAGGTATTGGTTTCTGCCGCGATTCTCGGTGTGCTGTTGTGGCTAACCAACTTTAGCTGGCAGGCCGCGATTATCGGCGGGATTGGCCTGGCGATGTCCTCCACGGCTATGGCACTGCAATTGATGCGCGATAAAGGCATGAATCGTAGCGAAGCGGGACAACTCGGCTTCTCAGTGCTCCTCTTCCAGGATTTGGCTGTCATTCCTGCATTAGCACTTGTGCCGTTGCTGGCCGGAGGGGACAGCGGTCATGTTGACTGGCTGAAAGTCGGCATGAAGGTGCTGGCGTTTGCCGGCATGCTGGTGGGTGGCCGTTATCTGCTGCGTCCGATTTTCCGCTTTATCGCCGCTTCCGGTGTGCGTGAAGTGTTCACGGCGGCTTCATTATTACTGGTGCTGGGCTCGGCGCTGTTTATGGATATGCTAGGGCTGTCGATGGCGCTCGGCACCTTTATCGCCGGGATCCTGCTGGCCGAGAGTGAATATCGGCACGAGCTGGAAGTGGCGATCGAACCCTTCAAAGGGTTGCTGCTCGGGCTGTTCTTTATTTCCGTCGGCATGGCGCTGAATTTGGGCGTGCTCTATACCCATATCGCGGAGATTATCCTTGGCGTAGTGATTCTCGTGGCGGTCAAGACGCTGGTGCTCTATGTGCTGGGCCGTATTTATGGTTTACGCAGTTCCGAGCGCCTGCAGTTTGCCGGGGTGCTTAGCCAGGGCGGTGAATTTGCTTTTGTGCTGTTTTCAGCGGCCTCGTCGGCCAAACTGTTTAGCGGCGATCAATTACCACTGTTGCTGGTGACGGTGACGCTGTCGATGATGACCACACCGCTGTTGATGCAGGGGGTGGATAAAATTCTCGCACGTCGGTTCAATGAGCCCGATGATGACAATGAGAAGCCGTTTGTCGAAGATGATCAGCCGCAGGTCATTGTGGTTGGCTTTGGTCGTTTTGGTCAGGTGGTGGGCCGCTTGCTGATGGCTAACAATAAGCGTATTACGGTGCTGGAGCGTGACATCTCGGCTGTCAGCCTGATGCGCAAATATGGCTATAAGGTTTACTACGGCGATGCCACTGAGCTTGAGTTACTGCGTGCTGCCGGTGCGGAGAATGCACAATCCATTGTGATTACCTGCAATGATCCGGAAGATTCGATGTCCATCGTTCACCTTTGCCAGCAGCACTTCCCGCAGCTGGAAATTCTGGCGCGTGCGCGTGGCCGTGTGGAAGCCCATGAATTACTGCAAGCGGGCGTGACGTTGTTCTCGCGTGAAACCTTCTCAAGTGCGCTGGAGCTGGGGCGCAAGACGCTGATTTCACTCGGCATGCATCCGCATCAGGCGCAACGCGCGCAACAGCATTTCCGCCGACTCGATATGCGCATGCTACGTGAGCTGGTGCCAAGCCACGATGATAATGCGCAGGCCTCACGTGTGCGTGAAGCTCGTCGTGAGTTAGAAGACATCTTCCAGCGCGAAATGCAGCATGAAAAACGTCAGATCGACGGTTGGGATGACGAGTAGGACTACACTTAACATATCCGTTGCTTAATAGCGGGCAGGAAAGAGTATGCGTAAACGTTTTATTGCTGGTGCGGTATGTCCGCAATGTCAGGAAAAAGACACGCTGGCGTTATGGCGTGAAAACAATGTCGAAGTGGTGGAGTGCGTGCAGTGCGGCCATCAAATGCGTGAAGCGGATAAACAAGTTCGCGATAAGGTGCGCAGCAATGAGCAAGTGATCGGCATTTTTCATCCTGAGTAGCAGAATGGCGCAGCTTTTTTTAAGCTTAAACTTACAGCGGGATTGAATTCCGCTACAATCGGCGCCATTAACGCTGAGCAGTATGCAGCAACACATTTGTTGGCATCCTCAGTCTTGAACCTTTCTGGTTGGTTATTGCACGCAAAATAGACCAATGAGACGGGATCTCAGTTCTCAACGGTTAGGAGATATCATGAAAGTAGCAAAAGACCTGGTGGTGAGCCTGGCGTATCAGGTTCGTACCGAAGACGGTGTGTTGGTTGACGAGTCACCGGTGAGTGCACCGTTGGACTATCTGCACGGTCATGGTTCCCTGATTTCTGGTCTGGAAAAAGCGCTGGAAAATCACGCGGTTGGCGATAAGTTTGATGTGCATATTCCGGCAAACGACGCTTACGGTCAGTACGATGACAACCTGGTGCAGCGTGTACCAAAAGACGTGTTCATGGGCGTCGATGAACTGCAGGTTGGCATGCGCTTCCTGGCAGAAACCGATCAGGGTCCAGTGCCGGTTGAAATCACTGAAGTGGAAGACGAGCACGTTGTGGTTGATGGTAACCACATGCTGGCGGGTCAGAACCTGAACTTCAACGTGGAAGTGGTAGCGATCCGTGAAGCAACGGAAGAAGAAATCGCACACGGCCATGTACATGGTGCAGATGGTCATCATCATGACCACGATCACGACCATGGTCACGATCACGGCCAGGGCGGTTGTGGTACTGGCGGTTGCGGTTGCAGCCACTAAGTTCTGCATTGAACAACAAAAGGCCACCTTCAGGTGGCCTTTTGCTTTAATAGTGCGGTGGTGGCGTCTCTTCGGACTGCGAAGCAATCGGTGAAGGTGTCGCTGCTTTCACTTTATCCACTAATAAACGTACCTGTTCGCGCATACGACTCATCTCCAGTTCATGTTGAGTCACCGTCAGATTGAGCTGATCGATGGTGTGCTCCTGAAATGCCAGTTTGCTCTCCAGCGCCTCAAGGCGTTGTTCCCACTCTTCTTGTTGCATCATCTCTTCTCCTGTCACGGTGCTGCGCCTGGCGCGTATCGGGCGTGATTCTACGGTCTTTAGCGGCAGAATCACCCGATTTTTAACCTTTATGGGGCTTTGCGGTTGAAATCAGCGCTAATGCCTTCATCTCTGGTGAAACTTCCTGATGCAAAAAAGGTCGGATGTTAAGCGGGTAATTACGTTGTGGGAGTGTTCGCCGCTGCCACGTAAAGTTATAGTGTGGGCCACTGTCCGCAATGATTCCCGAGGTTTAGATGCTTCGGTTTTGGAGAAAGGATGAAATCACTGTTTAAAGTCACATTGTTAGCTACCACCATGGCCATTGCGCTGAATGCACCGCTGGCAATGGCAGCTGAAACCGCTGCGGCTCCGGCTGACGCTGCTCAGGCAGCACCGCAGGCACCGAAAAATGCTGCCTTCAAAAACGAAGACCAGCAGTCAGCTTATGCGCTGGGTGCTTCTTTGGGTCGCTACATGGACAACTCTCTGAAGGAACAAGAGAAACTGGGCATCAAACTGGACAAAGATCAGTTGATCGCAGGTGTTCAGGATGCATTCGGTGGCAAGAGCAAACTGTCTGATCAAGAGATCGAGCAGACACTGCAAGCCTTCGAAGGCCGCGTGAAAGGCGCTGCACAGGCGAAGATGGAAAAAGACGCGAAAGAGAACTCTGACAAGGGTGCCGCTTACGCTGATAAATTCGCCAAAGAAAAAGGCGTGAAGAAAACTGAATCTGGCTTGCTGTATCAGGTTGAGAAAGAAGGCACCGGTGACGCACCTAAAGACAGCGACACCGTCGTCGTGAACTATAAAGGTACGCTGATCGACGGTACCGAGTTCGATAACTCTTACACCCGTGGCGAGCCACTGTCATTCCGTCTCGACGGCGTGATCCCAGGCTGGACCGAAGGTCTGAAGCACGTGAAGAAAGGCGGCAAGATCAAGCTGGTGATCCCACCGAACCTGGCTTACGGCAAAAATGGCGTTCCGGGCATTCCGGCCAACTCAACGCTGGTATTTGATGTTGAGCTGCTGGATATCAAGCCAGCGCCAAAAGCGGATGAGAAAGCACAGGCTCCGGCCGCTGCTGATAAGAAAGCGCAGTAATCTGCTTGCGCTTCTGACGCCGCCTCCGGGCGGCGTTTTTATTTGTCCGCCAGACTTGAGCTGCGCTGGCTGTGCTCGCCATCCTCACTCATGCTCAGGGCTGAACCAATATGCCGTCTTGCAGCAACCCAAATTGTTTAGGGGAATGAGTAAAGCTCTGGCTAAACACCCCGACATTTGCCAGACTAGCGCCTGCACAACTATCACAATATGAGTCTGCCCCAAAGCTGTCGAGACAGGCTCCAGCCATTTAGGGTAATGTCTTCGATGTCTAATCCATTCAATCCCGGTGAACTGACTGACTTCGATTTACTGGAGCAACGTCCGTTCGAGCAAGCCGATTACGATATTCTCAAATCTTACGAAGCCGTCGTTGATGGTCTCGCGATGCTGATCGGCTCGCACTGCGAAATCGTGCTGCACTCGCTGGAAGATTTGAAATGCTCCGCCGTGCGCATCGCCAACGGTGAACATACCGGCCGTAAAGTGGGCTCGCCGATTACCGATTTGGCACTGCGCATGCTGCACGATATGCATGGTGCCGACAGCAATGTGTCCCGCGCATACTTCACGCGCGCTAAGAGCGGCGTGCTGATGAAATCGGTCACCATCGCGATTCGCAATCGTCAGCAACGCGTGATTGGCCTGCTTTGTATTAACATGAACCTTGATGTGCCGTTCTCGCAGATTATGTCGACCTTTATGCCGCCGGAAATGCAGCAGGTAGATTCCAACGTCAACTTTGCCAGCTCAGTCGAAGACCTGGTGATGCAAACGCTGGAATTTACCATTGAGGAAGTGAGCAACGACCGCAATGTGTCGAACAACGCCAAGAATCGCCAGATTGTGCTCAACCTGTACGAGAAGGGAATTTTTGATATCAAGGATGCGATTAACCAGGTGGCCGATCGTCTCAATATTTCCAAACACACGGTTTACCTCTACATCCGCCAGTTCAAAAGTGGAGACTTCCAGGGGCAGGATCGCTAATGCGTTATACCTTACTGGTGACGGGGCCGGCATACGGTACGCAGCATGCCAGTAGTGCATTGCTGTTTGCTCGTGCGTTGCTCAAAGCAGGGCACCAGTTGGAAAGTGTTTTCTTTTATAGAGAAGGCGTGCTGAATGCCAATCAGCTCACTTCACCTGCCAGCGATGAAGTCGATGTGGTGCGCGCATGGCAGCAACTGCGCGAAGAGAGTGGTGCCGCGCTAAATATTTGCGTGGCTGCCGCATTGCGCCGTGGCGTGACGGATGAGCAGGAAGCGACGCGCTTGCAACTGGTGGGCAGTAATTTGCAGCCTGGTTTTGAACTGAGCGGCTTAGGTGCGCTGGCAGAAGCCGCGTTGAGCTGTGATCGTTTGGTGCAATTCTGATGAATCGTGTGGCATTTCTTTTCACTCAGGCACCCCACGGCAGCAGCGCGGGCAGGGAAGGGCTGGATGCGGTGCTGGCCACTGGCGCGCTCAGCGAAGACATTGGACTGTTCTTTATTGGCGATGGCGTGCTGCAACTGCAACGCGCACAGCAGCCTGAGCAGATTTTGGCTCGCAACTATATCGCGACGTTTGGCGTGCTCGATCTCTACGACATCGACCAGTGTTTCGCCTGCCGCGAGTCACTTGATGCGCGCGGGCAAAGCCTGACGGCTGAACGCGTGATGACGGCTGAAGTGCTGGATGCCGCGACACTGCGCCAGAAACTCGCCACTTATCATCGAATCCTTCGTTTCTGAGAATCCAACATGCTCTACACGCTACTGCAATCACCCTGGCAATGCGATATCGATAGCCTGTTACTGCTGATGCAGGAGGGCGACGACTTGCTGCTAATGCAGGATGGCGTCACGGCCGCGCTTGAGGGCAGCCAGATGTTCATCAAGCTGCAAGCCTCTCCGGCCGCGCTTTGGGTTCTTGAGGAAGATGTGGTCGCGCGTGGGTTGGTTGAGCAAATTTCGACCAAAGTAGCACGTTTGGACTATACTGGTTTCGTTACGATGACGGTGAAGCACCAACAACAAGTGGCCTGGTAGCAAGGAAAACCTGGTTATTTCTTGACACCCTTTTGACACAGCCCTAAAATTCTGCCTCCTCGTAGTAATACGAGGCGATTTATTACGTGTTTACGAAGCAAAAAGCTAAATCCCAGGAGCTATTTAATGGCAACAGTTAACCAGCTGGTTCGCAAACCACGCGTACGCAAAGTTGCAAAGAGCAACGTGCCTGCGCTGGAAGCTTGCCCGCAGAAACGTGGTGTTTGTACTCGTGTGTACACCACTACCCCTAAAAAACCAAACTCAGCACTGCGTAAAGTTTGCCGTGTGCGTTTGACTAACGGTTTTGAAGTTACCTCCTACATCGGCGGTGAAGGTCATAACCTCCAGGAACACTCAGTGATCCTGATTCGTGGCGGTCGTGTTAAAGACTTGCCAGGTGTGCGTTACCACACCGTTCGCGGCGCGCTTGACTGCTCAGGTGTTAAAGACCGTAAGCAGTCACGCTCCAAGTACGGCGTGAAGAAGCCAAAGGCTTAATGGTTCTCCGTTAAGTAAGGCCAAACATTTTCACTTTAATGTCAAAATAAACTCGTAGAGTTTTGGACAATCCTGAATTAACAACGGAGTATTTCCATGCCACGTCGTCGCGTCATTGGTCAGCGTAAAATCCTGCCAGATCCTAAGTTCGGATCAGAATTGCTGGCTAAATTTGTAAACATCCTGATGGTAGATGGTAAAAAATCTACTGCAGAATCTATCGTCTATACCGCACTTGATACCCTGGCTCAACGTGCAGGTAAAGATGGTCTGGAAGCTTTTGAAGTTGCACTCGAAAACGTACGTCCGACTGTAGAAGTTAAGTCACGTCGCGTTGGTGGTTCAACCTACCAGGTTCCAGTTGAAGTCCGTCCGGTTCGTCGTAATGCTCTGGCAATGCGTTGGATCGTTGAAGCTGCTCGTAAACGCGGTGATAAATCAATGGCTCTTCGCCTGGCGAACGAACTTTCTGATGCTGCAGAGAACAAAGGTACTGCAGTTAAGAAACGTGAAGACGTTCACCGTATGGCTGAAGCCAACAAGGCGTTCGCACACTACCGCTGGTAACAGCCACGTAGTTGTTATTAACCCAGCGGGCGTCCCAGTGGCTTACCTGCTGGGCTTTTTTAACTTAGAACGTCTCAGAATCAGAGGAATCAAATGGCTCGTAAAACACCCATTGAGCGCTATCGTAACATCGGTATCAGTGCTCACATCGACGCCGGTAAAACTACCACTACCGAACGTGTTCTGTTCTACACCGGTGTAAACCACAAAATCGGTGAAGTGCATGACGGCGCCGCAACCATGGACTGGATGGAGCAGGAACAGGAACGTGGTATTACCATCACTTCCGCTGCAACCACCTGTTACTGGTCAGGTATGGCTAAGCAGTTCGAGCCACACCACGTCAACATCATTGACACCCCGGGACACGTTGACTTCACCATCGAAGTTGAGCGTTCTATGCGTGTGCTTGATGGCGCAGTAATGGTTTACTGTGCGGTTGGTGGTGTTCAGCCACAGTCTGAAACCGTATGGCGTCAGGCTAACAAATATAAAGTTCCACGCATCGCGTTCGTTAACAAAATGGACCGCATGGGTGCTAACTTCCTGAAAGTTGTTGATCAGATGAAAACGCGCCTGGGTGCAAACCCGGTTCCGCTTCAGCTGGCAATCGGCGCAGAAGAGAAATTCACCGGTGTTGTTGACCTGGTGAAAATGAAAGCCATCAACTGGAACGATGAAGATCAGGGCGTTACCTTCGTTTACGAAGATATCCCAGCTGATATGCAGGAACTGGCTGATGAATGGCGTGCGAATCTTGTTGAAGCCGCTGCAGAAGGTTCTGATGAGCTGATGGAGAAATTCTTCGGCGGTGAAGAGCTGACTGAAGAAGAGATCAAAACTTCTCTGCGTAAGCGCGTGCTGAAAAACGAAATCATCCTGGTTACCTGTGGTTCTGCATTTAAGAACAAAGGTGTTCAGGCGATGCTGGATGCGGTAGTTGAATACCTGCCAGCACCGACTGACGTTACCGCGATCAACGGTATGCTGGACGACGGTAAAGACACGCCGGCTGAGCGTCATTCTGACGACAACGAGCCGTTTGCTGCTCTGGCGTTCAAAATCGCAACCGACCCGTTTGTGGGTAACCTGACCTTCTTCCGCGTTTACTCTGGTGTTGTTAACACCGGTGACACCGTGTTCAACCCGGTTAAGTCAAACCGTGAGCGTCTGGGCCGTATCGTTCAGATGCACGCTAACAAACGTGAAGAGATCAAAGAAGTTCGTGCGGGCGACATCGCAGCTGCGATCGGCCTGAAAGATGTGACCACTGGTGACACCCTGTGTGATCCAGAAAATGTCATCATCCTTGAGCGCATGGAATTCCCAGAGCCAGTAATCTCTATCGCCGTTGAGCCGAAAACCAAAGCTGACCAGGAAAAAATGGGTCTGGCTCTGGGTCGTCTGGCAAAAGAGGATCCATCTTTCCGCGTATGGACTGATGAAGAATCTAACCAGACCATCATCGCGGGTATGGGTGAGCTGCACCTCGACATCATCGTTGACCGTATGAAGCGTGAGTTCAACGTTGAAGCGAACGTCGGTAAACCACAGGTTGCTTATCGCGAAGCGATTCGTTCTAAAGTTACCGATGTTGAAGGTAAACACGCTAAGCAGTCTGGTGGTCGTGGTCAGTACGGTCATGTTGTTATCGACATGTACCCACTGGAGCCGGGTTCTAACCCTAAAGGTTACGAATTCGTCAACGACATCAAGGGTGGTGTGATTCCAACTGAATACATCCCTGCGGTTGATAAAGGTATCCAGGAGCAGCTGAAGTCTGGTCCACTGGCCGGTTACCCGGTAGTAGATCTGGGTGTTCGTCTGCACTTCGGTTCTTACCATGACGTTGACTCCTCTGAGCTGGCGTTTAAACTGGCCGCTTCTTTAGCCTTCAAAGATGGCTTTAAGAAAGCACAGCCCGTTCTGCTTGAGCCGATCATGAAGGTTGAAGTAGAGACTCCGGAAGAGAACACCGGTGACGTTATCGGTGACCTTAGCCGTCGTCGTGGTATGCTCAAAGGACAGGAATCTAACGCTACTGGCGTTCAGATCCATGCTGAAGTTCCACTGTCTGAAATGTTCGGATATGCAACCCAGCTGCGTTCTCTGACTAAAGGCCGTGCTTCTTACTCCATGGAGTTCCTGAAGTACGATGATGCGCCGAACAACGTCGCTCAGGCCGTTATTGAAGCTCGTAGCAAATAAGCTACGGTTTAAAAATTGTGAACTGATGCCTTCATGACTCATGAAGGCACAACGTAAGGAATTATCGCCATGGCGAAAGAGCAATTTCAGCGTAACAAACTGCACGTAAACGTTGGCACCATCGGTCACGTTGACCATGGTAAAACCACTCTGACTGCAGCTATCACCACCGTTCTGGCTAAAACCTACGGCGGCTCTGCTAAAGCGTTCGATCAGATCGATAACGCACCAGAAGAGAAAGCTCGTGGTATCACCATCAACACTTCACACGTTGAATATGAAACCCCGACTCGCCACTACGCGCACGTTGACTGCCCAGGCCACGCCGACTATGTGAAAAACATGATCACCGGTGCTGCGCAGATGGACGGCGCGATCCTGGTTGTTGCTGCGACTGATGGCCCAATGCCACAGACCCGTGAGCACATCCTGCTGGGTCGTCAGGTTGGCGTTCCTTACATCATCGTGTTCCTGAACAAGTGCGACATGGTTGATGATGAAGAGCTGCTGGAACTGGTAGAGATGGAAGTTCGCGATCTGCTGTCAGCTTACGACTTCCCAGGCGACGATACTCCAATCGTACGCGGTTCTGCTCTGCAGGCACTGAACGGTGTTGCTGAGTGGGAAGAGAAGATCATTGAGCTGGCTGGTCACCTGGATAACTACATCCCAGAGCCAGTACGTGCAATCGACCTGCCGTTCCTGCTGCCAATCGAAGACGTATTCTCAATCTCAGGCCGTGGTACTGTTGTAACCGGTCGTGTTGAGCGCGGTATCGTTAAAGTGGGCGACGAAGTTGAAATCGTTGGTATCAAGGCGACTGTTAAGTCTACCTGTACTGGCGTTGAAATGTTCCGTAAGCTGCTGGACCAGGGTCAGGCGGGTGAAAACTGTGGTGTTCTGCTGCGCGGTATCAAGCGTGAAGACATCCAGCGTGGTCAGGTACTGGCTAAGCCAGGCACCATCAAGCCACACACCAAGTTCGTATCAGAAGTATACGTACTGTCTAAAGACGAAGGCGGCCGTCATACTCCGTTCTTCAAAGGCTACCGTCCACAGTTCTACTTCCGTACTACTGACGTGACTGGTAACGTTGAGCTGCCAGAAGGCGTTGAGATGGTAATGCCAGGCGACAACGTGAAAATGACCGTTGAGCTGATCCACCCAATCGCGATGGACCAGGGTCTGCGTTTCGCAATCCGTGAAGGCGGCCGTACTGTTGGTGCGGGCGTTGTTGCTGAAGTTCTCGCTTAATTGCGTTAATGTCGGTGGTTGCTTAGGTAGCCACCGCAGCACGAAAAGAGAGCACTTCGGTGCTCTTTTTTTTGCCTGAAATTCACCGCTCAAGCCAATCCCACACAAAAGCTACGTTTGAAATAAAAACCATTCTCATTTACACTTTGATCAGAATTTGTACTGGAGTCGCAGTAAATGTACGTCTGTCTGTGTAATGCCGTGAGTGACAAAACCCTCCGTGAAGTAGTGCGTCGCTATCAGCCCAAATCGATCCAACATCTTCGTCAACTGGTTCCTATCGGAAAACAGTGTGGTAAGTGCATCCGTTTTGCGCGCGAGATTATGGATGATGAGCTGCAGAAGGTACCGCTGTACAAAGAAATCGCTTAGGTCGACTCGACAGCCTCTGGCAATAACCACAAAAACAGTCCTGTTTTTTTGACTTCTTTTTATCCGCATCTACGATCTATTTACCTGGAAGCGGAGGAAGCAAAATGAAGGGCGACAGTAAAATCATAACTCATCTCAATAAACTGCTGGGGAATGAACTGGTTGCGATTAATCAGTACTTTCTTCATGCACGTATGTTCAAAAACTGGGGGCTTATTCGCCTCAACGATGTCGAGTATCACGAATCCATCGATGAAATGAAGCATGCGGACAAATACATCGAGCGCATTCTTTTCCTTGAAGGGATTCCAAATTTGCAGGATCTCGGCCGGTTGCGTATTGGTGAAGATGTCCCGGAAATGTTGCAATCCGATCTGACGCTGGAGTTAGAAGGGGCGAAGGATTTACGTGAAGCGATTGCCTATGCCGACAAGGTGCATGATTACGTCAGCCGCGACATGATGATTGAGATTCTGGGTGAGGAAGAGCATCACATTGACTGGCTGGAAACAGAACTCGACCTGATTCAAAAACTCGGTTTGCAGAATTACCTGCAGGCGCAATTAAAAGAAGAAAGCACAGACTAAAACCCTTTCGTTGTAGCAATGTCACAGAGCCTGTAGGGGGAAATATCGAGCCCCATACAGGCTTTTTCGTATTTAGTCCGCAATTGATGTGGTTAAAAACGCATCACGGGTTGCTTCCTGAACTGATTTGCGTATAATGCGCGGGCCTGCCGATATTGGTATGGCGCGATTCGAGCAGAATCGCAGGTGATAGCAAGCTATGTATCACCTGACAATACTCCCGATTGGGGAGTTATATGCTGAACGATTACACTCCTCCATCAATCGTAATGGGTGTGGGTAGTAATTCTTTTCGTTTATAAAATGTTTGGAGCCTTGGTCTCATGTCGAACCAAAGAATCCGTATCCGTCTTAAAGCGTTTGATCATCGCCTGATCGATCAATCAACCGCGGAAATCGTTGAGACTGCCAAGCGCACTGGTGCGCAGGTACGTGGTCCGATCCCGCTGCCAACTCGCAAAGAGCGTTTCACCGTTCTGATCTCTCCGCACGTTAACAAAGACGCGCGCGATCAGTACGAGATCCGTACTCACAAGCGTCTGGTAGACATCGTTGAGCCAACTGAAAAAACCGTTGATGCACTGATGCGTCTGGATCTGGCTGCCGGTGTTGACGTGCAGATCAGCCTGGGTTAATCAGGTCATCGAGCGATTGAGAGGTTGATACAATGATTGGTTTAGTCGGTAAAAAAGTGGGCATGACTCGCATCTTCACTGAAGATGGCGTTTCAATCCCAGTAACCGTAATCGAAGTTGAAGCAAACCGCGTTACTCAGGTCAAAGGCCTGGAAAACGACGGTTACCAGGCTATCCAGGTGACCACCGGTGCTAAAAAAGCAAACCGTGTGAGCAAGCCGGAAGCAGGTCATTTTGCTAAAGCTGGCGTTGAAGCTGGCCGTGGTCTGTGGGAATTCCGCACCGAAGGTGAAGAGTACTCAGTAGGCCAGAGCATCAGTGTTGAAATTTTCGCTGACGTTAAAAAAGTAGACGTTACCGGTACCTCTAAAGGTAAAGGTTTCGCAGGTACCGTTAAGCGCTGGAACTTCCGTACCCAGGACGCTACACACGGTAACTCCTTGTCTCACCGCGTTCCGGGTTCTATCGGTCAGAACCAGACTCCGGGCAAAGTGTTCAAAGGCAAGAAAATGGCTGGTCAACTGGGTAACGAGCGCGTAACCGTTCAGAGCCTGGAAGTGGTACGTGTTGACGCTGAGCGCAACCTGCTGCTGGTCAAAGGTGCTGTCCCGGGTGCAACCGGCAGCGACCTGATTGTTAAACCAGCTGTGAAGGCGTAAGGGGATAGCAATGGAATTAGTACTGAAAGACGCGCAGAGCGCGCTGACTGTTTCCGAAACTACCTTCGGTCGTGATTTCAACGAAGCGCTGGTTCACCAGGTTGTTGTTGCTTATGCCGCTGGTGCTCGTCAGGGTACTCGTGCGCAGAAAACTCGTGCTGAAGTAACTGGTTCAGGCAAAAAGCCTTGGCGCCAGAAAGGTACCGGCCGTGCGCGTTCAGGTTCTGTAAAGAGCCCGATCTGGCGTTCAGGTGGCGTGACCTTCGCTGCGCGTCCACAGGACCACAGTCAAAAAGTTAACAAGAAGATGTACCGCGGCGCGCTGAAAAGCATCCTGTCCGAACTGGTACGTCAGGACCGTCTGATCGTTGTCGAGACGTTCTCTGTAGAAGCGCCTAAAACTAAGCTGCTGGCACAGAAACTGAAAGACATGGCGCTGGAAGACGTGCTGATCATCACCGGTGAACTGGATGAGAATCTGTTCCTGGCTGCGCGTAACCTGTACAAGGTTGACGTGCGTGATGCAGCAGGTATCGACCCAGTTAGCCTGATCGCCTTCGACAAAGTCGTTATGACTGCGGAAGCAGTTAAGCAAGTTGAGGAGATGCTGGCATGATCCGTGAAGAACGTCTGCTGAAAGTCGTACGTGCACCGCACGTATCTGAAAAAGCATCTACTGCGATGGAAAAAAGCAATACCATCGTTCTCAAAGTTGCTAAAGACGCGACCAAAGCAGAGATCGTTGCTGCTGTTGAGAAGCTGTTCGAAGTTGAAGTTAAAGACGTAAACACCCTGGTTGTTAAGGGTAAAGTTAAGCGTCACGGACAGCGTATCGGTCGTCGTAGCGACTGGAAAAAAGCTTACGTCACCCTGAAGGAAGGCCAGAATCTGGACTTCGTCGGCGGCGCTGAGTAAGTCGGAGGAGAAAGACAATGGCAGTTGTTAAATGTAAACCGACATCTCCGGGTCGTCGTCACGTAGTTAAAGTGGTGAACCCAGAGCTGCACAAGGGCAAACCTTTTGCTCCGCTGTTAGAAAAAAACAGCAAATCCGGTGGTCGTAACAACAATGGTCGTATCACTACCCGTCATATCGGTGGTGGTCACAAGCAGGCTTACCGTATTGTTGACTTCAAACGCAACAAAGATGGTATCCCAGCAGTTGTTGAGCGTCTTGAGTACGATCCGAACCGTTCTGCGAACATCGCACTGGTTCTGTACAAAGATGGCGAGCGCCGTTACATCCTGGCCCCTAAAGGCCTTAAAGCTGGTGATCAGGTTCAATCTGGCGTTGATGCTGCGATTAAAGCAGGTAACACCCTGCCAATGCGTAACATCCCGGTGGGTTCTACCGTTCACAACGTAGAAATGAAACCAGGCAAAGGCGGTCAGATTGCTCGCTCAGCTGGTACTTACGTGCAGATCGTTGCGCGTGATGGTTCCTACGTAACCCTGCGTCTGCGTTCAGGCGAAATGCGTAAAGTCGAAATCGACTGCCGCGCAACCCTGGGCGAAGTCGGTAACGCTGAGCACATGCTGCGCGTTCTGGGTAAAGCTGGTGCAACCCGTTGGCGTGGTGTTCGTCCTACCGTTCGCGGTACTGCGATGAACCCAGTCGATCACCCGCACGGTGGTGGTGAAGGTCGTAACTTTGGTAAGCACCCGGTAACTCCGTGGGGCGTTCAGACCAAAGGTAAGAAGACCCGTAGCAACAAGCGTACTGATAAATTTATCGTACGTCGCCGTAGCAAATAATTTTAGAGGATAAGCCATGCCACGTTCTCTCAAGAAAGGTCCTTTTATTGACCTGCACTTGCTGAAGAAGGTAGAGAAAGCGGTGGAAAGCGGTGACAAGAAGCCCCTGCGCACTTGGTCCCGTCGTTCAACGATCTTCCCTAACATGATCGGTTTGACCATCGCTGTCCATAATGGTCGTCAGCACGTTCCTGTCTTTGTATCCGACGAAATGGTCGGCCACAAACTGGGTGAATTTGCACCGACACGTACTTATCGCGGCCATGCTGCAGATAAGAAAGCCAAGAAGAAATAAGTAGGAGGAAGAGATGGAAACTATTGCTCAACATCGCCATGCTCGTTCTTCTGCTCAGAAGGTCCGCCTTGTTGCTGACCTGATTCGCGGTAAGAAAGTGTCGCAGGCTCTGGATATTCTGACCTACACCAACAAGAAAGCTGCTGTGTTGGTTAAGAAAGTCCTGGAATCTGCCATTGCGAACGCCGAACACAACGATGGCGCTGATATCGACGATCTGAAAGTCGCGAAAATCTTCGTAGACGAAGGCCCAAGCATGAAGCGCATTATGCCGCGTGCGAAAGGTCGTGCAGATCGCATCCTGAAGCGCACCAGCCACATTACTGTGGTTGTGTCCGATCGCTGAGACTCTGGAGACTAGCAATGGGTCAGAAAGTACATCCTAATGGTATTCGCCTGGGTATTGTAAAACCATGGAACTCTACCTGGTTTGCGAACACCAAAGAATTCGCTGACAACCTGGACAGCGATTTTAAAGTACGTCAGTTCCTGACTAAGGAACTGGCTAAAGCGTCTGTATCTCGTATCGTTATCGAGCGTCCGGCTAAGAGCATCCGTGTGACCATTCACACCGCTCGCCCGGGTATCGTTATCGGTAAGAAAGGTGAAGACGTAGAAAAACTGCGCACGGTCGTAGCGAAAATCGCTGGCGTTCCTGCACAGATCAATATCGCCGAAGTCCGTAAACCGGAACTGGACGCTAAATTGGTTGCTGATAGCATCACTTCACAGCTGGAGCGTCGTGTGATGTTCCGTCGTGCGATGAAGCGTGCTGTTCAGAACGCAATGCGTCTGGGCGCGAAGGGTATTAAAGTTGAAGTTAGCGGCCGTTTGGGCGGAGCCGAGATCGCACGTACCGAATGGTACCGTGAAGGTCGCGTGCCACTGCACACTCTGCGTGCAGACATTGACTACAACACCTCTGAAGCGCACACCACTTATGGTGTAATCGGCGTTAAGGTATGGATCTTCAAAGGTGAGATCCTGGGTGGTATGGCTGCTGTTGAACAACCGGAACCGGCTGCTCAACCTAAAAAGCAGCAGCGTAAAGGCCGTAAGTAAGGAGAGTCGCTGATGTTACAACCAAAGCGTACGAAATTCCGTAAAGTGCACAAAGGCCGCAACCGTGGTCTGGCGCAGGGTACGGATGTCAGCTTCGGTACTTTCGGTCTGAAAGCTGTTGGCCGTGGTCGTCTGACTGCTCGTCAGATCGAAGCAGCACGTCGTGCTATGACCCGTGCAGTTAAGCGTCAAGGTAAGATCTGGATCCGTGTATTCCCGGACAAACCGATCACCGAGAAGCCGCTTGAAGTGCGTATGGGTAAAGGTAAGGGTAACGTGGAGTATTGGGTTGCCCTGATCCAACCGGGTAAAGTCCTGTATGAAATGGACGGTGTTCCGGAAGAGCTTGCCCGTGAAGCATTCAAGCTGGCAGCAGCAAAACTGCCTATCAAAACCACCTTTGTTACTAAGACGGTGATGTAATGAAAGCAAATGAGCTGCGTGAAAAAAGCGTTGAAGAGCTGAACGCTGAGCTTCTTAACCTGCTGCGTGAGCAATTCAACCTGCGCATGCAGGCAGCATCCGGCCAGCTGCAGCAGACCCATCTGCTGAAGCAAGTGCGTCGTAATGTTGCACGTGTTAAGACTTTACTGACTGAGAAGGCGGCGTAATGACCGATAAAATCCGTACTCTGCAGGGTCGTGTAATTAGTGACAAAATGCAGAAATCTGCAGTAGTTGCTATCGAACGTGTCGTGAAACACCCGATCTACGGTAAGTTCATCAAGCGTACGACTAAGCTGCACATCCATGACGAGAACAACGAATGTGGAATCGGTGACGTGGTAGAAATCCGCGAAACCCGTCCACTGTCTAAGACTAAGTCTTGGGCGCTGGTTCGCGTTGTAGAGAAAGCGGTTCTGTAATAGAATCCGCTTCCTCTAAAAAATAAAATGAACGGCTCGTCTGAGCCGTTCATTTTTTCTACCCATCTGCGAGAACCGGTGTTATAATGCCGCGCCCTCAATTATGGGGCTTTTTAACGACCTGAGGTTTGGGTCCCGAAGTAGTAGTTGACATTAGCGGAGCACTAAAATGATCCAAGAACAGACTATGCTGAACGTCGCCGACAACTCCGGTGCACGTCGCGTAATGTGTATCAAGGTTCTGGGTGGCTCGCACCGTCGCTACGCAGGCGTCGGCGACATCATTAAAGTTACCATCAAGGAAGCAATTCCTCGCGGTAAAGTTAAGAAAGGTGATGTCCTGAAGGCGGTAGTGGTGCGCACCAGGAAGGGTGTTCGTCGCCCGGACGGTTCTGTCATTCGCTTCGATGGTAATGCATGCGTTATTTTAAACAATAACAGCGAGCAGCCTATCGGTACGCGTATTTTTGGGCCGGTAACTCGTGAACTTCGTACTGAAAAGTTCATGAAAATTATCTCTCTGGCACCAGAAGTACTCTAAGGAGCGAGCAATGGCAGCGAAAATCCGTCGTAACGACGAAGTTATCGTGATTACCGGTAAAGACAAAGGTAAACGCGGTAAAGTAAAGAATGTCCTGACTTCTGGTAAGGTCATCGTTGAAGGTATCAACCTGGTTAAGAAACACCAGAAGCCGGTTCCGGCTCTGAACCAACCAGGCGGCATCGTTGAAAAAGAAGCTGCTATTCAGGTTTCTAACGTTGCAATCTTCAATGCGGCAACCGGCAAGGCTGACCGTGTAGGCTTTAGATTCGAAGAAGGCAAAAAAGTCCGTTTCTTCAAGTCTAATAGCGAAACTATCAAGTAATTTGGAGTAGTACGATGGCGAAACTGCATGATTACTACAAAGACGAAGTAGTCCAGAAACTCATGACTGAGTTCGGCTACAATTCTGTCATGCAAGTCCCTCGGGTCGAGAAGATCACCCTGAACATGGGTGTTGGTGAAGCGATCGCTGACAAGAAACTGCTGGATAACGCAGCAGCTGATCTGGCAGCAATCTCCGGTCAAAAACCGTTGATCACCAAAGCACGCAAATCAGTTGCAGGCTTCAAAATCCGTCAGGGCTATCCGATCGGCTGTAAAGTAACTCTGCGCGGCGAGCGCATGTGGGAGTTCTTTGAGCGCCTGATCACTATTGCTGTACCACGTATTCGTGACTTCCGCGGCTTGTCTGCTAAGTCTTTCGATGGTCGCGGTAACTACAGCATGGGCGTTCGTGAGCAGATCATCTTCCCAGAAATCGATTATGACAAAGTCGATCGCGTTCGTGGTTTGGATATTACCATTACCACTACTGCGAAATCTGATGATGAAGGCCGTGCTCTGCTGGCTGCCTTTGACTTCCCGTTCCGCAAGTAAGGTAGGGTTACTTAATGGCTAAGCAATCGATGAAAGCACGCGAAGTAAAGCGTGTGAAATTAGCAGACAAGTTCTTCGCTAAGCGCGCAGAACTGAAAGCGATCATTTCTGATGTGAACGCATCCGACGAAGATCGTTGGGATGCCGTTCTCAAGCTGCAGAGTCTGCCGCGTGATTCCAGCCCTTCCCGTCAGCGTAACCGCTGCCGTCAGACAGGTCGTCCGCACGGTTTCCTGCGGAAGTTTGGGTTGAGCCGTATCAAGGTCCGTGAAGCCGCAATGCGCGGTGAAATCCCGGGTCTGAAAAAGGCTAGCTGGTAATTGTCACCATTTGAATCACGGGAGTAACACAGATGAGCATGCAAGATCCGATCGCGGATATGCTGACCCGTATCCGTAACGGTCAGGCCGCGAACAAAGTTGCGGTCTCTATGCCTTCCTCCAAGCTGAAAGTGGCAATTGCCAACGTGCTGAAGGAAGAAGGCTACATTGAAGATTTTAAAATCGAAGGCGACATCAAGTCTGAGCTGGAAGTTACTTTAAAGTATTTCCAGGGCAAGGCTGTGGTAGAGAGCATTCAGCGTGTTAGCCGTCCAGGTCTGCGCATCTATAAGAAAAAAGATGAGCTGCCAAAAGTAATGGCTGGTCTGGGCATCGCTGTAATCTCTACCTCTAAAGGTGTCATGACTGATCGTGCAGCGCGCCAGGCTGGTCTTGGTGGCGAAATTATCTGCTACGTAGCGTAATCGGAGGATAAAATGTCTCGTGTTGCAAAAGCACCTGTCGTTGTTCCTGCGGGCGTAGAGGTAAAACTCAACGGTCAGGAAGTTTCGATCAAAGGCAAAAACGGCGAGCTGACTCGTACTATCAACAGTGCTGTAGAAGTTAAGCATGCAGACAACGCCCTGACTTTCGCTCCACGCGAAGGCTTCTCGGACGCTTGGGCACAGGCAGGTACTGCTCGTGCGCTGCTGAACGGCATGGTTATCGGTGTTACCGAAGGCTTCACCAAGAAGCTGCAACTGGTTGGTGTTGGTTATCGTGCAGCTGTTAAAGGCAACTCTGTGAGCTTGGCCCTGGGCTTCTCTCACCCTGTTGACCATGCACTGCCGGCCGGCATCACTGCTGAATGTCCAACTCAGACTGAAATCGTGCTGAAAGGCGCTGATAAACAGCTGATTGGTCAGGTTGCAGCGGATCTGCGCGCCTACCGTCGTCCTGAGCCTTACAAAGGCAAGGGTGTTCGTTACGCCGACGAAGTCGTGCGTACCAAAGAGGCTAAGAAGAAGTAAGGTAACACTATGGATAAGAAATCTGCTCGTATCCGTCGTGCGACCCGTGCACGTCGCAAGCTCAAAGAGCTGGGTGCTACTCGCCTGGTGGTACATCGTACCCCGCGTCATATTTACGCACAGGTGATCGCCCCGAACGGTTCCGAAGTTCTGGTTGCTGCTTCTACTGTAGAAAAAGCTATTGCCGAACAACTGAAGTACACCGGTAACAAAGACGCTGCTGCAGCTGTAGGTAAAGCTCTGGCTGAGCGCGCTGTCGAGAAAGGCATTACTAATGTTTCTTTCGACCGTTCCGGGTTCCAATATCATGGTCGTGTCCAGGCACTGGCAGATGCTGCCCGTGAAGCTGGCCTTCAGTTCTAAGGTAGAGGTCTAAGATGTCAAACATCGAGAAACAAGCTGGCGAACTGCAGGAAAAACTGATCGCGGTAAACCGTGTATCTAAAACTGTAAAAGGTGGTCGTATTTTCTCCTTCACCGCACTGACTGTAGTGGGTGATGGTAACGGCCGCGTTGGTTTTGGTTACGGTAAAGCGCGTGAAGTTCCAGCAGCGATCCAGAAAGCGATGGAAAAAGCCCGTCGCAACATGATTAACGTCGCGCTGACTCACGGCACCCTGCAGCACCCTGTTAAAGGTGCTCACACGGGTTCTCGTGTGTTCATGCAGCCAGCTTCTGAAGGTACCGGTATCATCGCCGGCGGTGCAATGCGCGCTGTTTTAGAAGTTGCTGGAGTGCATAACGTTCTGGCTAAAGCGTATGGTTCTACTAACCCGATTAACGTGGTTCGTGCAACTATCGATGGCTTGGGCAATATGAATTCTCCAGAAATGGTCGCTGCCAAGCGTGGTAAATCCGTTGAAGAAATTCTGGGGTAATCACGATGGCTAAGACTATTAAAATTACACAAACCCGCAGTTCAATCGGCCGCCTGCCTAAGCACAAAGCCACTCTGGTTGGCTTGGGTCTGCGTCGTATTGGTCATACCGTTGAGCGTGAAGACACGCCAGCAGTGCGCGGTATGGTTAACGCGATTTCCTACATGCTGAAAGTGGAGGAGTAAGAGATGCGCTTAAACACTCTGTCTCCGGCCGAAGGGTCTAAACACGCTTCTAAGCGTCTGGGTCGTGGTATCGGTTCTGGCCTCGGTAAAACCGGTGGTCGTGGTCACAAAGGTCAGAACTCTCGTTCTGGCGGTGGCGTACGTCGCGGTTTCGAGGGTGGTCAGATGCCTCTGTATCGTCGTCTGCCGAAATTCGGTTTCACCTCTCGCAAAGCAATGGTCACTGCAGAAGTTCGTCTGTCTGACCTGGCGAAAGTTGAAGGCGGTATTGTTGACCTGAATACTCTGAAAGCAGCCAACATCATCGGTGTTCAGATCGAGTTCGCGAAAGTGATTCTGTCTGGTGAAGTTTCTGCACCGGTAACGATTCGTGGTCTGCGTGTCACTAAAGGTGCGCGTGCTGCAATCGAAGCTGCTGGCGGTAAAATCGAGGAATAAGTAGCAGATGGCAAAGCAACCGGGATTAGATTTTCAAAGTGCCAAAGGTGGCTTTGGTGAACTGAAGCGCAGACTTTTGTTTGTTATCGGTGCACTGATTGTCTTCCGTATTGGCTCTTTTATTCCAATCCCTGGTATCGATGCCACTGTACTTGCCAAACTGCTTGAGCAACAGCGTGGCACCATCATTGAAATGTTCAACATGTTCTCTGGTGGTGCTCTCAGTCGTGCCTCAATCTTCGCACTGGGTATTATGCCGTATATTTCGGCCTCTATTATTATCCAGTTGCTGACGGTGGTTCATCCCGCGTTGGCCGAGATTAAGAAAGAGGGTGAAGCTGGTCGTCGTAAGATTAGCCAGTACACTCGCTATGGCACCCTGGTTCTGGCTGTATTCCAGTCGATCGGTATTGCTACCGGTCTGCCGAATATGCCTGGAATGCAAGGCCTGGTAATGAATCCAGGTTTCGCATTCTACTTTACCGCTGTTGTAAGTCTGGTTACCGGGACAATGTTCCTGATGTGGCTGGGCGAACAGATTACTGAACGAGGTATCGGTAACGGTATCTCGATCATTATCTTCGCAGGTATTGTTGCGGGTCTCCCGCCGGCCATTGGCCATACCATCGAGCAAGCGCGGCAAGGTGACCTGCACTTCCTCCTGTTGCTGTTGGTTGCAGTTCTTGTATTTGCAGTGACGTTCTTTGTTATTTTCGTTGAGCGTGGCCAGCGCCGCATTGTGGTCAACTACGCTAAACGTCAGCAAGGTCGTCGTGTATATGCTGCACAGAGCACACATTTACCGTTGAAAGTGAATATGGCGGGTGTAATTCCGGCTATCTTTGCTTCCAGCATTATTCTGTTCCCAGCAACCATCGCGTCATGGTTCGGGGGCGGAACCGGTTGGAACTGGCTGACAACAATTTCGCTGTATTTGCAACCAGGACAGCCGCTTTATGTGCTACTCTATGCGACTGCAATCATCTTCTTCTGTTTCTTCTACACGGCGTTGGTTTTCAACCCACGTGAAACAGCTGATAACTTGAAGAAGTCTGGAGCATTCGTACCGGGAATTCGTCCGGGAGAGCAAACGGCGAAGTATATCGATAAAGTAATGACACGTTTGACCTTAATCGGCGCACTGTACATTACCTTTATCTGCCTGATCCCGGAGTTCATGCGTGATGCCATGAAGGTTCCCTTCTACTTTGGCGGCACATCGCTGCTTATCGTAGTGGTTGTCATCATGGACTTTATGGCTCAAGTGCAAACTCTGATGATGTCGAGTCAGTATGAGTCTGCATTGAAGAAAGCAAACCTGAAAGGCTACGGCCGTTAATTCAGGCGCTTGAGAAGTTACGGAGAGTAAAAATGAAAGTTCGTGCTTCCGTCAAGAAATTATGTCGTAACTGCAAAATCATCCGCCGCGACGGTGTCGTACGTGTGATTTGCAGCGCCGAGCCAAAGCATAAACAGCGCCAAGGCTGATATTGTCACATATTTTTCTTGCAAAGTCGGGTTGAGCTGGCTAGATTAGCCAGCCAATCTTTTGTATGTCGATGCGTTACCATTTGAGTATCCTGAAAACGGGCTTTTCAGCATGGGACGCATTTATTTAATTATAGGAGTGCATAGTGGCCCGTATAGCAGGCATTAACATTCCTGATCAAAAACATACCGTAATCGCATTAACTTCGATCTTCGGTATCGGCAAGACCCGTTCTAAAGCCATCTGCGCTTCAACGGGTATCGCTGAAAATGTTAAGATCAGAGAGCTGTCTGAAGAACAAATTGAACAGCTGCGTGAAGCAGTTGGTAAATTCGTTGTTGAAGGTGATCTGCGCCGTGAAATCACCCTGAGCATCAAGCGTCTGATGGACCTTGGTTGCTATCGTGGTTTACGCCATCGTCGTGGTCTGCCAGTTCGCGGTCAGCGTACTAAGACCAATGCACGTACCCGTAAGGGTCCGCGTAAACCGATCAAGAAATAATCGGGGTGAGTAAATAATGGCAAAGGCACCAGTTCGTGCACGCAAGCGTGTAAGAAAGCAAGTCTCAGATGGCGTGGCTCATGTCCATGCATCTTTTAACAACACCATCGTTACCATCACTGATCGTCAGGGTAACGCACTGGGTTGGGCAACCGCCGGTGGTTCCGGTTTCCGCGGTTCACGTAAATCTACTCCGTTTGCTGCTCAGGTAGCTGCAGAGCGCTGTGCAGAAGCAGTGAAAGATTACGGTATTAAGAATCTGGAAGTTATGGTTAAGGGTCCAGGTCCAGGTCGCGAATCAACAATTCGTGCTCTGAACGCTGCTGGTTTCCGCATCACTAATATTACTGATGTGACTCCAATCCCTCACAACGGTTGTCGTCCGCCGAAAAAACGTCGCGTTTAACGCCCGTTTTTAGGTTAGTTGGAGAAAGAAAATGGCAAGATATTTGGGTCCTAAGCTCAAGCTGAGCCGTCGTGAGGGCACCGACTTATTCCTTAAGTCTGGCGTTCGCGCGATCGATACCAAGTGCAAAATTGAACAACCACCTGGCCAGCACGGTGCGCGTAAACCGCGTCTGTCTGACTACGGCGGTCAGTTACGTGAGAAGCAGAAAGTTCGTCGTATGTACGGCGTGCTTGAGCGTCAGTTCCGTAACTACTACAAAGAAGCAGCACGTCTGAAAGGCAACACCGGTGAAAACCTGTTGGCTCTGCTGGAAGGTCGTCTGGATAACGTTGTTTACCGTATGGGCTTTGGTGCCACTCGTGCAGAAGCACGTCAGCTGGTTAGCCATAAATCTATCCTGGTGAACGGTCGCGTTGTTAACATCGCTTCTTATCAGGTATCTCCGAATGATGTCGTTAGCATCCGTGAGAAAGCCAAACAGCAATCTCGCGTGAAGGCCGCTCTGGAGCTGGCTGAGCAGCGTGAAAAGCCAACCTGGCTGGAAGTTGATGCGACTAAGATGGAAGGTGTGTTCAAGCGTATTCCTGAACGTACTGATCTGTCTGCGGACATTAACGAACACCTGATCGTCGAGCTTTACTCTAAGTAAAGCTTAGTACCAAAGAGAGGACACAATGCAGGGTTCTGTGACAGAGTTTCTAAAACCGCGCCTGGTAGATATCGAGCAAGTGAGTTCGACGCACGCCAAGGTGACCCTTGAGCCGTTAGAGCGTGGCTTTGGCCATACTCTTGGCAACGCACTGCGCCGTATTCTGCTTTCTTCCATGCCGGGTTGCGCGGTGACCGAGGTTGAGATCGATGGCGTGCTCCACGAGTACTCCACCAAAGAGGGCGTACAGGAAGATATCCTGGAAATCCTGCTCAATCTGAAAGGGCTGGCGGTAAGAGTTCAGGGTAAAGATGAAGTCATCCTTACTTTGAATAAATCTGGCATTGGCCCTGTGACTGCAGCCGATATCACCCACGACGGTGATGTCGAAATCGTCAAGCCACAGCATGTAATCTGCCATCTGACCGATGAAAACGCATCTATTAGCATGCGTATCAAAGTTCAGCGTGGTCGTGGTTATGTGCCGGCTTCTGCCCGAATTCATTCGGAAGAAGATGAGCGCCCAATCGGCCGTCTGTTGGTTGACGCTTGCTACAGCCCTGTAGACCGTATCGCCTACAATGTTGAAGCAGCGCGTGTAGAACAGCGCACCGACCTGGACAAGCTGGTCATCGAAATGGAAACCAACGGCACAATCGATCCTGAAGAGGCGATTCGTCGTGCGGCTACCATCCTGGCAGAACAACTGGAAGCTTTCGTTGACTTACGTGATGTACGTCAGCCGGAAGTGAAAGAAGAGAAACCAGAATTCGATCCGATCCTGCTGCGCCCTGTTGACGATCTGGAATTGACTGTCCGCTCTGCTAACTGCCTCAAGGCAGAAGCTATCCACTACATCGGTGATCTGGTACAGCGTACCGAGGTTGAGCTGCTTAAAACGCCTAACCTTGGTAAAAAATCTCTTACTGAGATTAAAGATGTGCTCGCTTCACGTGGTTTGTCTCTGGGCATGCGCCTGGAAAACTGGCCACCAGCAAGCATTGCTGATGAATAATCAGATCACAGGTTAAGGTTTCACTGAGAAGGATAAGGTCATGCGCCATCGTAAGAGTGGTCGTCAACTGAACCGCAACAGCAGCCATCGTCAGGCTATGTTCCGCAACATGGCCGGTTCTCTGGTTCGTCACGAGATCATCAAAACGACTCTGCCGAAAGCCAAAGAACTGCGTCGCGTAGTTGAGCCGCTGATTACTCTTGCCAAGACCGACAGCGTAGCTAATCGTCGTCTGGCATTCGCCCGCACTCGTGATAACGAGATCGTGGCAAAACTGTTTAACGAGCTGGGCCCGCGTTTCGCGAGCCGTGCCGGTGGTTACACTCGTATTCTGAAGTGTGGCTTCCGTGCTGGTGACAACGCTCCGATGGCTTACATCGAGCTGGTTGATCGTCCAGAAGCTCAAGCAGAAGCTGCTGCAGAGTAATTTGCAGTAACGTAGAAAACCCGCTTCGGCGGGTTTTTTATTGTCTCCAATTCCCCATCCCCCCATCTTTCGCTATGCTGAACGCTGTTGTAAGTCGTAGAGGTTCATTATGTGGTTAATTGACCAGCTGGTAGAACAGCAGATACGCGCCGCGCAGGAAAAAGGTGAACTGAGTAATCTACCAGGTGAAGGTGCACCTTTACAGCTCGAAGACGAAAGTGGCGTGCCGCCTGAGTTACGTACGGCATATCGATTACTGAAAAACTCAGGTTTTTTACCCCCTGAACTTGAAATGCGCCGCGAAGCTGTGCAACTCAACGATCTTTTACAGCTTTTGGATCCTGACGATCATCAAGCCAGTGAACTCAAAAAAAGATTAACCCTGCTGGAGATGAAGTTACAGCAGGCAGGAATGAGCACAGATTTTTTACGTGGTGAATATGGCGGTGCCATTCGACACCGCATGCTTCAGGAGAAGTAACATGTATAAAATTGGCCAGCTGGCTAAACTTGCTGACGTTACACCTGACACCATACGTTTTTATGAAAAGCAGCAAATGATGGATCATGAGATTCGCACTGAAGGCGGATTCCGTCTCTATAATGATGATGATCTTCAGCGCTTACGCTTTATCCGCTATGGGCGTCAGCTCGGTTTCAGCCTGGATTCGATCCGCGATTTATTATCGATCCGTATCGATCCCGAGCACCATACCTGTCAGGAGTCCAAAGCGATCGTGGCCAGGCGTCTGGATGAAGTGAATGGCATGATTGCCGAGTTGCAAACCATTCAGCGCTCATTACAACGTTTAGCCGCGACCTGTTGCGGGGATCTACATAGCAGTGCCTGCTGTTCTATTCTTGAAGCGCTGGAAAAAGGTGAAGAGCCGCAGGTGGAAATTTGTTGTAGCAAGGATTGAATTTCACGCAGGAAAGCCTATAGTTGCGCCATTATTAACCGGAGGACATTATGAGTCGCTATCAGCATCGCAAAGGCAAGATTAACGATAACGCTTTGGAGGCACTGTTACATGATCCGCTGTTTCGTCAGCGAGTTGAACAGAATCAGAAAGGGAAAGGCAGCTACCGACGTAAAGATAAACATGCGAAGGGTAGAAACTGGGAGGCCAGTGATAAGCAGAAAAGTTTATCACTGGCCTTCTGCTTTACAGACAAAAAAGCCGCCTGCACTTGGCGGCTTTTTTATCACAGTTTATCGCTGTTCTGCTGTTTCAACAGATCGCGAATTTCAGTGAGCAACACTTCTTCGTTGGTTGGTTTTGGCGCTGGTTTTTCAACTTCTTTCTTCTGATACAGCTTGTTCATCAGTTTGATGGCCATAAAGATGGCAAAGGCGACGATGACAAAATCAAAAATGGTTTGAATAAAGTTACCGTATTCCATTACGACAGCAGGTACATCACCCTCGGCCGGTTTTAGGACCCACTTAAACTGTTTAAAATCGACTCCGCCAATCAGTAATCCCAGTGGTGGCATGATGATATTCGCGACCAGTGATGAAACAATCTTGCCGAAAGCGGCACCGATAATCACACCGACTGCCAAATCCACCACGTTCCCACGCATTGCAAAATCACGAAACTCTTTGAATAAACTCATTGTTATCTCCTTGCCTTGGCCAATGGCTAAAGTCTAACAAACCTTTGTGCAATTGCCATGATAACAGCGGATTAAGCAAAATTATCACGGCGGGCAAACGCCCGCGGCGATTTAGAGGAAGAAAGGACTTGGCTGGAAGAGACGTTCAACATCGGGGACAAACTTCTTATCTGTCAGGAACATAATGACATGATCGCCCTGTTCAATACGTACGTTGTCGTTAGCAATGATCACTTCATCGCCACGTACGACAGCGCCAATAATCGTACCCGGCGGTAGTTTGATATCTTCAATTAAACGACCCACTACACGGGAAGTGGTCTCTTCACCGTGCGCAATAGCTTCAATGGCTTCGGCAATGCCGCGTCGCAGTGAGGAGACGCCAACAATATCTGCCTTGCGCACGTGACCAAGCAGGGCGGAAATGGTGGCTTGCTGCGGAGAGATGGCAATATCGATCACGCTACCCTGAACCAGATCGACATAAGCACGACGCTGGATCAAAACCATGACCTTTTTCGCTCCCATCTTCTTTGCGAGCATGGCCGACATAATGTTGGCTTCGTCGTCATTGGTGACGGCGATGAAAAGATCCACCTGATCAACATGTTCTTCGGCGAGCAACTCCTGATCTGAAGCATCACCATAAAACACCACGGTGTCGTGCAGACGCTCAGCCAGTTCTGCTGCGCGTTGTTGATTACGTTCAATCAACTTCACGCTGTACTGTTTTTCCAACCGCTGGGCCAAACCAAAACCGATGTTGCCGCCGCCGACCAGCATAATGCGCTTGTAGGGTTTCTCAAGGCGCTGCATTTCGCTCATTACCGCACGAATATGCTGGCTCGCGGCAATAAAGAAGACTTCATCACCCGCTTCGACGATCGTGGAACCCTGAGGGCGAATAGGGCGATCCTGACGGAAAATAGCCGCTACGCGTGTATCAATATGCGGCATATGTTCACGCAAAATGGACAACGGGTTACCGACCAGTGGCCCACCGTAATAGGCTTTTACTACTGCAAGGCTCACTTTCCCTTCGGCAAAGTTAACTACCTGCAATGCGCCAGGATACTGAATCAGGCGATAGATGTTGTCGATAACCAACTGTTCCGGTGAAATCAAATGATCGATAGGTACGGCTTCCGGTACAAACAGCTTTTCGGCATCGCGCAAATATTCCGCCGCGCGAATACGGGCAATTCGGTTTGGCGTATTGAAAAGCGAATAGGCAATCTGACAGGCAATCATGTTGGTTTCGTCGGAACTGGTGACAGCAACCAGCATATCGGCATCTTCAGCACCGGCTTCACGCAATATACGTGGATGGGAACCATGGCCGTGCAACACGCGCAGGTCAAATTTGTCCTGCAACGCGCGCAGACGGGTGGCATCCGTATCAACAACAGTGATGTCGTTATTTTCGCCCACCAGGTTTTCAGCAAGTGTGCCGCCAACCTGCCCGGCGCCGAGGATAATAATTTTCATCGTTGAATCGCTCTTGTCAGAATGCGCCGCACTATTTCTTTATCAACTTAGCGTAAAAGAATCCGTCACCGCCATCAACGCTCGGGAAGACTTGCCATCCGTTGATTTGGCCTTCGGGCAACTGCTCAGCGGCGGCATCATCGTGCTCAGCCAAAAAGGCCGCGATCTGCTGATGGTTTTCTTCGGGCAGGATGGAGCAGGTCGCGTAAATCATCGTGCCGCCGGATTTCAAACGTGGCCAAACTGCATTGAGGATTTCGCGCTGCAGTGCAGCCAGCTCTGGGATATCACGATCACGGCGCAACCATTTGATATCAGGGTGACGTCGAATCACTCCGGTTGCAGAACAAGGTGCATCCAGCAGAATACGGTCAAATTGCTGGTCGCCGCACCACTCTGCAGGTGTCCGGCCATCACCCTGACGCACTTCAGCTTGCATACCCAGGCGCTGCAGATTTTCATGCACGCGAGTCAAACGTTGTTGATCAATATCCACGGCCAGCACGTTTGCCTGAGGGGCGATTTCCAGAATATGCGTGGTCTTGCCGCCAGGCGCTGCGCAGAGATCGAGAATGGCTTCATTATTTTGTGGCTCAAGCAGCAGAGCACAGCGCTGTGCAGACAAATCTTGTACTGTCACCCATCCTTGATCGAAGCCCGGTAACTGACTGACAGGAGCAGGGGATTCAAGACGCAGAGCATCCGGCGCATCGGCGGGGAAAGCTGCTTTATCTTCAGCCTGCAACAGGTTCAGCCACGCATCACGGCTATGGTGCTGGCGATTGACGCGCAACCACATCGGCGGTCGCTGATTATTGGCGTCAACGATCTGCTGCCATTGATCTGGCCAGGCTGTCTGCAAACGCTTAAGCAACCAACCGGGATGCCAGTAGCGCTGTGGGCCTTGATCCACTGCAGCAACCAGTTCCTCTTGCTGACGCTGGAACTGACGCAGTACACCGTTAATCAATCCCTTCAGCGCCGTACGCTTCAGGACTTCTGCACCGGCAACCGTTTCGGCCAGTGCGGCATGCGCTGGCACACGCGTATACAGCAACTGATACAACCCAACCATTATCAGGTAATGCAGTACGCGCTGCTTTCCCGTTAACGTGCGCTCCATCAGTTTGCCAATCAGCGCTTCCAGTTGTGGCAGAGTGCGCATTACGCCAAAGCAGAGTTCCTGCAACAGCGCGCCATCTTTATCAGCCAATGTTTTTTGCGCGCCAGGCAGAATGGCACTGAGCGATTCACCTTTATCTACCACGCGTTCAATCAGTTGCGCGGCGAGACTACGCAGGTTAGTTGCTTTTTTCATATTCATTCATCAAACAAAAAGCCCGGTTAAACCGGGCTGGAGATCAGGCCAGAAGGGTGCCAGTGGCAAACCATTCACGACGCGAATTCAGCAGATCTTGCGCGGACATGGCTTTCTTACCCGCAGGCTGCAGCGAAAGTAGATTGAGTACGCCGTCAGCGGTGGCAATCTGAATGCCATTTTTATCAGCATGGATGATTTCGCCCGGCTGTTTGTTCTGATGAGGTAGAACGCTAGCCTGCCACACTTTGACGGGTTGATCCTCGATCAGGAAGAAACTCACCGGCCAGGGATTGAAGGCACGAATGCAGCGCTCAAGCTGTGCAGCAGAAAGTGACCAATCAAGACGCGCCTCTTCTTTACTCAACTTCTCAGCGTAAGAAACCAGCGCTTCATCCTGCACTTCAGGCTGAGCTTTGCCGCTGGCAAGCAGATCGAGTGTATCCAGCATACCTTGTGGCCCAAGCTCTGCCAGCTTGTCATACAGTGATGCGCTGGTGTCTTCAGGCGTGATAGGACAGGAGAGTTTATGCAGCATGTCACCCGTATCCAGTCCCACATCCATCTGCATGATGGTCACGCCGGTTTCGCTGTCGCCAGCCCAGAGCGAACGCTGAATGGGCGCCGCGCCGCGCCAGCGTGGCAACAGTGAACCATGGACATTGATGCAACCGAGTCGCGGCATATCGAGAACCGCCTTCGGCAGAATCAGGCCATAAGCCACCACCACCATGATATCGGCTTGCAGGTCAGCAACCAGTTGCTGATTCTCTTCAGGTTTTAGCGATTTTGGCTGGAACACGGGAACATCATGTGCCTGTGCCAACACTTTGACAGGGCCTGGAGTGAGTTTATTACCGCGTCCTGATGGACGGTCGGGCTGAGTAAATACGCCAACTACCTGATGCTCAGAAGCAAGCAGCGCGTCGAGATGACGCGCTGCAAAGTCAGGTGTACCGGCAAAGATAATTTTTAGCGATGCAGACACAGTTTAACCTTCTGTTAGTGCTCAGGCTTCGCGTGCGTTCATGCGGGCCAGCTTTTCCAGTTTCTGTTTGATGCGCTGACGCTTCAGCGGCGACAGATAATCGATAAACAGCTTGCCATCCAGATGATCGATTTCATGCTGGATACAAATCGCCAGCAGACCATCCGTTTCCAGCTCGAAGTTCTTACCGTCACGATCCTGCGCACGGACTTTGACCCATTCCGCACGCGGCACAAAGGCACGCTGTTCAGGGATTGAGAGGCAGCCCTCTTCAATACCGGTTTCACCGCTTTTTTCCAGCAGTTCCGGGTTAATCAACACCAGACGTTCGTCTCGATTTTCAGAAACATCGATAACAATGATGCGTTGATGAATGTCGACCTGAGTGGCCGCTAAGCCAATGCCTTCTTCGGCGTACATGGTTTCAAACATGTCATCGACAATGCGCTGAACGTCTGCGTTTACGGTAGCCACCGGCGCAGCGATTTTGCGAAGGCGATCATCAGGGAAATGTAATACCTGCAAAACTGACATAAATATCCAGATCTGTATGCGTTAAAGAAAAGATTACTACCTCATATTGTAGACTTTTTGTGGCCTGATTGACAGCATTGCACCGCATGTGAGCGGGCTTAAGGATGGACGCGTGGAGCGAGTGGAAGGGATACTCCGGCTGGCAAATGTTAAAGGCCTGCGCCGGCATCGCGTAGTGGATCTCGCGCGGAATTTGCAAAACGGTGCTGCCGTCGATGACGAATTACTGCACAGCCATGGTTTGAATGAATTGCAGCGCCAACAGTTTAACGATTATTGCCCACGGCAACTGGCGCGCACGTTACAGTGGCTGGATCAACCTCATCATCATTTAGTCTCCTGCATAGATGCTGATTATCCGGGCCCCCTGGCTGAAATCAGTCAACGCCCCTCATTGCTCTATGTGGCTGGGCACCTCTCCGTTTTGCAGACACCGCAATTAGCGGTGGTGGGCAGTCGGCACTGTTCCCACTATGGCAAAGAGTGGGGCACATGGTTTACACAGCAACTTGCACTCAGTGGGTTGACCATCACTAGCGGACTGGCTCGCGGTATTGATGGCGTTGCACACCGTGCAGCCTTGGACGCAAGTGGAAAAACAATCGCAGTGCTGGGCAGCGGCTTGCAACATATCTACCCCAAAAGCCATCAGTCGCTGGCGCAGGCGATCATGGATAACGAAGGGGCTTTAGTCTCTGAATTTCCTCTTGATATGGCGCCACATGCGGTGAATTTTCCGCGCCGTAACCGCATCATCAGTGGGTTAAGTCAGGGAGTGCTGGTCGTTGAGGCTTCACTGAAAAGCGGTTCGCTGGTCACGGCTCGCTGCGCGCTGGAACAAAACCGCAATGTTTATGCATTACCCGGAGCATTGGGTAATGATGGCAGTGAAGGCACACATTGGTTGATTCAGCAGGGAGCGCTGTTGGTTGCCCATCCCAATAACATCCTTGAAGATTTGCATTCCACATTGCAATGGCTGCCGGCAACCACTTCAGAAACAATATATTCACAAGACAGTGACGATGTTCCATTGCCATTTGCAAGCGTGTTGGCTAACGTAGGTGATGAGGTTACACCTGTTGACGTCGTCGCTGAACGTGCCGGCCAACCTGTGCCAGTTATCGCAGCCCAGTTGCTGGAGCTGGAGTTAGCAGGATGGATCGCAGCTGTACCCGGCGGCTATGTCCGATTGAGGAGGGCATGCCATGTTCGACGTACTTATGTACTTGTTTGAGACCTATATCCACAACGAAGCTGAAATGCGTGTTGACCAGGATAAATTGACCGATGATTTGGCCGATGCGGGTTTTCATCGTGAAGATATCTACAATGCGTTGAATTGGCTTGAACGTTTAGCGGACTATCAGGATGGTTTGGTGGCGCCTGTACAATTGGCCGCAGATCCGCTCTCAATGCGAATTTATACGGACGAGGAATGCCAGCGTCTTGATGCTGATTGTCGCGGTTTTATTTTGTTCCTGGAACAAGTTCAGGTGCTGAATATGGAAACGCGCGAGATGGTCATCGAACGGGTCACGGCTCTTGATACTCAGGAATTTGATCTTGAAGATCTCAAATGGGTGGTGCTGATGGTGCTGTTTAACATCCCTGGATGTGAAAACGCTTATCAGCAGATGGAAGAACTGTTATTCGACGTCAATGAAGGTATGCTGCATTAATTTGCGATTAATGCATCCGGAAATATGAGTAAATCAGCACTATTTTCTGTGCGTAAACACGATCCCTGCCCCGCTTGCGGGGCAGATTTAGTGATACGCAGTGGTAAACACGGCCCGTTTCTTGGCTGTGTGAATTATCCAACCTGTGATTATGTTCGTCCCCTGAAAAATCAGGCCGATGGGCATATCGTTAAAGTGCTGGAAGGGCACGCGTGTCCTCAGTGCGGCGCAGATAAAGTTCTGCGTCAGGGGCGATTTGGGATGTTTGTTGGTTGTAGCCACTATCCGGAATGTGATTACACAGAAACTATCGATAAGCCCGACGAGACCGCGATTGCCTGTCCCCAATGTCAGAACGGAAAGCTGGTTCAGCGCCGTTCGCGCTATGGCAAAACCTTTCACTCCTGCGACCGTTACCCCGATTGCCAATTTGCAATCAATGCAACGCCTGTTGAAGGTATCTGCCCGCATTGCCAGTTTCCCTTATTAATAGAGAAGAAAACCGCACAAGGCATGAAGCGCTTATGCGCCAGCAAACGCTGTGGCAAGCTCATCGCCCAGGACGAAGAACGATCATGAAGCAAAAAGCGTATGTCCCCGGAAGTCTCGAATTTTGCATCGAGCAACTACAACAGCAGGCCGTTATTGCCTATCCAACCGAAGCGGTGTTTGGTTTAGGTTGCGATCCCGATAGCGAAAGCGCCGTCATGGCCTTACTGGCGCTCAAACAGCGTCCGGTTGAGAAAGGGCTTATCCTGATTGCAGCAGATTATGCGCAACTGGAACCCTACATTGCCGATCGCGAACTCACGGTGCTACAGCGTGAGCGCATGTTTGCTAGCTGGCCAGGGCCGGTGACTTATGTTGTTCCGACAACACCGCATACGCCACGCTGGCTAACAGGACGTTTCGATTCGCTGGCTATCCGCGTTAGCGATCATCCGGATGTGCAGGCACTTTGCCGTGGCTTCGGCAAACCATTGGTGTCTACCAGCGCCAATCTCTCCGGCGAGGCGCCGTGCCGCAATGCTGATGAAGTTGCACAGCAATTCGGTGCTCAATTCCCCGTGTTGCATGCTGCAACGGGCGGGCGGCTAAATCCTTCTGAAATTCGCGACGTTATCAGCGGCGAACTTATTCGTCAGGGTTAATTTATGGAACACTTCGCCGTTTTTGGTCATCCCATTGCACACACTAAGTCACCTTTCATTCATAGCCTTTTTGCCGAGCAGACAGGAATCGCGCACTCCTATGGCCGGATTTGTGCTCCGCTGGAGGGGTTTCCTCAGTCAATTAGCGACTTTTTTACTGTCGGTGGAAAAGGTGCAAATGTCACACTGCCGTTTAAACAACAGGCGTGGGAACTGGCCGATGAACTCAGTGAGCGTGCAGCCTTATCTGGGGCGGTTAACACATTAAAGAAAAAGGCAGATGGCTCGATCTTTGGTGATAATACCGATGGAATTGGCCTGCTAAGCGATCTGGAACGATTGAATTTGATCCGTTCTGGTGACCGAATGTTACTGGTGGGAGCCGGTGGTGCGGCTCGTGGTGTGATCCTTCCCCTGCTTTCTTTTGGATGTTCAGTGGTAGTGGTCAACCGAACGGTTGCCCGCGCTGAAGAATTGGCAAATATCTTCCAGCATAGTGGGGATATCCAGGCGAGCAGCTTTGCTGAGCTCTCCGGCCAGGCATTTGATCTGATCATCAATGCAACTTCCAGTGGCGTTGAGGGTAAAGTGCCGCCGTTGCCAGACTCATTGATCACCCCGCAAACACGCTGCTACGACATGTTCTATCAGCAAGGGCTGACGCCATTCTTGTTGTGGTGTCAGCAGCACGGTGCGGGTCAGCTGGCAGATGGATTGGGCATGCTGGTGGGGCAGGCGGCACATGCTTTCCAATTATGGCATGGCGTGATGCCAGAAATTACCCCCGTTATTGCTCAATTAAAGCAGGCCATGAAGGAGTGAATCAGGCGATCCATTTTCCCGATCGTGAAAGTTGGGACGAGGAACGAGGAGCGATCGTCTTTCCGGTGTTGGTGCAAGGAATGGGGTTAACTTGTGCCATCAAGCCCGACGCATTACAGGATCGATTCGGAACGGGTGCAGCGATGGCGCTGTTTAGCGCGCATCGCTGGGATTTGGAAGAAGAAGCGGAAGCGCTTATCCGGCAGGATGAGATCGATGATCAAGGTTGGATCTGGCTCTCCTGAGCGAGGTATTCATCTTTCCAGCCAACATAATTGCTCGATGAATAGAGCAGACCTGCGATTTCCGCCTCACTCAATGGGCGGATTTGTTTCACCGGGCTGCCTAAATAGAGATAGCCGCTCTCCAGTCTTTTACCCGGCGGAACCAGACTACCCGCTCCGATCATGACATCCTCTTCAACAAACACGCCATCCAGCAAAATCGATCCCATTCCAACCAGCACGCGATCGCTGATATGACAGCCGTGCAGCATTGCTTTATGGCCTACAGTCACGTCTTCACCAATCACTAAAGGGTGCCCTTCCGGGTTGCTGGTGGATTTATGCGTGACGTGCAAAACGCTGCCGTCCTGAATATTGCTTCTTTTACCTATCACGACTTTGTTCACATCACCGCGGATAGCAACCAGTGGCCAGATGCTGACATCGTCGGCGAGCTGCACTTCACCCACCACTACGCTACTGCGATCGATCATTACGCGATCGCCGATTTCTGGAAAATGGTTCTTATAAGGTCGTAGGGCTACAGACATGATCTTTCTCCTTTTGCACTTTATACCCCTAGCCTGCGGCTTATCAGGCTGGCAAACAAGATGAATTTTGAGCGGATCGCTCGCGATCTCAGCGAAAAGATTGAAAACTCGCCAGTCGATTAAAAAGATCGAAAAAAGGGGTTGTGCAAAAAAATCGGATCCCTATAATGCGCCACCACTGAGACGGCAAAGCGGCAACGCAGGCGGCTCAGCAGGGAGTGAAGAAATTCATCCCGCCGGAGAAAAACGCTGAAAAAAGTGTTTGACTCTGA